>JBDUCH010000036.1:0-19172 GCA_040003555.1 Variovorax sp. | reverse complement strand
CGATCTTGTCGGCCAGCCCGAACACCACGCCCATGTCGTGCTCGACGGTGAGCAGCGTCTTGCCTATCGTCACCTGCTTGATCAGCGCAATGAAGTGTGAGGTTTCCGTCTTGCTCATGCCGGCCGTCGGCTCGTCGAGCAGGATCACGCCGGCGCCGCCGGCGATGGTCACGCCGATCTCGAGCGCGCGCTGCTCGGCATAGGTCAGGTTGACCGCGTGCACATCGCGCTTCTTCTCGAGGCCGACCTGGCGCACCAATTCTTCAGTGCGCTCGTTGGCGTCATCGAGGTTGGAGAGAAAGCGCAGGAAGGTGTAGCGGTACCCCAGGCTCCACAGCACGCCGCAGCGCAGGTTCTCGAACACGCTGAGCTTGGGAAAGATGTTGGTGATCTGGAAGCTGCGCGACAAGCCCAGCCGGTTGATCTCGTAGGGCTGCTTGCCGTCGATGCGCTGGCCATTCAGCAGCACCTCGCCGCTGCTCGGCGTGAGCCGGCCGCTGATCAGGTTGAACAGCGTCGATTTTCCGGCGCCGTTGGGGCCGATCACCGCGATGCGCTCGCCCGCGCTCACGGCGAGGTCGACGCCTCGGATGATGTCGGTCTT
Organism: Variovorax sp.; assembly: GCA_040003555.1. Taxonomy (GTDB): domain Bacteria; phylum Pseudomonadota; class Gammaproteobacteria; order Burkholderiales; family Burkholderiaceae_C; genus Variovorax. Next base: position 18,568 of record JBDUCH010000036.1, on the reverse strand, counting down.
GCCGAAGCTCTTGCGCAGAGCCTTCAATTCCAGTGCGTAGGCCATCAAGCCGTCTCCCGCCGTTTGATCTCGGCTTCTATTTCTTCCTGCGCCTGCCCCCAGACCCGCGCGAAGCGCCGGCGAACCAGCTCGACCAGCCCCACGCCGATGGCCAGCAGCGCGGCAACGCCGATCCAGCTGGTTGCACGGGTCGTGTCAAGCTCGACGCCCATGAAGTTGACGGTGTCGCCGAGGGCAGCATTGAGCTGCATGTGATAAACCATTTCGACGATGGCGGCTGCGGCGACGACCATGACAGCGCCGGTCAGGAGCAGCCCGCCATAGAGGCCCCAGAGGCGCTTGAATTTGCCGAACCTGGCGACCCGCAGGTTCATCATGATCAGGCTGGCCACGCCGCCCGGCGCGTACATCACCATGAACAGGAACACCAGTCCGAGGTAGAGCAACCAGGCCTTGGTCATTTCCGACAACAGCACCGACGCCAGCACCAGCAGCACGGCGCCGATGATGGGGCCGAAGAAAAAGGTGGCGCCGCCCAGGAAAGTGAACAGCAGGTAGCCGCCCGAACGCAGGCCGCTGAGGCTGTCGGACGCGTTGACGATCTCGAAATTGATGGAAGCCAGCGCCCCCCCGATGCCCGCGAAAAAGCCCGCGATGATGAAACCCAGGTAACGCACCCTCTGGGTGTCGTAGCCGATGAATTCCACCCGCTCGGGGTTGTCGCGCACCGCGTTGAGCATGCGCCCGAGGGGCGTGCCGGTGAACGCGAACATCAGCGCGGTGCAGACGAAGCAGTAGGCGGCGATCAGGTAGTACACCTGGATCTGCGGCCCGAATGTCCATCCGAAGAACGAGCCGTAGGTCCGGTTGGTCGTCACGCCGCCCTCGCCGCCGAAAAACCCCGGAAACATGAGCGACATGGCGGCCACCAGCTCGCCGATGCCGAGCGTGATCATGGCGAAGGTCGTGCCGGACTTCTTGGTCGTGACATAACCCAGCAGGATCGCGAACAGCAAGCCTGCAAAGCCGCCCACCAGCGGTATCGCCACCAGTGGAATCGGAACGCCCCCCTTGGCGGCGGCCATGTTCATCGCATGGACGGCAACGAAGGCGCCCAGCCCGGTGTAGACGGCGTGCCCGAAGCTCAGCATGCCGCCCTGCCCCAGCAGGATGTTGTAGCTCAGGCAAATGATGGTCAGGTAGCCCATCTGCGACAGCATGGTGAGCGCCAGGCTGCTGCGAAACAGCAGCGGCGAAACGATCAGCATCAGCGCGAACAAGGTCCAGATCAGCACGCGCCCGATGTTCCAGGGCTTGAAACGGTAGTAGTTGGTAGACGCCATCTCAACCTTCCCGCTTGCCGAGCAGACCCTTGGGCCGGAATATGAGGATCAACACCAGCAGCAGGTACGGCAGGATCGGCGCCACCTGGGCCACGCTGAGCTGCAGCAATTCGTAGCCAAAGGTCTTGTCGGTGACGGTGACACCGATCGCCTGGAGGCCCGATGCCATCGACTGGTCGATCGCCACGGCGAAGGTCTGCAGCACGCCAATCAGCAGCGACGCCAGGAAAGCGCCCGCGAGCGATCCCATGCCACCCACGACCACGACGACGAACACGATGGAGCCCACCGCGCCCGCCATGGCCGGCTCGGTCACATAGGTGTTGCCGCCGATCACGCCGGCCAGCGCGGCGAGCGCAGCGCCGCCGCCAAACACCAGCATGAAAATCCGCGGCACGTTGTGGCCCAGTGCCTCCACCGTGTCGGGGTGGGTCAGCGCAGCCTGGATCACCAGTCCGATACGGGTGCGTGTCAGCAACAGCCAGACCGACAGCAGCATCAGCATGGCGAGCAGCATGATGAATGAGCGCGACTTGGGGAACTGCGTGCCGTACAGCGAAAACAGCGGCCCCTGCAGTTGCTCCGGCAAGCCGTACGGAACCGTTGCGCGCCCCCAGATCAATTGCACGAGTTCCAGAATCAGGTAGGACAAGCCGAAGGTGACGAGCAGTTCGGGTACATGTCCGAACTTGTGGACACGTCGCAGGCTGTAGCGTTCGAACAGGGCGCCGAGCACAAAGACCACCAGGGGCGCGATCACCAATGCCGGCCAGAAGCCCAGCACGCCGGAGATCGTGTACGCAAAGTAGGCGCCGAGCATGTAGAAGCTGGTGTGCGCGAAATTGAGCACGCCCATCATGCTGAAGATCAGGGTCAGGCCCGAGCTCAGCATGAACAACAACAGGCCGTAGCTGAGTCCGTTCAGCAGGGAGATGACAAAAAATTCCACGGTATTTGTTCGTTGTTGGCGCTCGCAATAGCCGGTGTGCAAAAAAGCCGGTGAGCGACTCTCGTCACTCGCCGGCCTGCTGTGTTGTGGCGCGCCTCAGAACGGGCGCTTCATGTCGCAGCTGGTGGGCGTGCTCGCGATGTAGGGCTCGAGGTATTTCACCGGTGCAAAGGTGTAGCCGGTGTTTTCGACGTTGTATTTGTTCTTGGCATCGACCTTCTGCCACTTGGAGATCCAGAGCCCCTGCTGCATCTGGTGATCGGTCTTGCGGATTTCGCTGTCGCCGTTGAATCCCTTGAACTTCAGGCCTTCCATCGCAGCAGCAACCTTCATCGGATCGGTGGACTTGGCCTTGGCCATCGCCTCGCCCAGAACCACGACGCCGTTGTAGATCGAGAACGTGTAGAAGTCGTCGTTGAACTTCTTTTTGAACTCCGCCATCAGCCGGCCCATTTCGCCGGTGTAGTTGGAGTGGTTGTAGGCGATCTGATAGACCTCGAGATCGCCACCCGCGGCCAGTGCCGTCGGGGTTCCGGAAACGCCGGCGTAGTACGCGTAGATCGGAATCTTCAGGCCCGAATCGTTCAGCGCCTTGATCAGCAGGGTCATGTCCTGACCCCAGTTGCCGGTGACGATGGTGTCGGCGCCCGACTGCTTGATCTTGGCCACGTAGGGCGCGAAGTCCTTGACCTGGCCCAGCGGATGCAGGTCGTCGCCGACGATCTTGGCATCCGGCCGGTTGCGTGCCAGGCCTTCCTTGAAGAACTTGGAGACCTGCTGCCCGTGCGAATAGTTCTGGTTGATCAGGTAGATCTTCGAGATCTTGGGCTGATCCTTCATGAACGCCGTCAGCGCTGCCATCTTCATCGAGGTGTCGGCATCAAGACGGAAGTGCGCGAAGCTGCATTTCTCGTTCGTGAGCACCGGATCGACCGCGGCGTAGTTCAGGTAGACGATTTCCTTGCCGGGGTTGCGCTCGTTGTGTTTGGCGACGGCATCGGCCAGCGGAACGGCCACGTTGGAGCCGTTGCCCTGCGTGACGTAGCGAAAGCCCTGGTCGCTGGCGGCTTTCAGCAGGTTCAGCGCTTCCTGCGGCGAGCTCTTGCTGTCCATTCCGACGATCTCGAACTTGACGCCTGCCGGGTTCTTCGCGCCGCTCAGTTCCTGGGCCATCAGTTGCCAGCTCTTGAGCTGGTTCTGCCCCACATTGGCGAACGGGCCCGAAAGCCCCTCGATCATGGCGATCTTGACGGTTTCGCCCTTCTGGGCGAAAGCACCTGCAGCGGCAGCCATCATGACGCCGGCAGCTACGAATTTGAGTGTGAATTTCATGGGATCGGTCTCCTGATCATCGGTATTCGAACGCGAAGTGAGCGTACAAGTCTTTACTAGACCCCCCCTCAGGGAATGCCCGTAAGAAAGGCGGCACCGAAGTCGTTTCTATCACCCATGCGACAGACGATGCTACCGGCCGGTAGGGCGTTTCAGAGGCCGGGCAATTTGTAGCCCTTGAGCTGCTCGCGCAGCTTGGTCTTCAGGATCTTGCCGGTGGCGCCGAGCGGAATGGCTTCGACGAAGACCACGTCGTCCGGAATCTGCCACTTGGCGGTCTTGCCTTCGTAGAACTGCAGCAGTTCTTCGCGCGTGACCTCGCCGCCCGGCTTCTTCGCAACCACCACGATCGGGCGCTCGTCCCACTTGGGATGGAAGACGCCGACGCAAGCCGCCAGGGCGATGGCCGGATGCGCAACCGCGATGTTCTCGATCTCGATCGAGCTGATCCACTCGCCGCCCGACTTGATCACGTCCTTGCTGCGGTCGGTGATCTGCAGGAAGCCGTCGGGGTCGATGGTGGCGACGTCGCCGGTGGGAAACCAGCCGCGCCCTTGTGCATCTGGAATCAGCGGGTCACCGCCCTCGCCCTTGAAGTACTCCTTGACGATCCACGGGCCCTTGACCAGCAGATCGCCGTAGGCCTTGCCGTCCCATGGCAGTTCGGCACCATTGCCGTCGACGATCTTCATGTCGACACCGAAGATCGCCCGGCCCTGCTTGAGGCGGATGGCGGCCTGCTCGGCGGCGGGCAGCTTCAGGTGCTTGTTCTTGAGCGTGCAGAGGGTGCCGAGGGGGCTCATCTCGGTCATGCCCCAGGCATGCAGCACCTCGACTTTGTACTGCTCCTGGAACGCGTGGATCATGGCCGGCGGACAGGCCGAACCCCCGATCACCGTGCGGTTGAGCCTGGAGAACTTGAGGCCGTTGGCCTGCATGTGGCCCAGCATCATCTGCCAGACCGTCGGCACGCCGGCCGCAAAGGTGACGTCCTCGGCTTCGATGAGCTCGAAGACCGACTTGCCGTCCATCGCCGGCCCGGGAAATACCAGCTTGCAGCCGGTGAGCGCGGCCGAGTACGGGATGCCCCAGGCGTTGACGTGGAACATCGGCACCACCGGCAGCACCGAGTCGCGCGCCGACAGGCGCATCACGTCCGGCAGCGCGGCGGCGTAGGCATGCAGGATGGTCGAGCGGTGGCTGTAGAGCGCGGCCTTCGGGTTGCCGGTGGTGCCGCTCGTGTAGCACATGCTCGAGGCGGAGTTCTCGTCGAAAGCCGGCCAGTCGTAGCGGCTCGGGTGCGGCGCAATCCAGGCTTCGTAGCTGACCAGGTTGGGCACACCGCTGTTGGCCGGCAGCTTGTCGGCGTCGCACAGCGCGATCCATTTCTTCACGCCCGGGCAGCGCGCATGCACCGCCTGCACCAGCGGCAGGAAAGTCAGGTCGAACGCGAGGATCTGGTCTTCGGCATGGTTCGCGATCCAGGCGATCTGATCCGGATGCAGGCGCGGATTGATGGTGTGCAGCACGCGGCCGGAGCCGCTCACGCCGTAGTACAGCTCCAGGTGCCGGTAGCCGTTCCAGGCCAGCGTGGCGACGCGGTCGCTGAAGAGCAGGTCGCTGCCGTCGAGCGCATTGGCCACCTGGCGGGATCGGGCTGCGACGTCGGCCCAGGTGTAGCGATGGATGTCGCCCTCGACGCGGCGCGAAACGATCTCGGCATCGCCATGGTGGCGGTCGGCGAACTCGAGCAGCGACGAGATTAGCAGCGGTTGGTCTTGCATCAAACCCAGCATCGGGAGGTTCCTTGTCTCAGTAGTCAAAAATGTTGAGCGGGAGTATTGCGCAGCGCAGCATCGCGCCGATGCGGGAATGCCCGTACCGCTGGCGCGCGCGGCGAACTGCCGGACAATCGCAGCCATGGATTCCCCTTCCGAAACGGCCGACCTCGCTGTCGCCTCCGAGACCGGGCTGCGCTGGCGCAACGGGTTTGCGACCCTGGCACCGGCCTTTTTCACCCGACTTCAGGCAACCCCGTTGCCCGAACCGTACTGGGTGGGCCGCAGCGATGCGGCGGCCAGACAGATCGGGCTCGATGCCCACTGGTTCAGGTCGACCGAAGCGCTGGAAGTCTTCACGGGCAATGCGCTGCTGCCCGGCATGGATGCGCTGGCAACCGTCTACAGCGGGCACCAGTTCGGCGTCTGGGCCGGCCAGCTCGGCGACGGGCGCGCGATCCTGCTGGGTGAAACGGAAAACGGTTTCGAGGTGCAGCTCAAGGGGGCCGGTCGGACGCCCTACTCGCGCATGGGCGATGGCCGTGCGGTGCTGCGCTCGAGCGTGCGCGAATTCCTTTGCAGCGAGGCGATGCACGCGCTCGGCATCCCGACCACGCGCGCCCTGTGCGTGACGGGCTCCGACGCACGCGTGCGCCGCGAAGAACTCGAAACCGCCGCGGTAGTGACGCGCACCGCGTCCAGCTTCATCCGCTTCGGCCATTTCGAGCACTTCTCGGCCAATGAGCGCTACGACGAGCTGCGTGCACTGGCCGACTTCGTGATCGATCGCCACTATCCGGAGTGCCGGGCCACCGAACGCTTTGGCGGCAACGCCTACGCGGCGCTGCTCGAAACCGTGAGCGAACGCACCGCGGCGCTGATGGCGCAGTGGCAGGCGGTCGGCTTTTGCCACGGCGTGATGAACACCGACAACATGAGCATCCTCGGGCTCACGATCGACTACGGCCCGTTCCAGTTTCTCGATGGCTTCAACCCGCGCCACATCTGCAACCACAGCGACACCGGCGGCCGCTATGCCTACAACCAGCAACCCAACGTGGCCTACTGGAACCTCTATTGCCTCGGCCAGGCTTTGCTCCCGCTGATCGGCGAACAGGAGGTGGCGATCGCCGCGCTGGAGTCGTACAAAACCGTGTTTCCGCGCGAGTTCGAACGGCGCATGGGGGCCAAACTGGGATTGGCCGGCGCGCACGATGGCGACCGCGGACTTATCGAGGGTGCGCTGTCGCTGCTCGCACAGGAGCAGACCGACTGGACGATTTTCTGGCGCCGCCTGTCGCAACACATGGCTGGCGCGGATGCGAAAACCGTGCGCGACCTGTTCGCCGACACAGCCGGTTTCGACGCCTGGTTGCTATTGTTTTCAGAGCGCCATGCGACCGTCCCGCGGGCGTCGGCGGCCGATTTGATGCTGACAACCAACCCGAAATTCGTGCTGCGGAACCACTTGGGCCAGCAGGCAATCGAATCGGCGCACCGCAAGGACTTCGCGGGCGTCGCGACCTTGCTGAAACTCCTCGAAACCCCATTTGAGGAACACGCCGGGCAAGATACCTACGCCGGCTTCCCGCCCGACTGGGCCTCCTCGATCGAAATCAGCTGTTCATCATGACCTCCTCCGTCCAGAAAACCGACGCCGAATGGAAAGCCCTGCTCGCCGAAAAAGGCGCTGAACGCGGCTCGTTCGAAGTCACCCGCCATGCAGCCACCGAGCGCCCTTTTACCGGCAAATACGAAGCCCACTGGGCCGACGGCACCTACCACTGCGTCTGCTGCGGCGCCAAGCTGTTCGAATCGGGCACCAAGTTCGACGCCGGCTGCGGCTGGCCCAGCTTTTCGGAAGAAGCGGTGCCCGGCGCGATCCGGAACATCGTCGACCGTTCGCACGGCATGACGCGCACCGAAAACGTCTGCGCGAACTGCGGCGCGCACCTGGGCCATGTGTTCCCCGACGGCCCGACCGAAACCGGCCTGCGCTACTGCATGAACTCGGCCTCGCTCGATTTCACACCCAGCACCAAGACAAACGAATGAAACTGCTGCTCGACTTCTTTCCGATCCTGCTGTTTTTCGGCGCCTTCAAGCTGTACGACATCTATGTCGCGACCGGCGTGCTGATGGCCGGCACCGTGCTGCAGATGGCGATCATCTGGTTCACCACGCGCCGGCTGGAGCCGATGCAGAAGGCCACGCTGGTGCTGATCCTGCTGTTCGGCTCGCTCACGCTCGCGCTGCACGACGACCGCTTCATCAAGTGGAAGCCGACCGCGCTGTACGGCGCGATGGCGTTTGCGCTCGGCATCGCGTACTGGGGCTTCCGCCGGAATTTCCTGCAGGTGATGCTCGGCAAGCAGCTGCAGTTGCCCGATCGCATCTGGACGCACCTGAACATCGCCTGGATCGGCTACTGCGTGTTCATGGCCGCGATCAACGGCTATGTGGCGATGTATTTCAGCACCGACGCCTGGGTCAACTTCAAGCTCTGGGGCTATGCCTTCCCGATCGCCTTCCTGATCGCGCAGGGGCTCTACATTTCGCCCCATCTGAAGTCCGACGACACGCCCGCTGCATGAGCATGAGCACGACCACCACGCCCCCGCCGCGAACGGCCGACCTCGAAGCCGTGCTGCGCGAGGCGCTGCAACCGACGGTACTCGAAGTCATCGACGAAAGCGCCTCGCACGCCGGCCATGCCGGCGCCGGTGACGAGGGCTACGGCACGCACTTCCGGGTGCGCATTGCCAGCCCCTTGTTCGCCGGCAAACCGCGTGTTGCGCGGCATCGCCTTGTGTATGATGCGCTGCACATTTTCATCGCACAGGGCCTTCACGCGATTGCCATCGAGACGCTCTGAGCGTCACCTCTTCCGGCCGTCTCGCGCCCTCTTTACTCCCCCGTTCATCCATGAAAAAACAACTCCTGCAGGCCATCGCGGCCGCGGCGCTCGTCGGCGCCATTCCCGTGGCCGCCTTCGCGCAGAACGCAGCCATCGTCAACGGCAAGGCCGTGCCCAAGGCCCGCATGGACATGCTGGCCCAGCAGCTCGCCGCTGCCGGCCGCCCGGTGACGCCTGAAATGCAGACGCAGCTGCGCGAAGAAGTCGTCACGCGCGAAGTGTTCATGCAGGAAGCGCAAAAACAGGGCATCGACAAGAGCGATGAGTTCAGGGCCCAGCTCGAGCTCGCACGCCAGGCGATCCTGATCCGCACGCTGTTCGACAACTACCGCAAGACCAGCCCGGTGACCGATGCCGACGTGCAGGCCGAATACGACAAGTTCGTCGCGGCCAACGGCGGCAAAGAATACAAGGCGCGCCACATCCTGGTCGAAAAAGAAGACCAGGCGCTGAAGATCCTGGCCGACCTGAAGAAGGGTGCCAAGTTCGACGAGCTCGCCAAGAAGCAGAGCAAGGATCCGGGTTCGGGCGCCAACGGCGGCGACCTCGACTGGGCCAACCCGGCGAGCTTCGTGCCCGAGTTCTCGGAAGCCATGATCAAGCTCAAGAAGGGCGAAACCACGCCGGCGCCGGTCAAGTCGCAGTTCGGCTATCACATCATCCGCGTCGATGACATCCGTCAGGCCACGTTGCCGAAGCTCGAGGAAGTCAAGCCGCAGGTCACGCAGCAGCTGCAGCAGCAGAAGCTGCAAAAGTACCAGGAAGGCCTGCGCGCCAGCGCGAAGGTCGAGTAAGCGGCAACGCCCCTAGCGGGCGTCCTTGCGTCCCAGCAGCACGTTGCTGCCGGTGGTGTTGAACGAGATGGTCGGCGCGCTGAAATCGCTCAGCGGTGCGCCCAGCCCGATTTCGCCGCTGCCGTGCAGCACGCACTCGTCGCGCCGCAGCGCGATTTCGCCACTGGCCCCTGCGGTGCCGTGAAAGCGCACCCAGGTTCCGTAGGTGCTGACATCCACCAGCACACAACTGCCCTGTCGCGCCTCGATACGCGCATGCAGGCGCGACACCCGCGGGTCGTTGACCACGAACTGGGCTTCGTCGACGCGCCCCAGGTGAATCGGCAGTTCATCCGCGCGAAACAGCGAGCGCACATCGAGCCACGACAGCTCGATCTGGCCGAACGACGAATCGGATGGCCGCGGCTGGTGTGCCAGCGACGCCGGCATGGTGAGGAACTCGGTCACTTCGTCCTGCCAGTCGATGCGGTGCACGATCGGCGTTTCGCTCTTGCCACGAATATTGATCGGTCCCAGATTGCGATGCCGCACGCCGGTTTCGCCGAGCTGATCGATCACCGACTCGGTCGCCCAGATCTGGCCCGGGCCGGCCAGATCGCTGAGGCGAGATGCCAGATTGACTGCGTCGCCGTAGGAGTCGCCATCGACCTCGAGCACCTCGCCGCTGGCCACCCCGATCTGAAGATCCATGCGCAGCGGCGCCGGCCAAACCATCAGCCGCTTCAGGTGGTTGCGCTGCAACTCAAGCACCGCGCCGACAGCGGATGCCCCATCTGGAAATATTGCAAATACGCCATCGCCGAGCGTCTTGACGACGCGCCCGTGGTGCGATTCGCAAACACCCCCGATCCACTGGACAAGCCGTGTGACCGTTTCCGTCGCGCGCGCATTGCCCATCGCCTCGAACACGCGAGTGCTCCCGGTCAAATCTGCAAACACGACGGTGGGTGGAGCGGCCATTTTTATGAACTTGGTATCGATCGCACTGAAATTATGGCAAAGCCGACCTCATCGCTGTCGATGTGCTCCTACTGACAACCGCGGTTGACCAGTTCAAAAAGTCTCTGTGCATTTGAAACACAGGGTACGCGGGCTTCGCCATATTGGTTTCATCAGTTTCGCATTCTCACGGACAAGGTAGAACTTAGGTATCCATTCTTCAGAAGACGCATAAGGACTTTCGTGAAGTATGTTGTTTTTAAACATTAAAAATTGTCTCCCCGCTTGTGCGGAGGGTGCGTTACCCGTAACGTGGCGTCATCAACTGCTCCGGCAATCCGCCTTCGCGCCATGATTTCACTCCGTGGTTTCTTTCGACTTCTGTCTATTCCGGGCTTCGGGTCGCGGGGTTCGGAACCACGCCACACGAATCGCATCCGCAATGCCATGCTCTCCCTACTCCAAGTGCATGGCGGCCACGGCGTTCAGCGGGTCGCCCAGCGGGTGCGCTTCGCCGATGACCTCGAAGCGCTGTGGTACTTGCGCCAGGATGTGATGTCAGCGCTGGTCGAACTCGACGGCGAGGCAGCAGCGCGTCGGCAGCTGCGCCCCATCAACGTCATGTTCAAAGGGCGCTTGCCCGAAACCATGGGGCCACGCGCCCACCATCGCTTCAGCCTCTGACGCCGGACGCCTCCGGCACCACTCAATGGTGATGAGCGTGCCGATGCCCCCACACCATGAACACATCGCGGCCCTCGGCCGCGATTTCTACTTTGGCGCCGACGGGTAGCAGCACCTTGGTCGGCACATGGCCGAACGGCAGGCCGGTCAGCACCGGCACCTTGATCTGCCCGCGCAGCCGCTCCACCACCCCCTGCAGACTGAAACCGCGATCGTTCGGCACCTTGCGGTAGCCGGTGAACTGGCCCATCAGGATCGCTTTCTGACGCGCCAGCACGCCCGCATGGCGTAGCTGTTCGAGCATGCGTTCGATGCGGTAGGGATGCTCGCCCACGTCCTCGAGAAACAGCACGCCCTTGTGGATCGCCGGAAAGTAGGGTGTACCGAGCAGACTGGTCAGCACGCAGAGATTGCCGCCCCACAGCTGCGCGCCATGGATGCTGCGCATGCCGCTCGCGGCTTCGGCATCGCGCGCGGGCAGGCGCCAGCCGGTGCCCTCGCCCTGCCCGGCCAGCAGGTCGTCGAAGCAGGCTTCCATGATGTCGTCGGAACCGGCCTCGGCACCGAAGTCTTCGCCGACGGCCGGCCCGGACCAGCTGACGGCGCCGGTCTTGACCAGCAATGCACTCTGGAAGGCGGTGAAGTCGCTCAGGCCGACGAACTCGGTGCCATGTGCGATCGCCTTGGCCACGGCCTTGTACGGCAGTGCATCGAGGATGCGCGTCAGGCCATAGCCGCCTCGCGAGATCAACGCAACGTCGGCCCCGCTGGCGGCGGCGCGGGCGATGGCAGCGAGCCGCGTGGCGTCGTCGCCGGCAAAGCGTTGGTGGGTGGCGAGCGCGGCTTCGTCGATCTCCACGTCATGGCCCAAAGCCTTGAGCCGGGCCACGCCGCGCTTGAATGCAGCCTTGTCGCGCACCGCGCTCGAGGGCGAAAAAATGTAGATGTGTTTGGTCACGGCGCGAAGTATCCCATTGCGGCCTGGGCCACCTCGGACGCCTGCGCGGGCGCGAGGTCGAACACCTGGCCCCGGGGCGCCTGCCATGCGCGCAGCCCGGCCTGGTAGCCGGCATCGACGAAGGGCAGGCGCCAGGCCGCGTCACTGGCCGCGTCCGGCTGGATCCGGGCGCAGAGGCGGCCGACGATCCGTTGCGGCAGGGAGGCGGCGAGCAACGCAGCCACCACGTCGTCTCCAGCGCCATGCACCAGCAGCACCCGCGGCAATGCCAGTTGTTCGATCCACTCGCGCAAAACTCCGGCATGCCATTCGGGCCGATGCACCGCTTCGCGCTTGGGCTTGTCGCTGCGCCCGAAGCCGATCAGGTCGGGGACGAGCACGCGTGGCCCGTCGAGCGCCACGAGCCCGTCGATCAGGTGCCGGTACAGGTAGCCCCACTGGCCGGGGCCGTGCAGCGCGACCACGGCCAGCGACGCATCCGCCGGGCCCTCGTCGACGAAGTGCAGGCGCCAGCCATCCAGGCTCGGCAGCTCGCTCAGGTAGTGCGGCGTCCAGGGCCAATCGGGCAGTGCGGCAAAACGGGCGTCGGGCGTGCGCAGCGCATCGTCGCGCAATGGCTGCGCCTGCTCGCGTGCCTGGTCGCGGCGCGCACGAAAGAACTGCTGCAGCAGCGCCGCGCATTCGTGCGCCAGCACGCCGCCCTGCACCACCGTTCGATGGTTCAGTTGCGGCTGGGCAAACAGGTCGAGCACCGAGCCTGCAGCGCCGGTCTTCGGGTCGGCCGCGCCGAACACCACGCGCGCGAGCCGGGCGTGCAGCATTGCGCCGGCGCACATGGCGCACGGTTCGAGCGTCACATAAAGCGTGCAGCCATCGAGCCGGTAGTTGCCGAGCGCGGACGCCGCGGCGCGCAGCGCATTGATTTCGGCATGCGCGCTCGGGTCGTGCTGCGCCACCGGCGTGTTGCGGCCGCTTGCGATCTGGATGCCGTCTTTCACGAGCACGGCGCCAACCGGCACCTCGGCCGCGTCACCAGCCACGCGCGCCTCGCCGAGTGCGCGCTGCATCCAGTCGGCGTCTGTCATGAAGGGGCTACTTGGCGTCGTCCGGCAGGGGTCGGGCCTGCATCGCGGCATCGACCTGCTCCCGCACCTGCTGCTGGATCTGCTGGCTTTGCGCACGCACGGTGGGCGCCGGTGCGCCGGACTGCGGCGCTGCTACAGGAGGCGCCACGCTGTTCACCTGCTTCTTGACCAGCACGCCGACGATCAACAGTGCCAGCACCAACCCGATCAACCCCAGGCTACGCATGCTCGGTTCCTTTTTCGATGGCCATGCCGAGCCGCTGCATCCAGACGGCCAGCGCCCGTTCGTCGGGCGTGCCCTGGCTGTAGGTGGCGTGCATCGCCGCATGCGCCTCTTTGCGGTGCTGGTTCAGCTTGACCTTGCACTGGAGTGCCGTGATGCGCAGCTCGAAACCGACGATGCCGGCCAGCATCTTCTGTTGAAAGTCCTCGCCCAGATCGCGCCACTGCTGCGCGTACGCCGGTTCGTGCTGGCCAATCAGGCGCTTGAGCAGCGCGTCTTTTTCGGCCGGTGCCTCGACCAAGCTCGCCTCGACCGTGCAATGCACCGCCAGGTAGTTCCAGGTGGGAACGCGAGCGAGATCCGGGTACACCGAGGGCGACAGGTAGGCGTGCGGCCCGAGGAACGTGACAAGGGCTCGGGGCCGCGCCTGCAGGTAGCGCCAGTGCGGATTGGGTTTGGCGCAGTGGCCCCAGAGCACCAGCTCGGTGTCTTCGCCCACCCCGCGTTCTTCGAGCACGAGCGGCAGGTGCGTCACGCAGGGCACACCTTCGTCGTCGTTCGAAATGAGACTGGCGAAAGCGTGGTCGCGCATAAGCTCGACGGCTGTGGCGCGATCCTTCACATTGAACTGGGGCGGCAGGTACATGGCCTCGCCATTGTCGCCGCGCGCCGCGCCTGACGGGCGCTGCAGCCCGATTTGGTCTTGATCCAGAATCAGCGTTACGCAAGCCCCCATCATGCAAGACGCCCTCTTCGACGACCCGGACACACCGCCCGCGCCCGTTGCGACCGCGGGCGCCGTGCGCAAGTCCGCCGGCGCGCCGAAGGTGTTGCCGGCACCGGTCGATCCGGCAAAGCAGACATTGGCCGCCGCACTGCCGCCACAGTTGCGACTCGGCACCTCGTCCTGGTATTTCCCGGGATGGGCCGGCCTGGTCTGGGACGGCGAGTACGCACAGCCGACGTTGTCGAAGCAGGGGCTGGCCGCCTATGCACAGCATCCGCTGCTGCGCAGCGTGAGTCTGGATCGCACGTTCTACCGGCCGCTCTCGGCCAGCCAGTTCGCCGCCCATGCGGCGCAGGTGCCGGACGACTTCGGCTTTGTCGTTAAGGCGCCGAGCCTGGTGGCCGATGCGATGGTGCGCGCGGAGAACGGGCGAGGCGAACAGCCGAATCCGGTCTTTCTCGTCCCCGCGCTCGCGGCGCAACAGTTCGTGTAGCCGGCGCTGGACGGCCTTGGCGACAAGATCGGCGCGCTGGTGTTCCAGTTGAGCCCGTTGGCGGGGTCGATGCTGACGCGGATGCCGGAGATCCTGCAACGCCTGCGCGCGATGCTGGTCGCCCTGCCCGCGCTGCGGCCTGCCGCGCCCGACGGCGTGATCGCAGTCGAAGTGCGCAACCCTGAATTCCTGACGCCGGCCTTCGGGGAGTGCTGCGCGAGGCCGGCGCCACCTACTGCCTGGGCCTGCATCCCAAGCTGCCGCCGACGCAGCGCAACTGCCGCTGTTGCGCGCGCTGGGGTCGGGGCCGCTGGTGTGCCGCTGGAACCTGAACCGCCTGCACGGTGGCCATGGCTACGAGCAAGCCAAGGCGCTCTACGAACCTTTCGACAAGCTGGTCGACCCCGATCCCGAGACGCGCGAGGCACTGGCCCGCGTGATCGCGGGCACCACTGGCGCGGGCCACAACGCCTATGTCACGATCAACAACAAGGCGAGAGGGTCGGCGCCCCTGTCGGTGCTGGCGCTGGCGCGCGCGGTCGCCCACCCGGGTGGCTGAACACGCTCAGCGACGCAGAGGCCAGCGCGCCAGTGTCTCGTGCGTTTGCTTGCGTTGATCGATCGCGCTGTGGACCAGCACGACTTCGCGCGCGATCCATGCGATCGGCTCCACGTCGTGTTCGGGAATCGCCTGTTCGTCATACAGCAGACTCAGGTGCGGCACGAAGTTGCCGCTCGCGCGCCCACCGATGGTGGCCAACAATGCCTGGTGAAACGCCACCAGCCACGCCGCTGCCGTGCCCGCCCAGAACCACCGGCCGTGGCCCGACCTTGCCGAACGTCATGGCGCGATCCAGCACCACCTCGAAGGGCGGGAAGCGGAGCGCCGACATGGCCCGGCCCGATGCCGCCACGATGTCATGCGGCAGGCCGGCGTAGTCGCCCAGGTGATGCAGCGCGACGTGAAGGAATTCCGCTGCGAGCGGCTTGCCGCTCATGCGGTGCGCCTGCGCGAGCTGGTGCCCGAGCAGCCTGGCGCGCGCAGCGGCATCGGCGCCCGGAAGGATCGCGAAGAACAGCCGATCGGTCGGCGGCGGCGCGTCGCCGATACCGTCCAGCGAAAGCTGTGCCTGGTTACTCATGGGTCACTCCCACTCAATGATTTCCGATGGCCGAAAACCCATGGATGCTTGCTTTTTGGGTGTCGGGGCATCGCACTTGAAGCGCCTTTCGCGGGAGATGGGACTCGGTTTGCGCGGCGGCTACTCTAGCCCGGCTGGCGCCAACTGTCGCTGCGAGCGAAGTGCGTAAAGATTTTGGATTGTGGGTTTTTATCGTAGCAGAGCTACGACTGCAACAACTAAACAAAGCTTGTCAAGCGCTTAATTTGATGGTAGATATCGCAGTATGGCTACGACTGAACGAAACAAACTAAATTCCCTCTACCGGCATTGGGCACCGGGAACACCTCTGACATCAGAGGACTTGGCGGCATTGGGCATCTCCGCAGACTTGGCTGTTCACTACGCCCGCGCCGGTTGGATGTCTCGGTTGGCGCGCGGCGTGTACTGCCGTCCAAACGATACGCTGGATCTACACGCCTGCCTGATCCTGATGCAGCGCTCTGTCGAAGGCCTGCATGTTGGCGGCAAATCCGCCCTCGACTGGTACGGAGTGCGGCAGTACCTGTCGCAGCAGTCCGTTCTGCAACTTTACGGCTGGACAACCGCCCGCCTTCCGGGCTGGTTTATCGAGCATTTTCCGGCGGAGTACCACCGCAAGCGCCTCTTTGACGAGCCGCCGACCGCCCCTCTCTACGCCGGCCCGTTCGAGAAACGCGACGGCGCACCACGGGTCTCCACACCAGAGCGAGCGCTGCTGGAGGTGCTCAGCGAGGTGGGCGTTCGTCAGCCGCTACAAGAAGCGCGTGAACTTGCCGAGAGCGCCTACGGCCTGCGCGCCGACGTACTCCGCAACTTGCTGCAGCGCTGCACCAGCGTCAAGACAGTACGCCTTTGCCTGCTACTCGGGCGCGAACTCGCCCTGCCCTGGGCTGCCAAACTGGACACGGCTCAATTGCCTACCGGTAGCGGCCGCGCTTGGGTATCCCGATCAGCCGATGGGTTGATGCTGGTGCTCAAACCATGAATCAGACGTTTCTGGACACGGCACGCCTGCTGACCCAGGTCGCACCACTGCTTTTCATAGACGACACGTTTGCCCTCAAGGGCGGTACCGCGATCAACTTGTTCATCCGTGACATGCCACGCCTGTCTGTCGATCTGGATCTCGTGTTCTCTGATCACCGCCTGCCGCGTGCGGAGGCTCTGGCTCGAATCAACGAAGCCCTTCAGCAATCCGCCGAACGCCTGAAAGCGCGTGGCTTCCAAACGCATGCACTCGCGGCGCCGGACACCGGCGAAACCAAGCTATTGGAACGACGCGCAGGCATCGAAGTGAAGGTCGAGGTCAACTTCGTGATGCGCGGCACCATTCATCCCGTGCGCACTTCGACCCTGACGCCGGCCGCTCGTGACAGCTTGCTGGCCGATCTGGAGATTCCGGTGGTGTCACTGGAAGACGTGTATGGCGGCAAGCTTGTGGCAGCGATGGATCGACAACATCCACGTGACCTGTTTGACGTGATGCAGCTGTTCGCGCATGAAGGGATCACATCAACCATCCGACGTGCATTCGTGGTCTACCTGGCAAGCCATAACCGACCGGTGCACGAAGTGCTGTTCCCCGCTTTGCGCAACATTGAACAGGAGTACGAACGAAATTTCAAAGGCATGACCGTCGAACCCGTTGAACTTGCCGCCTTGCTGGCTGCGCGTGAGCGAATGTTGAAAGAACTGCAAGAAGGTTTGGATGCGGACGAACGCAACTTCCTGATGTCGCTGGTCGAGGGGCGCCCGCGTTGGGCATCGCTTGGGATCGCTCATCTCGAACATCTCCCAGGCATCCGCTGGAAGCTGCACAACCTAACACAGCTACAACAACAGAGCCCGAGGAAATTCGCAGAGCAGATCGGGGTCCTCAGGCACCGGCTGGACTAGGGCGCCCCAAACCATAACCCGTTTGCAAGGCAAGGCACTTTGCCTGTTCTGATAGCGATCAATATGAACACCCCCTATTATTCTGGGCACTCCAGATGGGCCCAACCTGTCGTGCCTCGGTTCTAGTGGACCGTAACGATTGAATCGGGAGTAATGCGTCGTGACAGATCACAGTACTTCCACTTCACCGGTTTTGGCTGCTCGTTGTACTTGCGGATGTATCGCATGAGCTTTCTCTTCAGATCTGGCACGGAGGTGAACACGCCACGGGCAATGACATCGCGCTCGATCTTGGCAAACCACAACTCCACCTGGTTCAGCCAGGACGAGTACGTCGGGGTGAAGTGCATATGAACGTTGCTGTGCATGGCCAGGAACTGATCGACCTGCTTGGTCTTGTGGGCAGAGAGGTTGTCGGCGATGACGTGAATCTCTTTGCCACGCGGCTGATTGGCCACGATGTCGGTGAGGAAGGCCACGAACTCGGCCGAGGTGTGACGCGTGGCCGTCTTGCCCAGCACCTCGCCGGTCTTGGTATTGAAGGCCGCATACAGCGACAGCGTGCCGTGGCGGAAATATTCAAAGCCGTGGCGCTCGGCGCGCCCCGGCGACAGTGGCAACACCGGGTCCAGGCGATCCAGTGCCTGAATCGCCGTCTTCTCATCGACGCTGAACACCACCGCGTTCTGCGGCGGGTTCAAGTACAGCCCGATGACATCGGCCGCCTTGGTCTCGAAGTGCGGATCGTTGGAGGTGAGGTAGCCCTCAAGCAAGTGTGGCTTGATGCCATGCCTGGCCCAGATGCGGGCCACCGTCATGTGCGAGATATCGCCACCGAGTTCCGCCGCCAGCTTGCGCGAAGACCAGTGCGTGGAGCCGTCCGCCGGCTTGTGCTTGGTGGTGCGCGCCAGCACCCGCGCCTCCAGCCGTTCCGTCACCTTGTAGCGCTCGCGCCCGGCGTGGCGGGAGAACAAGCCAGCCAGGCGCTCCGTCTCAAACCGTTTGCTCCACCGATCAATATAGCTGTCGCTGCAGTCCAGCTTGTTGCGAATCTCGGCCCAGGTCAGGCCGTCGGCCAGCAGCAGGATCAAGCGGGCGTGACGCGCTGCATCGGCCCGGCCATTCCTCGCTGCGACTTGCTGCTGAAGTTCCATGCGTTCGCTCTTGGTGAGTTCCATCGCAACCTCCAATTGGACGATTGCAATGATACTTCCTATTTAAACGTTACAGTCCACTAGACGTTGTCCTATCTGCATATCGCATTGATCGAGGAAGAGATCTGCGCTC
>JBDUCH010000281.1:0-5722 GCA_040003555.1 Variovorax sp. | reverse complement strand
CTTGGCGTGGAACGCATCCGCACCGAGCTGCGGCAGAACTTCTCGTCGTCGGTGTCGGGCACCGACCTGATCGTGGGCGCGCGTACCGGCTCGACGCAGTTGCTGCTGTATTCGGTGTTCCGCATCGGCGCGGCCACCAACAATGTGTCGTGGAAGAGCGTGCAGGCCCTGGCTGCGCACAAGGGCGTCGACTGGGTGGTGCCGCTGTCGCTCGGCGACTCGCACCACGGCTTTGCGGTGCTGGCGACCACGCCCGAGTACTTCGAGCATTTTCGCTACGGCAACAAGCAGCCGCTGGCGCTGCGCGAGGGCAAGCCCTTCAGCGAACTGTTCGATGCGGTGGTCGGCGCCGAGGTGGCCGACCAGCTCGGCTACCACGTCGGCCGGAAGATCACGCTGGCGCACGGCAGCGGCGAGCTCAACCTGGCCGAGCATGCCGACAAGCCCTTCACCGTGGTGGGCGTGCTGGCACGCACCGGCACGCCGGTCGACCGCACGGTGCACATCGGCCTCGACGCGATGGAAGCGATCCACCTCGACTGGATCGGCGGCGCGCCGATGCCGGGCGTGAAGATCCCGGCCGAGCAGGTGCGCAAGTTCGACCTGACGCCGAAGAACGTGACGGCCGCACTGGTCGGCCTGAAGAACCGTGCCGCCGTGTTCTCGGTGCAGCGCTGGGTTTCGACCTACCCCGACGAGCCGCTGATGGCGATCCTGCCCGGCGTGGCGCTCGACGAGTTGTGGCGCGTGGTCGGCGTCGGCGAGAACGCACTGATGTTGATGTCGGCGCTGGTGGCGATGGTGAGCCTGGCCGGCCTGGTGTCGGTGGTGCTGGCGGGCCTGAACGAGCGCCGCCGCGAGCTCGCCGTGCTGCGCGCGGTCGGTGCCAGCCTGCGCCAGGTGCTGGCGCTGCTGGCGCTCGAAGGCGCCATCGTCACGCTGCTGGGCGTGCTGCTCGGCGTCTTGATGGCGGTGCTGGGCATCGCCCTGCTCGCGCCATGGCTGCAGTCGCAGTTCGGGCTCGCGCTGCACCTGTCGCAACCTACACTCAACGAATGGGCACTGCTGGCTGCGCTGCTGCTCTCGGGCTGGCTTGCAAGCCTGCTGCCCGGCATTCGCGCCTATCGGCTGTCGCTGGCCGACGGACTCTCGCCCCGCATCTGATCCAAGAGGACTTGACCACCATGCTGCGACTTGCTGCCACCGCCCTGATGGCCACCGCGCTCGCTGCCGGCGCCTGGGCCGCCGACCCGGCGCCTGCGGCCGCGTCGGCCAAGCCCGCGGCCAGCCCGGCCGGCCAGCCGCGAGTGATCGCGTGGGAAGAACTGGTGCCGAAGGACTGGGATCCGATGAAGGATCTCAAGGGCATGGATCTGAGCAAGCTGGACGACAGCGACCCGCGTGCCAACGATATGCTGATGAAGCTGCAGGAAGCCTCGAACAACGCGCCGACCAACCCCGCGCTGAACGGCACCGAGGTGAAGATCCCGGGCTTCCTGGTGCCGCTCGAAGAAAACAACGGCCAGGTCAGCGAGTTCCTGCTGGTGCCTTACTTCGGCGCCTGCATCCACACGCCGCCGCCGCCGGCCAACCAGATCATCCATGTGAAAACCTCGAACGCGACCAAGGGCCTGCGCGCGATGGACACGATCTGGATCACCGGCAAGCTGCAGACCCTGCGCAACGACTCGATGATGGGCGTCAGCGGCTACCACATCACCGCCAGCAGCGTGACGAAATACACCGGCGGCGCCAAATAGGACTTCAGGCCTGCCGCTCATTCACGACGCGGCCGCCATGCTTAAGCCATATGTAGTAGCTTGATTGGCAAGTGGTCGCGCGGCCCGGCTTTCTCCAGAATGCAAAAGCCTGCAAAGGAGAACGCCATGCCCAAGCTGACCGAGGCGCTGCGCGCCGAGTACCAGTCGCTGTTCGACAGCTGCCAGATCAACGCTGCGCAGCAGGCCGAAATCAATGCGCAAACCGACAAGATCATTGCGGCCAGGTCGCGCTACGAAGGCGTGGCGAGTCCGGTCGGCGTGCCGTGGTACGTGGTCGGCGTGCTGCACAGCCTGGAAGCCGGCCTGCGCTTCGACCGGCATCTGCACAACGGCGATCCGCTGACTGCGCGCACGGTGCAGGTTCCCAAAGGCCGTCCGCCGACCGGCACACCACCCTTCACCTGGGAGGCCAGTGCGGCCGACGCGCTGAGCTTCGAGAAGTACGACAGCTGGAGCGACTGGTCGGTGCCCGGCATCCTGCTCAAGTGGGAGCTCTACAACGGCTGGGGCTACCGCAACCACCATCCCGACGTGAAGAGCCCCTACCTCTGGAGCATGACCAACCACTACGTGAGCGGCAAGTACGTGGCCGACGGGGTCTGGTCTGCCACGGCGAAGTCGAAGCAGGTCGGCGCAGCGGCGTTGTTGCGCCGGTTGGCCGAGCGTGGCGTGGTGGATGCGGCCTCGTTCACCACCAGTCCGCCGCTGGCCAGGGCGATCGAGCAGGGCAAGCCCGCGCTGCGCTTCCAGCCGCAGAGCGAATCGCCGCGCGGCGTCGAATTGCAGCAGTTCCTGAACAGCTTTCCGGGCGTCTTTCTGCGCGAGGACGGCAAGCTCGGCCAGCGCACCTCGGACGCGGTGCAACAGGTGCTGGGCCGGCGGCTGCACGGCGACCGGCGCACCTGAGCGCGCTCAGTTCATCACACGCTCGGGCCGCACGCCCACGCCGACCGCGTAGGCCGGAATCCCCTGCAGGATCGGAAAGCGCTGCGCCATCCGCAACACCCACGGCACACCGAAAGGTTTGCTGCGGCCGGTGCTCTGCAGCACGGGCCTGAGCAAGCGGTTCTGCACCGCCACCTGCACCGCCTGCGTCACCTTGGCCGGAAACTCCCGCCGCTGCTGCACCCTCGCCAGCAGTGGCGTGATGGCCTCGGCGCCCAGTGCGCCGTCGGCCAGCGCCTTGCCCAGCAAATTGGCCGTGGCCACCGCGTCCTGCACGGCGAGGTTGATGCCGACGCCACCGACCGGCGACATCGCATGCGCCGCGTCACCGATGCACAGCAGCCCCGGCTTCCACCATTGCACGAGGCGATCGACTGTGACGCTCAACAGCTTGACGTCGTCCCAGCTCGCGATGTGGCCGACGCGGTCGGCCAGCGGGGGCACGGTGGCGGCGATTTCGGCGCGAAAGGCATCGAGCCCGCGCGCCTGGATCGCCGCGATGCCGCCTTTGGCGATGACATAGGCGCACTGCCAGTAGCTGTTGCGGTCGATCGTCGCCATGAAGTGGCCGGTGTCGATGTAGCCGCCCGAGCCTTCGGGGTCGCCAGGCTGCTTGGGCAGGCGCATCCAGAGCACATCGATCGGCGCGCCGATGTCGCGCACCGTGAGGCCGGCTGCGCCGCGCAGCACCGAACGGCGACCGTCGGCCGCGACCACCAGGTCGGCCGCGATCTGCGATGCGCCCTCGGCGGTCTGCACCTCGACGCCCACGACGCGGCAGGCGCGCTCGACCAGGCCGGTGCCTTCCGTGTTGAGCAGCAGGTGAAAGCCCGGATAGCGCTCGGCCTCGTCGCGCAGGAAATCGAGAAACTCCCACTGCGGCATCATCGCGATGAACTTGCAGCGCGTGCGCAGGTGCGAGAAATCGGCCAGCCCCACCTGCTGGCCCGAGATGGTGGCGCGCAGCCGGTGGGCCTCGTCGTGCGGTCGGGCCAGAAATGCGTCGAGCAGGCCGAGGTCGCCCATCACGTCGAGCGTGGACGGATGCACCGTGTCGCCGCGAAAGTCGCGCAGGAAGTCGCCATGCTTTTCGAGCACTGTGGTGTCGACGCCGGCGCGTGCCAGCAGCAGCCCGAGCATCATGCCGGCCGGGCCGCCGCCGACGATGCAGCAACGGGTGGAAAGCGAGGGGTTCATCGGCCAACTCTCCTGTGCGCGGATTGGGCGCCAACGGCGCAGCGCTGTCCAGCCGCGCATGAGCCCGATACCTCCTAAGATGCCCGTTCGACCATTCCCAAGGAGTCAAACATGAGCACGCACGTCTACAAGCACATCGAACTCACCGGCTCGTCGCCGACGAGCAGCGACGACGCGGTCAGGAACGCGATCGCCAAGGCCAGCGAATCGGTGCGCAACATCCAGTGGTTCGAGGTGATGGAAACGCGTGGCCACGTAGCGGACGGCAAGGTCGCGCACTGGCAGGTGACGCTCAAGGTCGGCTTCACTCTGGAGTGAGGCGCCCGCGCGCCGCGGTCGTCAGGGCGTGAAGCGGATGCTGCGAAAGCTGCGCTCGGCCGGCGGGCGCTTCTTGCATTCGACGCCGTCGGTGCGCAAGCCACCGTCGTCGCTCAGCAGTTGCATGTCGCCGATGCCCGGCATCGCGAACAGCGCTTCGGGCCGCAAGCTGCCCAACGCGATATCGGGCAGCGGCAAGGGCGCGTCTTGGGTCCGGCCCGACCAGCGGTAGAGCGCAAACGTGCCAATGTCGGCCGGCGGCCCGGCCACCAGCAAGTAACCGGATGCGGTCGTTTCGATGCTGCGCACGCCGCGCGCGCCGAGCGCCAGCGTGATCGGCGCGCCCCAACGCGCAGGCCGGCCTTCGAGCAGATCCTGAGGGTTGTGCAACGGCATCACCAGAGCATCCTCTCCGGCCAGTGGACTGCGAAAGCCGATCAGCAATTGCCCGTCCGGCGTGGCGGCAAAACCCTCCAGGTTGAAGCCACCGTCGGCCTCCGGCGCGCGCTGCGCTGCGGCGGCCAGACCGAACTGCTGCGCCCCACGTGACGCCAGCAGGTCGGCCTGCAACGCGGTGTAGGGCCTGGCCACAGGCCGCAACGACGGCGGCGCCGTGGTGGTGTCGATGTCGGTCGCAAAGAAGCGGTGCCGCGCCGGCCGCAGCTTGGCATTGCGGTTGCGCGCATGCGAGGTGATCCAGTAGATGCGCTTGCCCACGACGGCCGCGCCTTCGATGTCTGATTCCTCATCGTCCGCCGTGCCGAGATACGACGCCAACGACAACGTCGACACGGCCTCGGGCCGGCCCTGGCGGTAGATGCGCAGCGTGTTGTCTTCGTCGTTGGCCACGACGAAGTGATCGGCGTCGAGCGCTGCGGCGGCCGATGCATCGCACATGCCGCGGTAGACCACGACATCCAACGCCCACGAGGGTGGGGTCGCCAGCATGGCAAGGCTCAACAGGAAGGTGGCGGCACGGCGCGTCAAGCCCGCATCTTGCCGGATGCCGCCGCTCAATCGGGTGCCTGCACTACCCGGTCGTTCTCTTCGTCGGCCGGCACGTTGTCGGCGTCGAGTTCGCTCGCGTCGGTCAGGTCGATCCCGGTTTCGTCTTCGATTTCGTCGGCGGAATCGGTCTCGTCCGAATCGAAACCGTCGCCCGGCAACGGATCGTCGGGATGCAGTTTGGGGGCGGCGCGGGTCATGGTCGAACTCCTCGTTGGTCTTGCATAGTCCCTATGGTGCACCCGATCCGCACCGAGCGGTTCAGCCAAATGTCAGCGTCGCTGTCGGAGATTGCCCCGCATGGTCATGGTCGTGCCCGTGCCCTCCTTCATGCGCAAGCCGGCTCACCAGCGTCACCAGCACGATGCCAACCACGAGCCAGGCGATCTGCGCGGCCGTTTGCCGCGCGCTCAGGCGCTTTTGCAACTGCGGAATCAGGTCGGCCAGCGCCACGTAGATGAAGCTGCTGCTGGCCA
>JBDUCH010000035.1:0-19354 GCA_040003555.1 Variovorax sp. | reverse complement strand
TTGACCGGCTTCTTCAGGTTGAGCGGCCCGAGGTAGCCGGGCTTGCAACCGAAGTAATCCTCGATCTCGCCGACGGTGGCGAAACGGAAGCCCTCGCGCAGGCCCGGCAGCTTGCCGACCTTGATTTCGTTCATGTCGTGGTCGCCGCGCAGCAGCAGCAACCAGACCTGCACGCCCGCGATATTGCCGGCCGCATCGAGCTTGTCGGTGGCCAGCACCAGCGACTTGACAGTAGTGGCCAGCGGCACGCCGAGCAGTTCGGCCACGTCGGCGCAGGTGCTCTTGCCCGGTGTCGGGGTCTTGGCGAGCGCATTGGCGGCGGCCGGGCGCGGGCCGGCCGGTGCCAGCGCCTCGGCCTTTTCCAGGTTGGCGGCGTAGTCGCTCTCGGGGCAATACACGATCGCGTCTTCGCCGGTGGCGGCAATCACCTGAAACTCCTCGCTCAGGTCGCCGCCAATCGCGCCGCTGTCGGCCGCGACGGCGCGGTAGGTCAACCCGAAGCGGTCGAAGATGCGACGGTAGGCCGCAGCCATGTTCTGGTAGCTCGCCTTCGCGGCCGTAAGGTCGCGGTCGAAGCTGTAGGCATCCTTCATCGTGAACTCGCGTCCGCGCATCAGGCCGAAACGCGGCCGCCGCTCGTCGCGGAACTTGGTCTGGATCTGGTAGAAATTCTTCGGCAGCTGCTTGTAGCTGCGGATTTCCTGGCGCGCGATGTCGGTCACGACCTCTTCGCTGGTCGGCTGCACCACGTAGTCGCGCTCATGCCGATCCTTGATGCGCAGCAGCTCGGGGCCCATCTTCTCGAAGCGGCCGCTCTCCTGCCAGAACTCGGCCGGCTGCACCACGGGCATGGTGAGTTCGACCGCGCCGGCGCGATTCATCTCCTCGCGCACGATCGCTTCGACCTTGCGGATCACGCGCAAGCCCATCGGCATATAGCTGTAGATGCCGGCGCCCAGCTTCTTGATCATGCCGGCGCGCATCATGAGGCGATGGCTCGCCACTTCGGCGTCGGCCGGCGCTTCCTTCAGGGTGGAGACAAAAAAACCGGATGCTTTCATCTTGCGCGTGCCAGAAACAGTGAGGGATTGACGAGGGCCGTGCTGGCCGTCGAACCGGTCGCTTGCCGTGCGTAACACGGCGTGCATAATCGACTCAGTTCATAGAAATTTGGGGTTTGATTATGCTCGACCGGGACGGCTTCAGGCCCAACGTCGGCATCATCCTGCTCAACCAGAGAAACCAGGTTTTTTGGGGCAAGCGCATACGCACCCACTCCTGGCAGTTTCCGCAGGGCGGCATCGATCGCGGCGAAAGTCCCGAGCAGGCCATGTTCCGCGAACTGCACGAGGAAGTGGGCCTTCATCCGGAGCATGTGCGCATCGTGGCCCGTACCCGCGACTGGTTGCGCTACGAGGTGCCGGATCGGTTCATCCGCCGTGACGCACGCGGTCACTACAAGGGCCAGAAACAGATCTGGTATCTGCTGCAACTTACCGGCCACGACTGGGATCTGAATCTCCGGGCCACCGACCATCCAGAGTTCGATGCATGGCGCTGGCACGACTACTGGGTGCCGCTCGACGTGGTGGTCGAGTTCAAGCGCGGCGTCTACGAAATGGCGCTGACCGAGTTGGCGCGTTATCTGCCACGCCAGGATTTCCGCAACCGCTTTCTGCGCAGCAATGTGCGTGGCCGCGAATTCGATCGCCATCCCTCCGATGGACACGAACCGCCGCCATTCGAACTTCCGCCGGGTGCTTCCTTCGACCCGGATCCCAATGTCAAGCTTGCCAACGATGCCGTTCCAACGCCCGATTCCTTTCCTGCACCACGCTAGCCGAGCCATCCTGTTCACCGCCGTCTGCACCCTGGCCATGAGCGCCGCAGCGCAGGGCGCCAGCAACCCGGACTGGGCCCAGTCCGGTTCGCCCCCACCGCCGACCGTCACTGCGCAGGACCACGACTGGAAGGAAACCGAGGTGCCGCCGCCACCCGCCTTCGCCGAAAGCCGGGTGATTTCCATCCAGATGCCGCCTTACATGACGCTCAAGTTCGGCGTCGATCCCGGCACGATCTCGATCACGGGCGACGGCATCGTGCGCTATGTGGTCGTCGCCAGCCGGCCCGGCGGCGCGACCAACGCTTTCTATGAGGGCGTGCGCTGCTCTACCGACGAAGTCAAGACCTATGCCCGCTACAACAGCGGTGCCTGGCAACCGGTGAGCGATCCGCAGTGGAAGCGTTTCAGGGATCTGAATTCCGGCTATGTGCAGCAGCTGGCGAGCCAGGGGCTCTGCCGCGGCCACGCCCCGCGCGAGACGGCGGGCGAAATAGTAAAGAACATTCGCCAGCCGGTGCGAGAAGTTCAGTAGGCTTCAGGCCGCGGGCATCAATACCATGTTGTCCCGGTGCACCATCTCCGGCTCGGCCGTGTAACCCAACAGCCGCTCGAACTCGGATGAAGGCTTGCGACACAGCAACCGCGCTTCACCGCTCGAATAGTTGGCCAGGCCGCGGGCCAGTTCGGTACCGGTGGTGTCTCGCACCGCGATCACGTCGCCGCGCGAGAAATCGCCTTCCACGGCCGTCATCCCGATCGGCAGCAGGCTCTTGCCCTCGGCTCTCACCTTGGCGGCGGCACCATCGTCGACAGTGACCGCGCCACGCAGTTGCAGATGGTCGGCCATCCAGCGCTTGCGCGCCTGATGCTTGGCAGTTTGCGCCACCAACAGCGTGCCAATGGCTTCGCCGCGCGACAGGCGCAGCAAGGCGTCGGGCTCGCGACCCCACGCGATCACGGTCGATGCGCCGGAGCCCGCAGCACGCTTGGCCGCCAGGATCTTGGTGATCATGCCGCCACGGCCGAGGCTCGAGCCGGCACCGCCGGCCATCGCTTCGAGTGCCGGATCGCCGGCAACCGCCTCGTGCACGAAGGTCGCGGCAGGATCCTTGCGCGGATCGGCGCTGTAGAGACCTTTCTGGTCGGTCAGGATGACCAGCGCATCGGCCTCGACCAGGTTGGCGACCAGCGCACCGAGCGTGTCGTTGTCGCCGAACTTGATCTCGTCGTTGACCACCGTATCGTTCTCGTTGATGACCGGCACCACGCCGAGCGCCAGCAAGGTGACCAGCGTGGAGCGCGCGTTGAGGTAGCGCTCGCGATCGGCCAGGTCGGCGTGCGTCAGCAGCACCTGCGCACTGCCCAGGTTGTTTTCGCGCAGCTTGGTCTCGTACATCTGCGCAAGGCCCATCTGACCCACGGCGGCCGCGGCCTGCAGTTCGTGCAGTTCGTGCGGCCGGGTGCGCCAGCCAAGGCGCTTCATGCCCTCGGCGATGGCACCGCTCGACACCATGACGACTTCGCGACCGTCCTGCACCAGCGCGGCGAGTTGGCGGCACCATTCGCCGATGGCCCCTTCATCGAGGCCACGGCCGTCGTTGGTGACCAGACTGGAGCCGACCTTGACGACGATGCGGCGCGCGTCACGCAGCGCGGTGGAACGGGGACTCGAACTCATTCTGCCGACGGTTCGACAAAGCGCGGATCAATGTCCACCGGTGCCTGCTCGGCCACCTGCTGTGCCTTGACGTGCTGGTAGATCGCCTGCACCAGTGGCTCGCAGCCTTCTCGCGTGAGCGCCGAGATCTCGAACACCGGCCCCTTGAAGCGTAGCCGTTTCACGAAGTCCTTGACGCGCGCAGCGCGCTCGTCGGACGGCACCATGTCGAGCTTGTTGAGCACCAGCCAGCGCGGCTTCTGATAGAGCGCTGCGTCGTACTTCTTCAGTTCGCCGACGATCGCCTTGGCCTGCGCGACCGGATCGACACTGTCGTCGAAGGGCGCAAGATCGATGACGTGCAGCAGCAGGCGCGTGCGCTGCAGATGACGCAGAAACAGGTGGCCCAGGCCGGCGCCTTCGGAAGCGCCTTCGATCAACCCGGGCAGATCGGCGACCACGAAGCTCTGCTCGGGGCCGACGCGCACCACGCCCAGGTTCGGGTGCAGCGTGGTGAACGGGTAGTCGGCAATGCGCGGACGGGCATTCGAGATTGCGCTGATCAGCGTCGACTTGCCGGCATTCGGCATCCCCAGCAGGCCCACATCGGCCAGCACCTTGAGCTCCAGCTTGAGACTCTTCTTTTCGCCAGGCCAGCCGGGCGTCTTCTGCCGCGGCGCACGATTGATCGCGCTCTTGAAGCGCATGTTGCCGAAGCCGCCGTCGCCGCCTTTGGCGATGGTGATCACCTCGCCCGGCACCAGAAGCTCGTACAGCACCTCGCCGGTTTCGGCGTCGGTGACGATCGTGCCGACCGGCATCTTGAGCGTGACGTCGTCGCCAGCGGCACCGAACATGTCGGAGCCCATGCCGTGCTGGCCGCGCTTGGCATCGTGCCGGCGCGAGAAGCGGAAGTCGACCAGCGTGTTGAGATTGGGATCGGCCACTGCGAACACGTGACCGCCACGGCCGCCGTCGCCGCCGTTGGGGCCACCGAATTCCTTGTACTTCTCATGGCGGAACGACACGCAGCCGTTGCCGCCATCGCCGGCGGCGATGTCGATGAAGGCTTCGTCAACGAACTTCATGGGATGTCCAGTTTACAAATGAAAAAGCCCCGACGAGCGGGGCTTCGAGCAGATCGAAGTGAGTGATCAGGCTTGGGTGGCAGCCGGGGTCACGTTGACCATGTGCTTGCTGAGCGCGCCCTTGACAGCAAACGACACGTGGCCGTCGACCAGGGCAAACAGCGTGTGATCCTTGCCCACGCCGACGTTCACGCCGGGGTGGAACTGGGTGCCGCGCTGGCGCACGATGATCGAGCCTGCGCTGATCAGTTCGCCGCCGAACGCTTTCACGCCGAGCATCTTGGGCTTGGAATCGCGCCCGTTTCGCGTTGAGCCGCCGCCTTTTTTCTGTGCCATGGTGTCCGCTCCTTAAGCAGCGATCGCGCCGATTTGCAGTTCGGTGAACTGCTGGCGATGGCCTTGACGTTTCTGATAGTGCTTGCGACGGCGCATCTTGAAGATGTGCACTTTGTCGTGCAGGCCGTGTGACAGGACTGTCACCGTGACGGATGCGCCGGACACCAGGGGCGTGCCGACCTTGATCTCGGAGCCGTTGCCGACTGCAAGAACCTGATCGATCACGATTTCCTGGCCTACGTCCGCAGCAATCTGTTCTACTTTAATTTTTTCGCCGGAAGCAACGCGATACTGCTTGCCCCCGGTTTTTATGACCGCGTACATGTTGACCTCTTGAATAAGATGGCTCTACGGACGGATTTCCGCAGAGCCCAAGATTATAGCCCGCTTTGCGCCGGTTCATGAACCGGCAGGCATGCGAAGCCGAAAGCGCTTGGGCGGCTCCCTATAATCGCGGCGTCCCGGCCGCTCTGGCCGGCCCTCTTTCTGTCGCGGCATCCGACGCTTCCGTTTTGTCAGCCCCCCCCTCTCAATCCCCCACCGCCACCGCGCTCGGCCTGGTCGCCGCCGACATGGAGCAGGTCGACCGCGTGATCGCGACGCGGCTCGACACCGGCGTTCCGCTCGTGAGCGAAGTGTCCCGCTACATCATTTCGGCCGGCGGCAAGCGCCTGCGCCCTGCCCTCCTGCTTTTGATGAGCGGCGCACTGGGCTGCACGGACGCGCAGCGCTTCAATCTGGCAGCGGTGGTCGAATTCATCCATACCGCGACTTTGTTGCACGACGATGTGGTCGACGAATCGACCCTGCGCCGCGGCCGCGCGACGGCCAACGAGTCCTTCGGCAACCCAGCGAGCGTGCTGGTCGGCGATTTTCTGTACTCGCGTGCGTTCCAGATGATGCTGGACGCCAACAACATGCGCGTGATGCAGATCCTGGCCGAGGCCACCAACGTCATCGCCGAAGGTGAAGTGCTGCAACTGATGAACATGCACGACGCCACGCTCGACGAAGCCGCCTATCTGCGCGTGATTCGCTCCAAGACGGCCAAGCTGTTCGAAGCCAGCACGCGCCTGGCCGCGGTGCTGGCGGGCAGCACGCCGACCGTCGAGGAGGCATGCGCCACTTATGGCCAGGCGCTCGGAACGGCATTTCAGGTGATCGACGACGTTCTCGACTATGCCGGGGACGCCAATGAAACCGGCAAGAATCTCGGCGACGATCTGCGCGAAGGCAAAACGACGCTCCCGCTCATCCTTGCGATGCAACGGGCCGAGCCGGCAGACAGCGCACTGATCCGCAGCGCCATCGAGGCGGGTGACACATCACAGCTTGCGGCGATCGTTGCGATCGTGCAGCGCACTGGTGCGCTCGACGCCACGCGCGCAGCCGCGGCAGCGGAAGCACAACGCGCAATCGATGCTTTGCACGGCCTGCCCGCCAATTCCTATTCACAAGGTTTGCTACAATTAGCGGCTCAGTTGCTTGAGCGCCGCACCTAAGTTCTTCGAGGGTCGTTTCTCTTTTACTGCAACCATCGGGGTGTAGCTTAGCCTGGTAGAGCGCTACGTTCGGGACGTAGAGGCCGGAGGTTCGAATCCTCTCACCCCGACCAGCCTTTCATAGCTGTAATGCCAAATGCTACGCGGACTCGCGGACTGTTGCATGGCCGCGATTTACAGCATGGGGTCGATCAGCGATGATCGTGAATCAATTTTTCACGTCTTTTACATTCTTTGAATGGCCGCTGCCGAACCTCTTGTCAAAGAAAACTCGCCGATCGCGCTTCCGGGACTGGCGCGTGCGCTGATCTCGGCCGGGAAGCTGGCATCGAAAACAGCTGAAGAGATCTACCAGAAGTCGCAGTCAAACCGTTCGAGCTTCATTGCGGAACTGACCGGCACCGGCGCCGTGTCGGCCGCCGATCTGGCACACACCCTTTCCAGCGCGTTTGGGGCGCCACTGCTCGACCTCGATGCAATCGACCAGCAGCGCCTGCCCAAAGACCTGCTCGATGCAAAGCTGTGTCAAGCCTATCGAATCGTCGTCCTCAGCAAGCGCAGCAACCGCCTGATCGTTGCCACGGCGGATCCATCGGATCAGCAGGCGGCAGAAAAGATCAAGTTCGCATCGCAGATGGGGGTCGACTGGGTCATTGCCGAGTACGACAAGCTCTCGCGCATGGTCGAGGCGGCCGCGGTCAGCGCGGCCGAGACCATTGACAACATCGTCGGTGCCGAGTTCGAGTTCGATGACGCCAGCGACAGCTCGAGCGAGGCGAACGAGCAGGCGGTGGCCGAGGTCGAAGACGCTCCGGTCGTGCGCTTCCTGCACAAGATGCTGCTCGATGCCTTCAGCATGCGCGCGTCCGACATTCACTTCGAGCCCTACGAGCACCAGTACCGGGTTCGGTTCCGGATTGACGGCGAATTGCGCGAGATCGCCAGTCCGCCGGTCGTGATCAAGGACAAGCTGGCGTCGCGCATCAAGGTGATCTCGCGCCTCGACATCTCCGAGAAGCGCATTCCGCAAGACGGCCGCATGAAGCTCAAGATCGGGGCGGATCGCGTGATCGATTTTCGGGTCAGCACCCTGCCGACGTTGTTCGGCGAAAAGATCGTGATCCGGATTCTGGATCCGAGCAGTGCCCGCCTCGGCATCGACGCGCTCGGCTATGACGCGGACGAAAAGGAACGGCTTCTCAATGCGATCGGCCGACCCTACGGCATGGTACTGGTCACGGGCCCGACCGGCTCGGGCAAGACCGTTTCCCTCTACACCTGCCTGAACCTGCTGAACAAGCCTGGCGTGAACATCGCCACGGCCGAAGATCCATCCGAAATCAACCTGCCGGGCGTCAACCAGGTCAACGTCAACGAAAAGGCCGGTCTCACTTTCGCCACCGCCCTGCGTGCGTTCCTGCGGCAGGATCCCGACATCATCATGGTCGGTGAAATCCGCGACCTCGAAACTGCCGACATTTCGATCAAGGCCGCGCAGACAGGTCACCTGGTGCTGTCGACACTGCACACCAACGACGCGCCGACCACCCTGACGCGGATGCGCAACATGGGCATCGCGCCGTTCAACATCGCGTCCAGCGTGATCCTGATCACTGCCCAGCGCCTCGCACGCCGTCTGTGCACGGTATGCCGCGAGCCGCACGAAGTGCCGCGCGAAGCGTTGCTCGACGCCGGTTTCCGCGAAAATCAGCTCGATGGCTCGTGGAAGCCCTATCGCGCGGTCGGCTGCTCGGCCTGCAATGGCGGCTACAAAGGACGCGTCGGCATCTACCAGGTGATGCCGATCACGGAAGAGATCCAGCAAATCATCCTGCGTGACGGCAGTGCGCTCGACATTGCGCGCCAGTCCGAAGCCGAGGGCGTGCGCTCGTTGCGCCAATCGGGTCTCAAAAAGGTCATGCAGGGGCTGACATCACTTGAAGAAGTGGTGGCGTGCACCAACGAGTAACACACGGCGCACAAGGATCGTATGGCAACCGCAACATCCACTCGGAACATCAAGGAAACCGTCTTCGAATGGGAAGGCAGGGATCGCAACGGCAAACAGGTGCGCGGCGAAATGCGCGCGGTCGGCGAGAACCAGGTGCAGGCGTCCCTTCGGCGCCAGGGCGTGCTTCCGACCAAGATCAAGAAGCGGAAGATGCGCGCCGGCAAGGCGATCAAGCCGAAGGACATTGCCATCTTCACGCGCCAGCTGGCCACCATGATGAAAGCCGGCGTGCCGCTGCTGCAGGCCTTCGACATCGTTGGCCGCGGCAACGCCAATCCGAGCGTCGCCAAGCTGCTGAACGACATCCGGGGCGACGTGGAAACCGGTACGTCGCTGTCTGCGGCGTTCCGCAAGTTTCCCAAGTACTTCGACAACCTGTACTGCAACCTGGTCGAAGCGGGCGAAGCGGCCGGTATTTTGGAAGAACTGCTGGATCGGCTGGCCACCTACATGGAGAAAACCGAGGCGATCAAGTCCAAGATCAAATCGGCCTTGATGTACCCGACCTCGGTGGTGGTGGTCGCCTTCGTGGTGGTCGCGATCATCATGATCTTCGTGATCCCGGCGTTCAAGTCGGTGTTCAGCTCGTTCGGTGCCGACCTGCCGGCACCCACCCTCATCGTCATGGCCATCAGCGAGTTCTTTGTCTCTTACTGGTGGCTCATCTTCGGGGTGATCGGCGGCGGTATCTATTTCTTCCTGCAAGCATGGAAGCGCAACGAAAAGGTTCAGCGGGTGATGGATCGGCTGCTGCTCAAGTTGCCGATCTTCGGCACGTTGATCGACAAATCCTGCATCGCGCGCTGGACGCGCACGCTGGCCACCATGTTCGCGGCCGGCGTGCCGCTGGTCGAAGCGCTCGATTCGGTGGGTGGCGCGTCGGGCAATTCGGTCTATGCCGATGCCACGACCAAGATCCAGCAGGAAGTCTCGACCGGCACCAGCCTGACGTCCGCCATGACCAACGCCAACCTGTTCCCGTCGATGGTGCTGCAGATGACGGCGATCGGTGAAGAGTCCGGCTCCATCGACCACATGCTCGGCAAGGCGGCGGACTTCTACGAGTCCGAAGTGGACGACATGGTGGCGGGCCTGTCGAGCCTCATGGAGCCCATCATCATCGTGTTCCTCGGCGTCATCATCGGTGGCATCGTGGTGTCGATGTACCTGCCCATCTTCAAGCTCGGCCAGGTCGTCTGATGTGGGTGTCGGCGGAAATCGACGCCGCACTGGCCGGCGTGCTGGGGCTATTGATCGGCAGCTTTCTCAATGTGGTGATCTACCGGATGCCGGCCATGATCTACCGCGACTGGCTCACCGATTCGGTTTCCAGCTTGACGCCGGCAACCGAAGGCCCGAGCCTGTGGACGATGGTGTTCGGCAACAAGGCTGCCGCACCGCCCGCGTTGGAGTCGGCCGCCGCCGCTGCGGCCACGCAGCTTGAAAGCCTGCCGCCCCTGAGTCTTTCCAGGCCCCGTTCGCGCTGCGGCGCGTGCGGGGTTCCGATCGCCTGGTACCAGAACATCCCGGTGCTCAGTTACCTGTTCCTGCGTGGCAAGTGTTCGGCCTGCAAGGCGCCCATCAGCATCCGCTACCCGCTGGTGGAACTCACCGTCGCGGCCCTGTTTGCGCTGGTGGGCCACCGCTTCGGCATCAGCCCGGTCGGCGCCCTCTGGGCCGCGTTCGTTGCGTTGCTGGTGTGCCAGTTCCTGATCGATCTCGACACCCAATTGCTGCCCGATCCGCTCAACTACGCCCTGCTGTGGCTGGGCCTGATCGGCGCCGCGCTGGGGTGGACGGGCGTGTCGTTGAGTTCGGCCGTCTGGGGTGCGGTCGGTGGCTATCTGAGCCTCTGGGTGGTGTACCACGCCTACCGCCTTGCCACTGGCAAGGAAGGCATGGGTTACGGCGATTTCAAGCTGCTGGCAGCGCTTGGCGCGTGGCTCGGCGCCGACTACCTGCTGGCCATCGTGCTCGTGTCGTCACTGGTCGGCGCGGTGCTCGGGCTGACGCTGCTCTACATCGGCAAACTCGCGCACAAGGACATCCCGTTCTCCTTCGGCCCTTGCCTCGCGGGCACCGGCATCGTGTGTTTCGTGATCGGGCCGGAGACGGTTCGGCAACTCGTGCCGTTGGCGTTTCCGTTCGGCATGCATTGAGTTGCCAGCGGCATGCAGCGTATCGGCCTGACGGGCGGCATCGGCAGCGGCAAGAGCACGGTGGCGGCGCTGCTGGTCGAACAGGGCGCGGTGCTGGTCGATACCGACGCCATCGCCCGCTCGCTGACACTGCCGCACGGCGAGGCGATGGCACCGATCGCGGCGCTGTTCGGATCCGGGGTCGTCGACGCGGACGGCAGCCTGGATCGCCCACGCATGCGCGATATCGTGTTCAACAACCCCACGGCCAAACGGCAGCTCGAGTCCATCCTGCATCCGTTGATCGGCGCTGCTTGCGAGCGCGAGGCCAATGCGGCACGGGATCGTGTCGTGGTGTTCGATGTTCCGTTGCTGGTCGAATCGGGCCGCTGGCGCGCGCGCGTCGATCGCGTGCTGGTGGTGGACGCCAGCGAAGCGACCCAGCAGCAGCGTGTCATGGCGCGTTCCGGCTGGTCGGCCGAAGCGGTGCAGGCGGTGATCGCACAGCAGGCCTCGCGTGCGGCACGGCGGGCAGCCGCAGATGCTGTCATTTTCAATGAAGGTCTGACCTTGCCGGAACTCGCTGCCGAGGTCAGGACTCTGTGGTTAAAGTGGGCCGCCGCCAGCACGCGATAATCGACAGTTGTCCGGCGCAGCGTCTGCCACCATAAGCACAGTCAAGGAGACGCGCCCACGGCCCACCGGCAACGCCCCCGATTCGATGCTTTTCAATTCCTACGCGTTCATCTTCGCCTACTTCCCGGTCGTGCTGATCGGGTTCTTCCTGATCGGGAAGCGCAACGCCCGCGCTGCCGCCGGCTTTCTGGCGCTGGCTTCGCTGTTCTTCTACGGCTGGTGGAGTGTCGAGGCAATGCCGCTGCTGCTGGCATCGATCTGCTTCAACTACTGGGCCGGCCTGCGGCTCACGCCTGCGCCGGGGCGCACCGACCGGCAACGCAAACGCATGCTGGTGTTCGCGCTCACGGTCGACCTGGTGATCCTGGCCATCTTCAAGTACGCCAACTTCTTCATCGCCAACGTCAACGACGGCCTGGCGGCAGCGGGCGCCACGCCGCTGTCGATGCTGCACATCGCACTGCCGATCGGTATCTCGTTCTACACCTTCACCCAGATCGCGTTTCTGGTCGACTGCTGGCAAGGCAAGGTGCACGAGCGCAGCTTCGTGCACTACGCGCTGTTCGTCACCTACTTCCCGCACCTGATCGCGGGGCCGGTGCTGCATCACGCGCAGATGATGCCGCAGTTCGCCAATCCATCGACCTACCGCGTCGATGCCAACAAGGTGGCGCTGGGCCTCGCCATCTTCACCTTCGGCCTCGCCAAGAAGCTCCTCATCGCAGACAAGATGGGGCAGTACGCCGATCTGATGTTCACCGGGGTGCACAACGGCACTCTGCCCTCGCTCTACACGGCATGGTTCGGCGTGCTGGCCTATACGCTGCAGATCTACTTCGACTTCTCGGGTTACTCCGACATGGCGGTGGGCCTGTCGCTGTGCCTCGGCGTGCGGTTGCCGCTCAACTTCAACTCGCCCTACAAGTCGACCAACATCATCGAGTTCTGGCGTCGCTGGCACATCTCGCTGTCCACCTTCCTGCGCGACTATCTCTACGTGCCGCTGGGCGGCAATCGCAAGGGCGCGGCGCGGCGCTACATCAACCTGTTCCTGACGATGCTGCTGGGCGGCCTGTGGCACGGCGCGGCATGGACTTTCGTGATCTGGGGCGCGCTGCACGGCGCCTTCCTGATCATCAATAACCTGTGGAATGCCAAGGTGCGCCGCAATGCCACGCCGGGCCGGCTGGCGCGGGTGGCAGGCTGGGCGCTGACCTTCCTGTGCGTGATGGTCGCCTGGGTCGTTTTTCGCGCCGAGAGCGTGAACGCGGCCCTCGAAATCTACAAGGGCATGCTGGGTTTTCACGGCGCGCCGATTTCGGCCTTCGGCGAGTTTGCGGTGCCCTATCGCAAGCCCGAGTTCTTCCACACGCTGCTGGTGGGCCTTCTCATCTGCCTGGCCCTGCCGCCGACGATTTCGCTCGAGCGATGGGTGCCGCAGCCGGCTTTGCTGGCTGGCCAGCCCAGGATGGCCTGGACGGCCACCGCCGTGATTGCGCTGGCCACGGCTGTGTTGTTCGGGTTCTGCGTGTCCCAGCTCGGTTCGTACAGCCCGTTCCTCTACTTCCAGTTCTGACATGACGCCCGCCAAACTCTGGCTCCGGATCTTCCTGGCAGGCTTTGCCGTGGTCGTCGCGATGCTGCTGGTGACGCTGCTCACGCCGGTGCCGTATGGTGACCTGTCGCGCATCGGACGGGTGTCGGATCACGAGTTCGGCTGGCGCCGCCAACCTCCGCCCTTCCCCGCCGAGGCCACGTTGCGCGCCGTGCCGATCGACCAGGCCGATGTGGTGGTGATCGGCGACAGCTTCTCGATGACCTACATGTGGCAGTCGGACCTGGTTCAGGCTGGCTACAAAGTCACCACCATCTATTGGGGCCAGTACAGCGAAACCATGTGTGGCGACCTGCAGGCATGGCTGCAGCGCGCGGGTTTCCGCGGCAAGCTCGTGATCTTCGAGAGCGTGGAGCGGCTGCTGAAGGAGCGGCTGAAGAAGAGCACGGAGTGCGACCAGATGAGCAAGCCTTTTGCGTCGAGGCCGGCACCGTTGCTCCCTGCGCTTTCGCACCCGCCTGTGTTCGAACTCAACGCGGGCGCCACGCTGATCAGTGGACTCGTCACCTGGGATCACACGCGTCGCGCGAAGAAGGCGCCAGGTGATGCGGTGTTCGACGAAACCCAGGTACGCGTCGTGCCCGATGGCTGCGCGCAGTTCAGTCACCGGCTCTGCGAAAAGGCGCTTTTCTTCGACGAGGACGTGAAAAACGGCGAACTCGACCTGCAGGACTTCGACCGCATAACGCGGTTCAATGCCAGCCATGTCACGATCCCGTTCATATGGATGGTGATTCCCGACAAGACCACCACCTACCTGGATCCGAACCACTCGAAGGCTTTCATGGACGCCTTCCGCACCGCAGGCCTCGGCCCCGACCTGTACAAGATGACGGCCGAGAACCGCATGAAAGTGCAGGATCTCTACTTCCCCAACGACACTCATCTTTCGATGCACGGGCAACGCATTCTCGGCCAGCGCATGCTCGCCGCGGTGCGCGAAAAGTTGCCCACACCACCCGCCCGATCGCCGTAACGCCATGTGACGTTGCGGCCGGTATCGCCTTGAACGCGGCGCATACGCACCTTCGGGCTATGATCGATCGACTGAAAGCCGACGCGTGATCCTCTACGAGTACCCTTTCAACGAACGCATCCGGACTTACCTCCGGCTCGAACATCTCTTTCGCCGCCTGGGCGAACTGGTGCCGGCCGACTCGGCGCTGTCGCACCACTACGCCCTGATCACGATCTTCGAGGTCATGGATGTGGCGGCGCGCGCCGACCTCAAGGCCGATGTGCTGCGCGACCTCGACAAGCACAAGAACGTCTTCAACAGCTACCGCGGCAACCCCGCGATTTCCGAGGCCGTACTCGACCAGGTGGTGGCGCAACTCGAGCGCAACTTTGCGACGCTCAACACGGTGCCGGGCAAGGCCGGACAGGCGCTCACGGAGAACGAGTGGCTGATGAGCATCCGCAGCCGTGCCGGCATTCCGGGCGGCACCTGCGAGTTCGATCTGCCGGCCTACTACAGCTGGCAGCACCACAAGTCCTCGGCGCGGCGCGCCGACCTCGAACGCTGGTCGGCCACGCTGGCGCCGCTGGCCGAATCGATCTACCTGCTGCTGAAGCTGCTGCGCGATGCCGATGTGCCCTACAAGGTGATGGCCAGCGCCGGTCAGTTCCAGCAAACGCTGCCGCAGGGCCGCAGCTTCCAGTTGCTGCGCCTGCGCATCGACCCCGCGTTCGGCCTCGTGCCCGAGATCAGCGGCAACCGCCTGATGGTGTCGGTACGGCTGATGCGGCAGGAAGCGGATGACCGGCTGCATCAAAGCAGCGAAGACACACCCTTTGAACTGACCCTCTGCGCATGAGCGGCGAAGCGAATTTCGGCGAGCGCATCGTTCGCTGCCCGGCCTGTGGCGAAGACAGCTACTACGCGCCACGCAACCCTTACCGTCCGTTTTGCAGCGCCCGCTGCAAGGGCATAGACCTTGGCGCGTGGGCGAGCGAATCGTTTCGGGTGGCGGCCGAAGCACCGCCAGACGACGAGCCGTTCGGCGATCCCAGACTGCAGTAGCAACCCCGGTCTACAGACCGCGTTCCTGCGCCAACCAGTCCAGCACGGGCAGCGCGCCCGGCAACACCGGCGTCACCTCGAGCGGCAATTGCTGCCAGCACATCTGCTGGCCTTCGCGCATCTCGAACTCGCCGCGCCAGGCGCGCACCTTGCACCAGTGCAGCCGCACCAGCGCGTGCGGGTAGTCGTGCTCGGTAACCTTCCAGGCTTCGGCGCCCGCGATCGTGATGCCGAGTTCTTCCTGCAGTTCGCGCCGCAGCGCCTGCACCACCGATTCACCCGCCTCGATTTTGCCGCCTGGAAACTCCCAATAGCCGGCGTAGGCCTTGCCCTCGGGCCGGGTCGACAGCAACAGTGCGCCATCGTCGCGCAACAGCACGCCGACCGCGACTTCGGTGTGCTGGCGCGGCGCAGTCATGCCACTGCCCGCCCAGCGTAGTCGCGCGCGAACTGATAGGCCACGCGGCCGCTGCGCGAGCCGCGTTCCAGCGCCCAGACCAGCGCGTCTGCGCGCGCCGCCTCGATCGCCGCGGCGGTCACGCCGAACGACGAAAGCCACTGCGCCACGATCGCGAGGTATTCGTGCTGGCTGAATGGATAGAAACTGACCCAGAGGCCGAAGCGCTCCGACAGCGAGATCTTTTCTTCGATGACCTCGCCCGGATGCACCTCGCCGTCATCCGTGTGCTTGTACGTGAGGTTGTCCTTCATGTACTCGGGCAGCAGATGGCGGCGGTTGCTGGTTGCGTAGATCAGCACGTTTGCGGTCGAGGCCGCGATCGATCCGTCGAGGATCGACTTGAGCGCCTTGTAGCCCGGCTCGCCCTCGTCGAAACTCAGGTCGTCGCTGAACACGATGAACTTCTCCGGGCGACCGGCTACAACATCCACGATGTCGGGAAGGTCGATCAGTTCGGCCTTGTCGACCTCGATCAGGCGCAGGCCCTGCGGCGCATAGGTCTGCAGGCAGGCCCGGATCAGCGACGACTTGCCGGTGCCGCGTGCGCCCGTGAGCAGCACGTTGTTGGCCGGCTTGCCCTCGACGAACTGGCGCGTGTTGCGTGCGATCTTTTCCTTCTGGACATCGATTTCCTTCAGGTCGTCGAGCGCCATCGCGGCCACATGTCGCACCGGTTCCAGCACGCCGTGGCCGGTGCTGCGCCGGCGATAGCGCCAGGCGATCGAGGCATCCCATTCGGCCGGCGCCGAAAGCGGCTGCGGCAGCACCGATTCGATGCGGGTGATGAGCCGCTCGGCGTGCTCGATCAGACGCTGAAACTGCTCATTCATGACCTGTAGTCGGCATTGATCGACACGTAGTCGTGGCTCAGATCGCACGTCCACACAGTGTCGCTCGCATCGCCGCGGCCGAGGCCGATGCGCACCGTGATCTCGCTCTGCTTCATCACGCGCTGCCCGTCTTCCTCGCGGTACGAGGGATTGCGCCCACCCTTCACGGCCACATGCACGTCGTCGAGATGCAGGTCGATGCCGGTCTGGTCGAGATCGTCGATGCCCGCATAGCCGACGGCGGCCAGGATGCGCCCGAGGTTCGGGTCGCTCGCAAAGAAGGCTGTCTTGACCAGCGGCGAATGCGCGACCGCATAAGCGACCTGGCGGCACTCGGCTGCGTCGCGCCCGCCCGCGACGCGGATCGTGATGAACTTGGTGGCGCCTTCGCCGTCGCGCACGATGGCCTGCGCAAGCAGGCGCGCGACATTGCGCATCGCTTCGAGCAGAGCCCGGCCGTCGGCCGAATCGAGCGAGGTGATCGGGGCGTGCGCAGCTTTCTGCGTGGCGATGACCACGAACGAGTCATTGGTCGAGGTGTCGCCGTCGATCGTCACGCGGTTGAACGAGGCATCGGCCAACGCCTTGGCCAGCGGATGGATCAGGGCCGCATCGATCCTTGCATCGGTCGCCATGAAGCCGAGCATGGTTGCCATGTTGGGCCGGATCATCCCGGCACCCTTGCTGATGCCGGTGACGGTGACCGTCGCGCCGCCAACCTGCACGCGCTGGCTGAAGGCCTTGGGCACCGTGTCGGTGGTCATGATGCCTTCGGCCGCGCGCGCCCAGTGGTCGGGCGCTGCATCGGCCAATGCAGCGGGCAAGCCCGCTTCGATGCGATCGACCGGCAGCGGCTCCATGATCACGCCCGTCGAAAACGGCAGTATCTGTTCGGGCGCAATGTCCAGCTCGCGCGCCAGTGCCACGCAGGTCTGGTGCGTACGCGCCAGCCCGTCCTGGCCGGTGCCGGCGTTCGCGTTCCCGGTGTTGATCAGCATCGCGCGAATGCCGTAGTTCTTTGCAAGATGCTCGCGGCAGACCTGCACCGGCGCCGCACAGAAGCGGTTCTGTGTGAACACGCCGCCGACCGCCGCGCCTTCATCGATCAGCACGACCGTCAAGTCCTTGCGATCGGCTTTGCGCACGCCGGCTTCGGTCACGCCGATGCGCACGCCAGGCACCGCGAACAGCGCGGCAGGGTCAGGGGCAGTGAGATTGACGGGCATGGATGAGGTTTCTCGCTCGGGTCAGGACAGCTTGCCGTGGCAGTGCTTGAATTTCTTGCCGCTGCCGCAGGGGCAGGGATCATTGCGGCCGACCCGCGCGAACGCAGCGGCACCGACGCTCAGGCCGCCGCCGACCGCTGCGCGGCGCAGGCTCTCCTCGTCGACGCGGGTTTCGGCCTCGCCGGTCTCGGTCGGCGCGGTGTAGGTGATGTTCGAGATCGCATCGGCACGGTTCTCCAGGGCTTCGGCCGCCTCGTCGAGCTGTTCGCTCGACTGCACGCGCACCGTCATGAGCTGGCGCGTGACCTCGTTCTTGACCGAATCGAGCAACTGGCCGAACAGCTCGAACGCTTCGCGCTTGTATTCCTGCTTGGGCTGCTTCTGCGCATAGCCGCGCAGGTGAATGCCCTGGCGCAGGTAATCGAGCGAGGACAGGTGCTCGCGCCAGTGCGTGTCGATGCTCTGCAGCAGCACCATGCGCTCGAACTGGGTGAAGTTCTCCGGCCCGATCAGTTCGACCTTGGCCGCAAAGGCCGCATTGGCGGCCGCGACCACCTTGTCGACGATGTCATCGTCCGACACCGCGGTCGCGCTCTCGACATCCTTGACCAGCGGCAACTCAAGACCCCAATCGCTGGCCAGCACTTTCTCGAGCCCCGGTAGATCCCACTGTTCCTCGACCGATTCGGCCGGCACGTACTGGCGCACCAGATCCATGAAGCAGCCCTCGCGCAGTGCCGTGATCTGCGCACTGAGATCGGCCGCGTCGAGGATGTCGTTGCGCTGCTGGTAGATCACCTTGCGCTGGTCATTGCTAACGTCGTCGTACTCGAGCAACTGCTTGCGCACGTCGAAGTTGCGCGCCTCGACCTTGCGCTGCGCGCTTTCGATGCT
This sequence comes from Variovorax sp., assembly GCA_040003555.1. Taxonomy (GTDB): domain Bacteria; phylum Pseudomonadota; class Gammaproteobacteria; order Burkholderiales; family Burkholderiaceae_C; genus Variovorax. The sequence goes on along the minus strand of JBDUCH010000035.1, from coordinate 1,095 downwards.
CCGCGTGACGATGCCGGCTTCGATCGCCTCGCCATCCGGCATCTTGAGCCGCTCCATGATCGCCTTGACGCGGTCGCCCGCGAAGATGCGCATCAGCGGATCGTCCAGGCTCAGGTAGAAGCGCGAAGAGCCGTTGTCGCCTTGCCGGCCCGAACGGCCCCGCAGCTGGTTGTCGATACGGCGCGATTCGTGGCGCTCGGTGGCGATGATGCGCAGGCCGCCCTGCGCCGTCACGAACTCATGTTCTTTCGCCCAATCGGTGCGCAGTCGCGCGGCCTCGGCTTCGCGTGCCGCCTCGTCGGCTTCGGGATTGGCCTCGAGCGCCTCGATCATCTTCTCGACGTTGCCGCCCAGCACGATGTCGGTGCCGCGGCCGGCCATGTTGGTCGCAATGGTGATCATCTTCGGCCGACCGGCCTGCGCCACGATGTCGGCCTCGCGTGCATGCTGCTTGGCGTTCAGCACCTGGTGCGGCAGGCCGGCCTCGTTCAGCAGGCCGTCGATGATCTCGGAGTTCTCGATCGACGAGGTTCCGACCAGCACCGGCTGGCCGCGCTCGTAGCATTCGCGGATGTCTTCGATCGCCGCCTGGTACTTCTCGCGCGTGGTCTTGTAGACCCGGTCCAGCTGGTCGTCGCGCTTGCTGATCCGGTTGGGCGGGATGATGACCGTCTCGAGCCCGTAGATTTCCTGGAATTCGTAGGCCTCGGTGTCGGCCGTGCCGGTCATGCCCGAGAGCTTGGCGTACAACCGGAAGTAGTTCTGGAACGTGATCGAGGCAAGTGTCTGGTTCTCGGCCTGGATCTCGACGCCTTCCTTGGCCTCGACCGCCTGGTGCAGACCGTCGCTCCAGCGTCGTCCGCTCATGAGGCGGCCGGTGAATTCGTCGACGATGATCACCTCGCCCTCTTGCACCACGTAGTGCTGGTCGCGGTGGTAGAGGTGGCGTGCGCGCAGTGCCGCATTCAGGTGGTGCATCAGCGTGATGTTGGCCGGGTCGTAGAGCGACGCGCCTTCGGGCAGCAGCTTGAAGTCCGATAGGATCTGCTCGGCCTTCTCGTGGCCGTCTTCGGTCAGGAACACCTGGTGCGTTTT
>JBDUCH010000034.1:0-19435 GCA_040003555.1 Variovorax sp. | reverse complement strand
CCTGGTTGGCCAGAACGTACTTCGTGTTGAAGATGTTCAGGCCCTTGTTCTCCATCGCGCCCATGTTGAAGTCGCTGGTGGCGACGATCATGAAACGGTCGAGGTCGAGCGGCAGGCCGAAGCGGGCCTCGTCCCATGTCACCGAATGCACCAGCGAATTCATCGCGTGCTCGGTCTTGTCGAGGTCGCCGGCACGCACGAACACCTGCAGCAGATGCTCCTTGCCGTTGCGCGCCGTGATGCGCTGCTCGCGCGCCACCAGCTTGCCGGCCACCAGCGCGAACAGGTAGGCGGGTTTGCGGAACGGGTCGACCCATCGGGCGAAATGGCGGCCTTCGGGCAGATCGCCGTGCTCGACCAGGTTGCCGTTCGACAGCAGCACCGGATAGGCGGCCTTGCTGGCGCGCAGCGTGACCTGGTAGCTGGCCATCACGTCGGGACGGTCCAGGAAATAGGTGATGCGGCGGAAGCCCTCGGCCTCGCACTGCGTGAAGAAGGTGTCTTCGCTCACGAACAGGCCCATCAGCTTGGTGTTCTTGGCCGGGCAGCAGGTGGTGAAGATTTCGAGCTCGAACGCGTCGGGCAGGGCGTCGATCACCAACTGGTCGGCTTCTATGCGGAACGAGGCGCCCTGGCCGTCGACCAGCACGCGCGCCAGGTTGAGCTCGTCGCCGTCGAGCCGCAATGGCTGCACCGGCACGTCGGGGTTGCGGCGCAGGCGCATGCGGTTCAGCACGCGGGTCTTGGCCGGATCCAGGTCGAAGGTGAGTTCGACCGTGTCGATCCAGTACGCGGGCGCGGTGTAGTCCTCGCGGCGCACCGCCACGGGTTGGGCATCACGCAGTTGCAGCATCGAGTGTCTCCAGAAAATTGGATTGGGCGAGCTCCTCGTAATCGCGCACGGCGGCGATCACGTGGGGCCCGGCAAGTTCGGCGGGGGTGTGGGTGCTGCAGACCGCGACGGCCCGCATGCCGCCGCGGCGTGCGGCTTCGATGCCGAACGGCGCGTCTTCGAACACGATACAGCGCGCCGGGTCGACGCCGATGCGGCGTGCCGCTTCGAGAAAGATCGCCGGCGTCGGCTTGCCGCTCAGGCCTTCGTCGCCGCCGACGATGGCCAGCGGCAACGGATCCATCTTCAGGCGCGACATCGCGAACTCGATGTTGTGCCTGTCGCCGGCTGTGCCGACCGCGATCTTCAGTCCGCGCGCCACCGCCGCCTTGGCGAAGGCATTGAAGCCCGCGACTTCGGTGAAGTTGTCACTGAACATGTCGCGGTAGATCGTTTCTTTCTCGTGCACCAGCGCATCGCACTCGGCGTCGGAGAGCTCGCGCTCGAACAGCACGCGCATGCATTCGGTGCCGGTGCGGCCGGTGGTGCGCGCGAGCAGGTCGCTCACGTCGATCGCGATGCCGTGCCGGCGCGCGAACACCATCCACGACTTGGCGTGCCAGGGCATCGAGTCGATCATGGTGCCGTCCATGTCGAAGATCAGGGCTTCGGTCTTGGCGCGCATCAGACGCCTTGCTTCAGCGAAGCCTCGATGAACACGTCGAGGTCGCCGTCGAGCACCTTCTGCGTGGCCGAGACTTCGACGTTGGTGCGCAGATCCTTGATGCGGCTGTTGTCCAGCACGTAGCTGCGGATCTGGTGGCCCCAGCCCACGTCGGTCTTGGTGTCTTCCAGCTTTTGCTGGGCTTCTTGCTGCTTGCGCAGTTCGAAGTCGTACAGGCGGCTACGCAGGCGCTTCCAGGCCACGTCGCGGTTGCTGTGCTGGCTGCGGCCGTCCTGGCACTGCACCACGATGCCGGTCGGGATGTGCGTGAGCCGCACCGCCGAGTCGGTCTTGTTGATGTGCTGGCCGCCGGCGCCGCTCGCACGGTAGGTGTCCACGCGCACGTCCGACGGGTTGATGTCGATCTCGATCGAGTCGTCGATCTCGGGGTACACGAAGATGCTCGCAAAGCTGGTGTGGCGGCCGCCCGACGAGTCGAACGGCGACTTGCGCACCAGCCGGTGCACGCCGGTTTCGGTGCGCAGCAGGCCGAATGCGTACTCGCCCTCGACCTTGATGGTGGCGCCCTTGATGCCGGCCGTGTCGCCGGGCGATTCGTCTTCGATGGTGGTTTTGAAACCCTTGCGCTCGGCGTACTTGAGGTACTGGCGCAGCAGCATGCTGGCCCAGTCGCAGGCCTCGGTGCCGCCAGCGCCGGCCTGGATGTCGACGAAGGCATTGAGCGGGTCGGCCGGGTTGTTGAACATCCGGCGGAACTCGAGCTGCTTGATGAGGGCTTCGAGCTTGCCGGCATCGTCGGCGATGGCCTGCAGGCCATCGACATCGCCGTCGGCCTTAGACATCTCGTAGAGCTCGGTGTTGTCCGACAGCTCGCTCGTGAGCTTGCCGATCGTCACGACCACGTCATCGAGCGACTTCTTCTCGCGGCCCAGTTCCTGGGCCTTCTTCGGGTCGTTCCAGACCGACGGATCTTCCAGCGATGCGTTGACCGTCCTCAGGCGTTCGGATTTGGCATCGTAGTCAAAGATACCTCCGTAAATCGACCGTGCGAACGCTCAGGTCTGCGAGGTTTGTGCCGATTTGGTTGATTTGTTCTGCGTCCATGATGGTGTCCTGCTGGTGTTCGGTGGCCCGGGCTGGCCGGGAGCAACCGCAGATTTTCTCATGGGCCGCAATCGCACCGCCTGCGGGTCAGAATCCGTGGTTGTACGAAAAGATCAGACCCGCCTTGCCGAGCGCCGCGACTTGCAGCGCGTCATGCGAGGCCATGCGATAGCCAACCGCCGGAATGATGGCCGGCGAGAAGCCGCCGTGATTGAACGGAACCTTGTCCTTGTAGTTGCCGCGGTAGCCGTACAGGATGCCGCCGGAGAGCTTGAAGTAAACGCCGGACCCATCGAAGATGTCATCCCACACTTGACCGTAGTAGGCGTAACCCGAGCCTTGGCCGAACGAATTGCGAAAGATCGCGCCGCCCCATAGCGAGCCATCGCGCTGAATGCGCTCCAGTCCGACCAGCACCACATGGCGGTGCTCACTGTCGTGGCTGAAGTGGTGGGCGTAGGGGGCGAGAACAAGTTCCCTCGAAGCGTCGTCGCCGCTGCGGGCCGGTGCCGCTGTGGTCTGCGCCTTCGCCGGCGGCGCGGCCAGGCCAACAAGCATGCCCCCCAAGGCAGCGGCGGCGAGCCCTCGTTTCAAAAAATGATTCATGGACGCAAGCTCCCCGTCTTTGTGTTGTGGTGGCCCCGATTGTCGACTGGCGTGTAACCGTCACAGACCGCGCACTCCCGCAGCTCCGGTCAATCCCGGAAGAATTCCTCGATCAGTGCCGCCACGCGCGCCGGCTGGTCGTGGTGCAGCATGTGGCCCGCATCGTCGACGCGCGCCACGCGGTGGTCGGCCACGGATTGCAGGCGCTCGTGGTACTGGTCGAGCGTGTAGCGGCCCTTCCACCACTGCGTGAGGCTGTCGTCGGCGGCCTCCACGGCGAGCAGCGGCGCGCTGATACGGCGGTACAAAGCCAGCACTTCGTCGAGCCGGTAGATCTGCGCGCTGCTGATCTTGTGGCCGGGCTCGCCGAGGATTTCCCACAGGCTGCCCTTGCCGTCCTGCCCCGGCTTTTCGCGCGCCCAGTGGCTGGCGAGCCACTGGGCCTTGTTGGGCGTGAGGCGCGGGTTGGTCTTCATGAGCCGGCGCGCCACGCCGTCGAGCGCGGGGTAGGGCTTGAGGTCGAGCTCGCCGCGATGCAGGCGCTTGAGTTCATCGATCCATTTGCCGTAGCGCGCGGGTGCTTCTTCGGGGTCGGCCGTGGGCATGCCGAAGCCTTCGAGGTTGACCAGCCGGCGAACACGCTGCGGCCGCACGCCGCTGTAGAGCATCGACACGTTGCCGCCCATGCTATGGCCGACCAGGTCGACGGCCGCGTCGCCCGCGCAGCGATCGAGCAGGTCATCGAGGTCGGCCATGTAGTCGCCCATGATGTAGTGGTCGGCACCGCATTCGGTGAGGCCGAAGCCGCGCCAGTCCGGCGCGATCACGTGGCGATCTTCGGCAAAGGCGTCGACCACGAACTGCCACGACGCGGCCACGTCCATCCAGCCGTGCAGCAGCACCAGCGGCGGCCGGCCCGGCGTCGGCTCGCCCCAAGAAAGGACGTGGTAGCGCAGGCCGCGCAGGGGAATGAATTCGCTTTTGAAAGGTCGGCGGGGCTGGTACATGCGGCCGATCATAAGAACAAGAAGGCGGCTGTGCAGGTCCCGAACAGCTCAGGTTTCCACCGGTCTGAAGCAAGAAGGAGTGCAGGGCGGTAGCATTTCGCCCATGCAAAAAATCCAACTCGGTCAAAGCGACCTGCACGTCACCCCCATCTGCCTTGGCACCATGACCTTCGGCGAACAGGTCGACGAGGCCACCGCCCACCAGATCCTGAGCCGTTCGCTCGAACGGGGCGTCGACTTCATCGACACGGCCGAGATGTACGCGGTGCCCGCGCGCAAGGAAACCTTCGGCGCCACCGAAACCATCATCGGTAACTGGTTTGCGAAGAACCCCGGCGCGCGCCAGAAGCTCACGCTCGCCACCAAGGTGGCCGGACCCTCGCGCGGCATGCCGTGGGTGCGCGAAGGTGGCGGCATGACGCCGGCCGACATCGTCGCCTCGTGCGACGCGAGCCTGAAGCGCCTGCAGACCGACGTGATCGACCTCTACCAGATTCACTGGCCCGAGCGCCATGTGCCGGCCTTCGGCAACATCTACTACGACCCGGCCCGGGAAACGTCGACGACCCCAATCCACGCGCAGCTCGACGCATTGGCCGGGCTCGTGAAGGCCGGCAAGGTGCGCGCGATCGGCCTCTCGAACGAGACCCCCTATGGTGTGCACGAGTTCGTGCGTCTCGCCGAGCAACACAACCTGCCGCGCGTCGCGACGGTGCAGAACGTGTACTGCCTGGTGAGCCGCGCGCTAGAGAACGGCCTGGACGAGACCATGCATCGCCTCGGCGTGTCGCTGCTCGCGTACTCGCCGCTGGCCTTCGGCCTGCTGACCGGCAAGTACGACCAGGGCGGCACCGAAGGCCCCGACGCGCCCAAGGGCGCCCGCATCTCGAGCTACGAGTCGGTGCGCAAGCAGCGCTGGGGCCGGCCCGATGCGCTGAAGGCGGCCCGGCGCTACAACCAGCTGGCGCGCGACAACGGCATGACGCCCACCAAGCTCGCACTGGCGTTCTGCTACACCAAGTGGCAGGTCGCCAGCACGATCATCGGCGTGACCTCGGTGGCGCAACTGGACGAAGACCTCGACGCGCACGGCACCACGCTGTCGCCGGAACTGCTGGCAGAGATCGACAAGATCCGCTGGGACATCCGCGATCCCGCAATGTGAGCAGGAAGCAGCACGTCAGCGCGCTGCCCGACGCAAAGCCGGTGCAGTGCGCGCTGGCAGAATGAGCGACCTTTTTTCCGGACGGAGCCTACGTTGACTTTTCATTGGCCGTCTCTCGTCGCCATCCTTGCTTCGTACCTGCTCGGCTCGCTCTCTTTCGCGGTGATCGTGAGCAAGTCGCTCGGCATGGCCGACCCGCGCAGCTACGGCAGCAAGAACCCCGGCGCGACCAACGTGCTGCGCTCTGGCAACAAGGCGGCCGCACTGGCAACGCTGCTGCTCGACGCGGTCAAGGGCTGGCTGCCAGTGTTCCTGATTCAGCAGTTCGGCGCGGCCTGGGGCCTCGATGCCGGCATTGCCGCCCTGGCAGGGCTGGCCGCCTTCCTCGGGCATCTGTACCCCGTGTTCTTCGGCTTTCAGGGCGGCAAGGGCGTGGCGACCGCAGCCGGCGCACTGCTCGGCCTGAGTTGGCTGCTGGGCCTGGCGACGGGTGGCACCTGGCTGATCATTGCGCTGTTCTTCCGCTACTCGTCGCTCGCCTCGCTGGTGGCGGCATTCTTTGCGCCGGCATACTACCTGATCGGCGGTGGCATCGCCTGGCCGTTCAGCCGCACGGCGCTCATTGCCATGATCGTGATGAGTCTGCTGCTCGCATGGCGGCACCGCGAAAACATCCGCCGGCTGGTCGCCGGCGCCGAGTCGAAGCTCGGCTCGAAGAAAACCACCGAAAGAGCAACACCATGACAGAACTTCAGCGTTTTCACGTCGGGCCCCGCCTGAGCGAGACGGCGATTCACAACGGCACCGTTTACCTGGCCGGCCAGGTGCCCGACGACACGACGCAGGACATGCGCGGCCAGACCGCGCAGGTGCTGGCCATGATCGACCGCCTGCTGGCCGAGGCCGGCAGCGACAAGACGCGGATGCTGATGGTGCAGATCTTCCTGCCCGACATCGGTGACATCGTGGCGATGAACGAGGTGTGGGACGCCTGGGTTGCGCCCGGCCACACGCCGCCGCGCGCCACGGTGCAGGCCAAGCTGGCCAATCCGGCCTACAAGATCGAAGTGGTGGTGACGGCGGCGAAGGCCTAGTACCGTTTTTCCAGAACCATCTGGTCGGAGTCGCGCCGCATCGAGAAGCGGCCGATGAAGCTGTTGCCCAGCAGCACGAAAGGCATCGGCTGTGGCGACACGATCGCCTCGACGTCGTAGACCTCGACGTCGCCGACCCGTACCGACGACAACCGAACCCGGAAGCCCTGCGTCACGCCGTTGGCCGTGTTCATGCGCACCGGCTGGCCCTTTTCGAAGTCGAGCCCGATGCGTTGCGCGTCCGTCGCCGACATCGCGACCGTGGTGGCGCCAGTGTCCAGCATGAAGCTCACCGGCCGGCCGTTGATGGCACCCGCCGTCATGAAGTGGCCGCGGCCGTCGACCGGCAGCACGATGCGTGTACCGGTCGCGCGGCTGTCGCCACCACCGCCCACGCTCACAGGCGAGTCCATGCGCAGGCCAACGCGCTGGCCGCCCACTTCGACCTGTGCCTGGTCAGGCTGAACGGACACCACGCGCACGCCCTGGTACGTTTCGCCAATGGCCACGGTCTTGGGCGCGCCGCCGTTCACGATAAGGATGGCGCGGCTGCCGATCGTCCCCGTCAGCAGCACCGAACTGGACTGCGCCGCCGCCCATCCGCCGAGCACCGCGAAGGCGGTGCAAATGCCCGTTCGAAGAACACCGCGGAACCGGCTCCGCCCGGCCGCAGGTGTTGCCCCCGGCAGGGGGTTGGCGAGAGCGACACGCAGTGCGCGAAGCCTGGGGGCGAGCCACATGTCAATCGCGAAAGTTGTTGAAGGTGAGCGGCATTTCGGGCAGATCTTTCTTGATCAGCGCCATCGCCGCCTGCAGGTCGTCGCGCTTGGTGCCGGTCACGCGCACCGCGTCGCCCTGGATCGCGGCCTGAACCTTCATCTTGCTGTCCTTGATGAGGCGCGTGATCTTCTTGGCCTGTTCGGTCTCGATGCCGCTCTTGACCTTGATCACCAGCTTGACCTTGTCGCCGCCGATCTTCTGCACGTCGCCCTTATCGAGATAGCGCACGTCCACGCTGCGCTTGGTGAGCTTGTTGCGCAGGATGTCCTCGACCTGCACCAACTGGAAATCGGCGTCGCCGATCAGCGTGATGTCCTTGTCCTTGAGCTCGATCGCGGCGGCCGTGCCCTTGAAATCGAAGCGCGTGCCGATTTCCTTGGCCGTGTTCTCCACGGCGTTCTTGACCTCGGGCAGGTTGGGTTCACAAACGGTGTCGAAAGACGGCATGAAGACTCCTGGATGGCACAAGCTGAATGCGACAATTCTCCCATGATCGTGGAGTCCAACTTCCCGCTGCAGCCGTACAACAGCTTCGGCATCGTCGCGCGTGCGCAGCATCTGGCGCGCATCGCCAGCGAGGCCGACGTGGCGGCGCTGCTGGCCGACCCGCAGTGGCGCACGGCGCCCAAGTTCGTGCTCGGTGGCGGCAGCAACATCGTGCTGACCGGCGACGTCAAGCCGCTGGTGCTCAAGGTCGAAATCAAGGGGCGGCGCCTGGTCGAAGAAACGCCGCGGGCCTGGATCGTCGAAGTCGGCGCCGGCGAGAACTGGCACGAAACGGTCGAGTGGACGGTCGACAACTGCTTTCTGGGGCTCGAAAACCTGGCGCTGATTCCGGGCACGGTCGGCGGCTCGCCGGTGCAGAACATCGGCGCCTACGGCGTCGAGCTGCAAGACCGCTTCGAGGCGCTCGACGCCATCGCGCTCGACACCGGCCGCGCTTTTACGCTCGACGCCGCGCAGTGCGCGTTCGGCTACCGCGACTCGGTGTTCAAGCACGTGGCGAGCGGCAGCAACAGCTTCGGCCTCGCGGGTCGGGCCCTCATCACGCGCGTGCGCTTTCGCCTGCCGAAACCGTGGAAGGCCGTCATGGGCTACGTCGACCTCGAGCGCAAGATGGCCGAAACCGGCAACTTCACGCCCGATGCGCGCGAGATATTCGACTGGGTTTGTGCGATCCGCCGGGCCAAGCTGCCCGACTGGCGCGTGCTCGGCAACGCCGGCAGCTTCTTCAAGAACCCGACCGTCACGCCCGAGCAGTGCGCCGACATCATCGCGCGCGACCCGAAGATCGTGCACTACCCGATGGCCGACGGCAGCATCAAGCTGGCGGCCGGCTGGCTCATCGACGCCTGCGGCTGGAAGGGCAAGTCGGTCGGCAACGCGGGTGTCTACGAGCGCCAGGCGCTCGTGCTGGTGAACCGCGGCGGCCAGGCGCATCCGGTCACGGGTGGCGAAGTGATGACATTGGCCAAGGCGATCCAGACCAGCGTCTACGAGCGCTTCGGCATCCGGCTCGAGCCAGAGCCGGTGGTCGTCTGAAAAAGATCAACAACAAGAGGGTTCGGATTCATGAAAAAAGCTGCAGTGGCGGCCGCGCTGGTCGTCCTGGTTGGTGGTGTCTACCTGGGCGCGACCGCCTACACCGGCCACCGGATCGCAGCCGCCTACGACGCCCGCGTGGCGAAGCTGGAACAGCAGCTCCCCTTCCTGCGGGTGGTCGATCGCCAGACCGACAAGGGCCTGTTCTCGTCCACCTATTCGGGCAATGTGCGCATCGGTTGCGTGCCGGATGCCGCTGGCGGCAAGGCCGGCAAGCCGCTGCTGATCGGCTTCAGGGATCATGTGCGCAACGGCCCCTTGCCGGGTTTCACCGGCTTCGGCGCTGCCGTCATCGATTCTGAAATCGTGCTGGCTTCCGAGGCACCCGAGGGGTTGCGCAAGTACCTGGCTGGCATGAAGCCGCAGGACATCCGCACCGCGGTCGGCTATGGCGGTAGCTACCAAACCGCGCTGCGCCTGCCGGCCGGCGAGTACACCTTGCCCGAGGGCCAGTTGAGCTGGCCGGAAGCGCGCGTCACCGGCGCCGGCAAGCTCGACGGCAGCACTGCCAGCTTCGACGGCAGCCTGCCCGAGTTCGCGTTCCGCGGCGTAGACAAGGGCGATGCCAAAGGCGTCAGCTTCAAGCTGGTCAATCTGCGCTGGCAGGGCGCGAACCGGGGCGAGGGCAGCATCTGGCTGCGCCCGGGCACCAGCCGCATCGAGATCGAGCGCGTGGAGCTGCTGGCCGAAGCCGGCGGCAAGCCCTTCTCGGCCCAGGTGGGCAAGATCAGCTACGCCACCGAACTCAGCGCCGAACAGGATCTGTTGCAGGGCAAGGCCACCATCACCGCCAATGCCACGTTGCAGATTGGCCCCGACGCCAAGCCGATCCAGCTCGACCAGATCGAACTACAGGAATCGTTCAAACGCCTGCACGCGCCGACGCTGCAGAAGGTGCTGGAGACTTCGATGGCCGACCTGTCGACCTGCGGCGCGGAAGGCGCGCCGGCGGTCGATGCGGCCGCTCGCGGCCAGGAGATGCTGCGCATGCTGGCGCAACTGCTGCCGTACGCACCCGAGCTTTCGGTCGACAAGCTGGCTGTGGGCTACGAAGGCCAGCGCGGTGAACTGTCTTATGCAGTCAGCGCACCGGGGCTGACCGCCCAGGACGTCGAAACGCCCGGCGCCTTGCAGGGCAAGCTGCAGCAAAGCCTGGTGCTGCGGGCCAATGCCAGGCTGCCCGCGGCCTGGATCGCGCAGTTCGGCGCGCAGCAGCAGGTGGCGCAGGCCGACACCATGCTCGACCTGGCCATCGGCAAGGGTTTCGTGGTGCGCGATGGCGACCATGTGACGAGCAGCGTGGTGGTCGAGCACGGCGCCATCCTGGTCAATGGCAAGCCCCTCGGCACGCACTGAGCGCCTTGCACCATGCCGTGGCCGGAACTCAACTTTCGTCGGCGCATCGCGCTGCTGGTGTGGTCGCGCAGGGCGTTGTGGTTGCCCTGCATCGGCGCACTGCTGCTGTGGCGAACCGGTTTCGTTTTCTGGCTCACGGTGGTTTTCGCCGTGCTGCTGTCGGGCGCACTGAAAGCCTGGGAAACGAGCCTGCGCCGCCAGTTCATCCGCGAGGCTGAGTTTCCGCGCTTCCTCGCGGGCAAGCTGGTCGCGGCCTGTCCGCAGCTCACGCTGCGCGACACCGACCTGGTGCTGCGCGGGCTGCGCCAGTTTTTCATGGCGCACCTGCGTTCGGGCCGCAAGTTCGTGGCGATGCCGTCGAAGCTGGCCGACGAAGCCTGGCACGAGTACATCCTCCACACGCAGGGCTACCAGCGCTGGTGTTCGGCGGCTTTCGGTGGGCTGCTGCACCACACACCGGCCGAGGTGCTGGGCCGCGATGCGCGGCGCAACGACGGTTTGCGCCGCACCTGGTACTGGGCCTGCAAGGAGGAAAGCATCGACCCGCGCAAGCCGGCGCGGCTGCCCTTGCTGTTTGCGCTCGATGCCAAGTTCGACGTGGCGGGCGGCTTCAGGTACACGCCCGACTGCAAGGCGATCGACCGGGCCAGCGGCTCCGACGCCCACTGCGGTAGCAGCTTCAGTGATTCGTCTTCGGGTTCGGGCGATGCGGGCAGCTTCGGCGGCAGCGAATCGTCGTCGTCAGACGGCGGGGGAGGCGGCGACGGCGACGGGGGTTCGGGCTGCGGCGGGGGCTGCGGAGGCGGCGGCGGCGGCGACTGAACGCCTCAACCGAAGTGGCAGATGTAGCTGTAGGGCTCGCCGGCCACGCGGATCTGGAACGACGAATCGCCCGGCACGCTGAACTTCTGGCCGACACCGGCCTTCTGCCATTCGGTGCTGCCGCTCAACAGGTATTCGCAGGCGCCGCCGGTGCCTTCCATGATCTCCGGGGCGCCGGTATTGAAGGTCAGCATCGACGGCAGGATCACGCCGACCGACTTGCGGGTCCCGTCGGCAAGCGTGAGGCTGTGGCTCACGCATTTGCCGTCGAAATAAACATTGGCCTTGGTGGCCACGGCCACGCTGTTCAGGGTTTCGGTCATGCCCCTGATTTTACGCAGCGCGTGCGGGCTCAGCGCCAGCCGCGATGCCAGCCGCGCGAGTACCCGAAATTGAGCGAGAGCCCGACCGGCGGCCCGACGTAGTACGGCGCGGCGTAGCCGTAGGCCGGCTGCACATACACCGGCTGCGGATAGGCGGGAGCGCCGTACACCGGGGCTGGCGCGCCGCCGGCACCGACGACCATGCCGGGCTCGGGCACGACGCTGTCCCAGGGCGAGCCGGCGCTGTTGTCGGCGATCTCCGGCTGGTCGGGCACCGGCGAGGTGGTCACGCCGAGCGGGCTCACCTGTAGCGGGATGGTGCGGCCGGGTGGGCTGTCCATGCGGGTGGTGTACTGGTGGCCCGCGTATTCGTAGGTCACGCTGTAGCTGGTCTGGCCGTTGCCGTCGCGGATCGGCGTGCTCGAAATGACGCGGCCTGCTGCTTCTTGCGCCTGGGCCAGGCCGGCAGCGCCGCCGAGTGCGGCAACAAGGGCGAGGCCGATGGCGGCACGGGATCGGATGCTCATGAAATAACTCCTTAAAACGCGGAAGTTCCGCATGTCAGGCCGGTTGGACGCAATCCGGCGCGCCGGGTTCACTGCTTCACATTGCCTTCAGCCTTCAGAATACGCCGCCCACTGCGCGGCGTCGAAGCCAACCGTGGCCTGCATGCCAGGCCGCCATTCGACCACCGGGCGCTTGATCAGGGTCGGGTGTGCAACCAGCACCGCGCGGGCCGAGGCCGCGTCGACCACCGATTCCCGCGTGGCCGCGTCGAGCTGCCGCCAAGTGGTGCCGCGCCGGTTGACCAGCGTCTGCCAGCCCGGGGCCTGCAGCCAGCGGTCGAGCGCATCGTCGGGCAGGCCGTTCTTGCGGAAATCGTGGAACTGGTAGACCACGCCCTGCGCGTCGAGCCAGGCGCGAGCCCGCTTCACCGTGTCGCAGTTGGGGATGCCAAATAGGGTTGTTGTCATGCCGGAATGATGCCGTGATGGCCGGTCGGCGACAATGCCGCCCTCCATGGAAACCCTAGCCGACTGGCTTGCGCACTGCGAGCAACTGCATTCCAAGAACATCGAACTCGGTCTGGATCGCGTGCGCGCCGTCGCGGAACGGCTTGGCCTGGCCTTCGACTGCCCCGTGATCACGGTGGCCGGCACCAACGGCAAGGGCTCGACCTGCGCCATGCTCGAGTCGATCCTGCGGCACGCGGGGTATCGCACCGGGGTCTACAGCTCGCCTCACCTGGTGCACTTCGAAGAGCGCCTGCGGCTCGCGGGAGAGTCGGTGGCGGCCACTGCGCTGCTGCCGCATTTCGAGGCGGTGGAGCGCGCGCGCGAGGACACCTCGCTGACCTATTTCGAGTTCACCACGCTGGCGCTGCTGCGCTGCATGGCGGCCAGCGGCGTGGAAGTGGCGATCCTTGAGGTCGGCCTTGGCGGCCGGCTCGACGCGGTGAACATCATCGACCCCGACTGCGCCATCATCACCAGCATCGACCTCGACCACATGGACTTTCTGGGGCCCGATCGCGAAAGCATCGGCTTCGAGAAGGCCGGCATCCTGCGCGCCGGGCGCCCCGCGATCGTGAGCGACCCGATGCCGCCGGCCAGCGTGATCGACCATGCGCGCGCCATCGGCGCCGACCTCTGGCGCTTCGGCCACGACTTCAATGTCTCGGGCGACAAGCAGCAATGGGGCTGGAGCGGCCGCGGCGCGGGCGGCAGCAACCGGCGCTACAGCGGGCTGGCCTATCCGGCGCTGCGCGGCGCCAACCAGTTGATCAACGCGGCTGGCGTGCTGGCGGCGCTCGAAGCGCTGCGGCCGAAACTCCCCATTACGGCGCAGGCGGTGCGCACCGGGCTCGCGATGGTCGAGCTGCCGGGCCGCTTCCAGCTGGTGCCGGGCCAGCCGGCACTGGTGCTCGACGTGGCGCACAACGCGCATGCGGTCGCCGCGCTGGCCGAGAACCTGGACGCGATGGGCTTTTTTCCGACCACCCACGCAGTGTTCGGCGTGATGGCCGACAAGGATCTCGATCCGATCTTCGCGCGCATCGGGCCGCTGATCGACCGCTGGTACTTCACCGACCTGCCGACACCCCGGGCCGCACCGGCCGGCGAGTTGCTCGCACGCTGGCGAGCGCAGAACACGCGCGGCGATGCGTCCGGCATGGTGTGCGCCAGCCCGATGGAGGCGCTGCAGGCGGCCATCGATCGCGCAGACCCCGCTGATAGAATCGTGGTCTTCGGATCGTTCTTCACGGTCGGCGGCGTGCTCGCAAACGGCACGCCCCGTCTGCAAGCCAAACACCTGCTGCCAGATGCCTGAAACGGCCTGATTTCCGGCGCTTTTTCACACCACGCTGCAATCCATCAGGGATCCAAACTTCATGGCGTTTTTCAAGTTCCGCGCACGCGGCCCGCAGGCCAACGAAGGGCGCAGTCCCCCCGCGGCGGTGCCGGCGGAAAGCGTCGAGGCGATGCGCCGGCGGGCACGCCACCGGCTGCTCGGCGCAGCGGTGCTGGTGCTGGTCGGCGTGGTCGGGTTCCCGCTGCTGTTCGACACGCAGCCGCGCCCGATTTCGGTCGACATCCCGATCGAGGTGCCCGACCGCAACAAGGTCAAGCCGCTGACGCTGCCGGCCGCACCGGCGCCCACGACATCCGCTGCGCCCGCCAACGACGCGGGGAGCCGTGTGGCGGCCGCGCCCGCTGCGGGCGGGATGATCACCGAGTCGTCCGACGGGAGCGAGATCGTGCCGTCGAGGCCGATGCCCGACGCACCACCGCCCGTGGCTGCGAAGCCCGAGCCGAAACCCGAAGCCAAATCCGAACCGAAGCCGGCTCCCAAGCCGGAGCGCAAGCCCGAGGTCAAGGTTGAAGCAAAGCCCGAACCGAAGCCGGAGCGCAAGCCCGAAGTAAAGCCCGAAGCGAAAGCCGAAGCCAAACCCGAGCCAAAACCTGCCAAGCCCGTCAAGCCCGCTGCTGCCGCTGACGACGGCGTGCGGGCCCGTGCGCTGCTGGACGGCCGCGGCGCCGATACCGCTGCTGCCAAGCCAGCCGCAGCCTCCGATGACGCCGGCCGCTTCGTGGTTCAGGTTGGCGCCTTCTCTGATGCGGACAAGGCGCGCGAAGTGCGGCAGAAGCTCGAAAAAGCCGGATTGAAGACCTACACCAACGTCGCGAAAACGGCCGACGGCGAACGCACGCGAGTGCGGGTCGGCCCGTTCAGCAGCCGCGCCGATGCCGACAAGGCGGCAGCCAAGGTCAAGGGCCTGGCGTTGGCGGCGGCCGTGCTCACGCTGTAGGCGTGCTGGCGTGGCATTGCTCGACTGGGCCGTCATTGCGGCGCTCGCGCTGTCGGTGCTGGTCGGCATGGTGCGCGGCCTGGTGTTCGAGTTGATGTCGCTGGCGGGTTGGGTTCTGGCTTTTTTCGTTGCGCAGTGGCTGGCCGAGAGCGTGGCCGCGTGGCTGCCGATCGGTGCGCCGGATGCCACGTGGCGCTATGCGCTGGCCTTCGTGCTGGTGTTCGTGGCGGTGGCCTTCGTGGCCGGGCTGGTGACTGCACTGGTTCGCAAGCTGATCGTGGCGGCGGGCTTGCGGCCGGTGGATCGCACACTCGGCGCCGCCTTCGGTTTCGCGCGTGGCGCGGTCGCGCTGCTGGCGGTGGCGGTCGCGGTCCATCTTTTTTCGCTGAGCGACAGCGCCTGGTGGCGCGAATCGCGCAGTGCCACTGTTCTGGATGCGGCATTGCAGGGCCTGAAGCCTGCACTGCCTGAAAAATTGGCAAGCTACCTGCCCTGAGAGGATCGCTTCATGTGTGGAATCGTCGGCGTTGTCAGCAACGCGCCCGTCAACCAGTTGCTCTATGACGCGCTGCTGCTGCTGCAGCATCGCGGCCAGGATGCGGCCGGCATCGTCACGCTGCTGGAGCGCAAGTTCTTCATGCACAAGGCCAAGGGCATGGTGAAGGACGTGTTTCGCACGCGCAACATGCGCGCACTGCCGGGCAACGTCGGGCTGGGCCAGGTGCGCTACCCGACCGCCGGCAACGCCTACAGCGAAGAAGAAGCCCAGCCGTTCTACGTGAACGCGCCGTTCGGCATCGTGCTGGTGCACAACGGCAACCTCACCAACGCGCATGCGCTGCGCGCCGAGCTGTTCTCGACCGACCACCGCCATACCAACACCGAGAGCGATTCCGAGGTGCTGCTCAACGTGCTCGCGCACGAGCTCGAGCGCTCGACGCGCGGCGTGCCGCTGCGCGCCGAAGAAGTGTTCGCCGCCGTCAAGAGCATGCACAAGCGGCTGCGCGGCTCGTACGCCGTGGTGTCGATGATCTCGGGCCATGGCCTGCTGGCATTCCGCGATCCGTATGGCATCCGGCCGCTCTGTCTGGGCCGCAATGCCGAAGGCACCGCGATGGTCGCGAGTGAATCGGTCGCGCTGGAAGGCCTGGGCTTCAAATTCGAGCGTGACATCGCTCCGGGCGAAGCGCTGTTCATCGACCTGCAGGGCCAGGTGCATGCGCACCAGTGCGCCGAAGCGCCAACGCTCAACCCCTGCATCTTCGAGTTCGTCTACCTGGCCCGGCCCGATTCGACGATGGACGGCATCTCGGTCTACCAGGCCCGCCTGAACCTGGGCGAGACGCTGGCCAAGCGCGTGGTGTCGACGGTGCCGCCAAGCGACATCGACGTGATCATCCCGATTCCCGAATCGAGCCGGCCAAGCGCCACGCAGCTCGCGCACTTGCTCGGTATTCCGTACCGCGAGGGCTTCGTCAAGAACCGCTACGTCGGCCGTACCTTCATCATGCCGGGGCAGGGCGAGCGCAAGAAATCGGTGCGCCAGAAACTCAACGCGATCGCCAGCGAGTTCAAGGGCCGCAACGTGCTGCTGGTCGACGACTCGATCGTGCGCGGCACCACCAGCAAGGAAATCGTGCAGATGGCACGCGACGCCGGTGCGCGCAAGGTCTACCTGGCCAGCGCGGCGCCGCCGGTGCGCTACCCCAACGTCTACGGCATCGACATGCCGACCAAGGGCGAACTCGTGGCGCACGACCGCACGATCGAAGAGATCCGCGCGCTGATCGGCTGCGACGCGCTGATCTACCAGGACGTGGACGCGATGAAGCGCGCCGTGATGAAGGCCGCCCCCGTGCCCGCAGGCGGTGCACCGTCCAAGTTCGCCGGCTTCGAGGCCTCGTGCTTCGATGGCGTGTACGTGACAGGCGACATCGACACCGAGGCGATCAACCGCATGAACGGCAACCGCCCGCGCGTCGAAGAAACCGAGGAAGACGCCTCACGCCTCGCACTGCCCAACCTGAGCTGAAAGTCGCCGTGACCGATCGATCCCTGCCCGCGGGCCTGCACCGCGACACGCTGGCCGTGCGCACCGGGCTGGAACGCAGCCAGCACGGCGAGCATTCCGAGGCGCTCTACCTCACCAGCGGCTTCGTCCAGCCCGACGCCGAAACCTCGATGCGCCGCTTTGCGGGCACCGAGGAAGGCTTCACCTACTCGCGCACGTCGAATCCCACGGTGACCAGCTTCGAGCAGCGGCTGGCCGCATTGGAAGGCACCGAAGCCGCCATCGGCGCTTCCACCGGGATGGGCGCGATCCTCATGATGTGCATGGGCCTGCTGAAAGCCGGTGACCACGTCATTTGCTCGCGCTCGGTGTTCGGCTCGACGCTGAACCTGTTCGCGAAAGAGTTCGCCAAGTTCGGTGTCGAGACCACCTTCGTCTCGCAGACCGACGTGGCCGAATGGCGCGCCGCGCTCAAGTCCAGCACCAAGCTGCTGTTCGCCGAAACGCCGACCAACCCGTTGACCGAGGTGTGCGACATCCAGGCACTGGCCGACCTGGCCCACGGCGTGGGCGCGCTGCTGGCGGTCGACAACTGCTTCTGCTCGCCGGCGCTGCAGCGGCCGGTGGAGTGGGGCGCCGATCTCGTGATCCATTCGGGCACCAAGTACCTGGATGGCCAGGGCCGCGTGATGGCCGGTGCGATCTGCGGGCCGTCGAAGCTCATCGTCGATGTGTTCGGCCCGGTGGTGCGCACCGCCGGCATGGCCTTGTCGCCTTTCAACGCGTGGGTCGTGCTCAAGGGCCTGGAGACGCTGGGCATCCGCATGCAGGCGCAGTGCGCCAACGCGCTGGCCGTGGCGCAATGGCTCGAATCGCAGGCCGGGATTGCACGGGTCTATTACCCGGGCCTGGCTTCGCACCCGCAGCACGAACTCGCGATGCGCCAGCAGTCGGGCCTGGGCGGCGCCGTGGTGTCGTTCGATGTGGTCGGCGACACGCCCGAAGAAGCGCGTGCCAACGCGTTCCATGTGATCAACAGCACGCGCGTGGTCAGCATCGCGACCAATCTCGGCGACACCAAGACCATCATCACCCACCCGGGCACTACCTCGCACGGGCGCCTGAGCGAAGCCCAGCGCCAGGCCGCCGGCATCGGCCAGGGGTTGATCCGCCTCGCGCTCGGGCTCGACCACGTTCAAGACATCCAGGCCGACCTGCTGCGCGGCCTGAGCACCCTTATTTCATGACCTCCAAAGTACGCACGCGCATCGCGCCATCGCCCACCGGTTTTCTGCACCTCGGAACGGCTCGCACCGCGCTCTATTCGTGGGCCTACGCACGCCATCACGACGGCGAGTTCGTGCTGCGCATCGAAGACACGGACGTGGCCCGTTCCACGCAGGAATCCACCGACCAGATCCTCGCCTCGATGCACTGGCTCGGGCTCGACTACGACGAAGGCCCGGTCTACCAGATGCAGCGCCTTGCGCGCTACCAGGAAGTGATCGCCCAGATGCTCGCGGCGGGCACGGCCTACCACTGCTACTGCACACCGGCCGAACTCGAAGCCATGCGCGAAGCGCAGCGCGAGCGCGGCGAGAAAACGCTGTACGACCGGCGCTGGCGACCCGAGCCCGGCAAGGTGCTGCCGCCCGTGCCCGAAGGCGTGCCGCCGGTGGTGCGCTTCTGCAATCCGGTCGAAGGCGACGTGAGCTGGGACGATCTGGTCAAGGGCGAGATCACCATCAACAACCGCGAGATCGACGACCTGATCATCCAGCGGCCCGACGGTGTGCCCACCTACAACTTCGCCGTGGTGGTCGACGACTGGGACATGGCGATCACGCACGTGTTCCGCGGCGATGAGCACATCAACAACACGCCCTGGCAGATCAACATCTTTCGCGCGCTCGGCGCGCCGCTGCCGGCGTTCGGCCATGTGCCTGTGATCCTGGGCGACGACGGCCAGAAGCTGTCGAAGCGCCGCGGCGCGGTCAGCGTCACGGCGTACGAGGAAAACGGCTACCTGCCCGAAGCCATGCTCAACTACCTTGCACGCCTTGGCTGGAGCCATGGCGACGAGGAACTGTTCTCGCGCGAGCAACTGGTGCAGTGGTTCGACGGCACGCACCTGTCGAAGAGCCCGGCGCAGTGGGACGCGGCCAAGCTGAGCTGGGTCAACGCCCACTACATCAAGCAGATGGACAACACCGCGCTCGCTGCGCTGGTGGCGGTTCAGTTGCAAAAGCGCGGCATCGCGGCCGATGCGCGGCTGCCCGAGATCTGCGCGCTGTTCAAGGATCGTTGCGATACCACCGTCGCGCTCGCCGGCTGGGCCGCGGGGTTCTACGCTGATGTCACGGCAACCGAGGCCGACCGCACGCAGCACCTCACCGATGCCGTGCGGCCCGCCGTGGCCGCACTGGCCGACAAGCTGGCCGACGTGGCCTGGGACAAGCCCGCGATCGCCGCCGGCATCAAGGAAGTGCTGACGGCGCAGGGCATCAAGATGCCCGTGCTCGCGATGCCGGTGCGCGTGCTGGTGCTCGGCACGTCCCAGACGCCGTCGCTCGACGCGGTGCTCGCGCTGTTTTCTCGCGAAACTGTGTTGGCACGCTTGAGAACGCTCTGAAATTCGGGCTATAATTCGAGGCTCGACGCGTAGGGCAGAGGCTCAACGCAATGGGGGTATAGCTCAGCTGGGAGAGCGCTTGCATGGCATGCAAGAGGTCATCGGT
>JBDUCH010000033.1:0-19589 GCA_040003555.1 Variovorax sp. | reverse complement strand
CTAGCGCCTGCTCGCGCAGCGCGCTCTCGTTGTGGCGCAGGCCGATGTTCTCTTCGAGCTGGCGCGAGCGCTCGGACACCAGCTTCCACACCATCGCGAGCAGGCCGATGCCGAGCAGCGCCGCCATCATCATCACGGGCGAGCCGAACAGCAGGCCCATCACGATGAGCGGCAGCAGCAGCAGTGCAATGGCCAGCTGCATCGCGGGCGTGTGGTACGACACCGAGAACGCCGACGACAGCGTCATCGCCATGATCACCGCCGCGAGCAGCAGCTGGGCCACTGGCTCGGCCGGGTTGAACAGCAGCACGCCCGCCAGGCCGTGCACGCCCTCGTGCACCGCGATGCGAAGCGTGTGCAGCCGCAGCGCGGCGGGCAGGTTGTCCGCGGTCAGCGGATCCGGCAGCTGCTGCGGAAGGAAGCCGCGCCAGGCGGTCGAAGCGGCGATCAGCGCGATCCATGCGAGCGCGTGCGGCACCGAGTACTGCCAGGCGAACAGCGCGGCCACCCCGCAGTCCAGCAGAAACTGCACCAGCAACACCGGCCCGCTGGGCTGCGCGCTCAGGCGCAACACCTCGCACTGGACAGCGAAGCGCGCGGCGGGAGGGGCTGTGGCGGTTTCCGCCGCGGGCTTGAAGCTCATGAGCGAAGCCAACTATAGAGGAGCGCGGCGACCGGCGCCGGGCGGCGACAATGGCCCGGTGAACGATCTCTCTCTTTTTCTGCCTTGCGCCGCCGGCGTCGAGGACTTTCTGGCGCAGGAAGTGCACGCACTCACCGGCCGCGTCGGCCAGGATCTGGTCGCCATGCGTGGCGGCGTGCGCGTGCAGGCCGACTGGCGCGAGGCGCTGCAGCTCAACCTGCACAGCCGGCTCGCGCAGCGCGTGCTGATCGAGCTGGCCCACGCGCCCTACCGCAACGAGAACGACCTCTACGCCATCGCGAGCGGCGTGGCCTGGGAGATCTGGTTCACGCCGAAGCAGACCTTCAAGATCGAGACCACCGCGCAGCACAGCCCGCTGCAAAGCCTGAACTTCGCCACGCTGCGCGTGAAGGATGCGATTGCAGACCGCTTTCGCGCCAAGGCCGGCGGCGTGCGCCCGAGCATCGAAACCCAGTGGCCCGACGTGCGCGTGTTCGCCCACCTCACCACCGACCACTGCACGCTCTACATCGACACTTCGGGCGAGCCGCTCTTCAAGCGCGGCTGGCGCCAGGACACCGGCGACGCGCCGCTGAAGGAAACGCTGGCCGCCGCCATGCTGGCAGCCAGCGGCTGGTGGAACCCCGAGACCGGCGAAGTGTCGGCGCAGCCGCTCTACGACCCCTGCTGCGGCAGCGGCACCATCGCGATCGAAGCCGCGCAAATTGCGCGCGGCATTCCGGCCGGCGCGCTGCGCCACTTCGGCTTCGAGAAGCTGCTGCCGTTTCAGCCGCATGTCTGGTCTGCCATCAAGAACCAGGCGACCGCTGCAGGCAGCACGGGCACCGTGGCCGTTTTTGGCAGTGATGTCTCGCACCGCATGGTCGACTTTGCCGAGCGCAACGCCGAACGCGCCGGCGTCGCCGAAGCGATCGAATTCCGCGGTGGCGACGCGCTGCAGCGCATGCCGCCCGATGGCACAGATCGGGGCGGCGTGATCGTGCTGAACCCGCCATACGGCGAGCGCATCGAAGTCGGCGGCGTGGCCCGCATCGGCGCCCGCGAGCAGGCCGCCACCGAAGACGGCGGCGAGTTCTTCTCGCAGCTCGCCACCCACTGGAAGAAGAACTACGCCGGCTGGACGGCCTGGGTGCTCACCCCCGACCTCAAGCTGCCGCAGCGCATGCGCCTGAAAGAGTCGCGCCGCGTGCCGATGTGGAACGGGCCGATCGAGTGCCGGCTGTTTCGCTTCGACATGGTGGCCGGCTCGGCGCGGAGATGATGCACACCCCCAGTCTGCGGCAGAGCCGGTTCCGCGGCATTCCGCGCTAACCCAAAAGGGACGCGCCGAGTGACCGTCGTCATCGACACGAACGTCGCGCTTGACCTGCTGGTGTTTGGCGACCCGGCCTGCGCGCCGCTGCAGGCCGCGCTTGATGCCGGCGAACTGCGGTGGCTGGCGACCGCGGCGATGCGTGACGAGCTGGCACGCGTTCTCGCCTATCCGCAGATTGTGCCGCGGCTCGCCCACTACGGGCGTACGCCCGAAGCCGTGCTGGCCGATTTCGACCGGCAGTCGCAGCGGGTCGAGCCGGCACCGCGCGCCAGCGTGGTGTGCAAAGACCCTGACGACCAGATCTTCATCGACCTGGCCGTGGCGCTCCGGGCACCGCTGCGCAGCAAGGATCGCGCGGTGCTGGTGTTGCGCAAGCGGCTTGCGACGCTGGGCGTCGAAGTGTCCTAGCGGCGCTGCTATTTCCTGGCGATCGGCGCGGGTCGCGTCGCCGGGTCGTAGCCCGTCGCATACCAGCGCGCCAGCAGCAGCGCCACGGCGCGCACGCGTTGCGTGTCGCGGCCCCAGCGCCGGCTGGCCGGGAGGTGGCGCAGCCAGCGCATGCGGCGCGCGGCATGTTCGAGACGCTCGCGCACGGCGTCGCTGGCATCGGCCAGCACCGCGTGCCAGTGGGCGCCGGCTGCATGCGGCGAGGCGGCGTGCACCAGCGCGGCCGTCGAGTGCAGGTAGCTGAGCCAGTCGCGCACCTGGCAGTCGGGCAGCGCCAGCGTGTCGCCGGGGTCGTCCTCGAAGTCGATGTAGCCGATGGTGCCGTCCGGGCAGTGCATCAGGTTGCGCGCAAAGGCCTGGCTCAGGTAGGTGCCGTGCGCATGCACCAGCGCGATCGCGTCGAGCCCTTCGCGCCACACGGTCAACAGTGCCTTGGGGCCGACCGCGGCTGCATGGTCGAGCCGCTCGTTCAGCACCACCGGCGCCTGCCCGCCTTCGCCGAGATCGGAAATCAGCAGCCCGTCGGCCTGCTGCGCCAGCACGGTCGGCACGCGCAAGCCCAGCGCGCCGAGTGCGCGCAGCCGGCGCGCTTCAATCGCGACGGCCGCTTCGCCGCCCGGGTTGGGCACCGGCGTGAGCACATCGAGGCGCAGCGTGCCCGCGATCGCGGCCAGCAGGTGGTAGCCCAGTTTGCCGTGGCGCGGGCCAGCCTTCTTGAGCCAGACGCGCCGGCCGCCGAAGGCATGGCGCGCCACGCCGCGTTGCTGCTGCGGCAGCGTGGCCTGCAGGAAGGCCGCGTAGCCGTCGGGCTGCGACAGTGCCGCCAGCGCATCGAGCGGCGCCGGCGCAGAGGCGCTGCCTTTGCGGGACTGAATGCGGGTCGCGCGGTTGCGCAGGGGGTTCATCGGGTCAGGTTCAATCGTCAAAAGCCACCGGCTGGAAGCTGCGCGCCGTGGCAATCGGCCAGTGCAGCCGGAACACGCTGGGCAGTGTGTCCAGCGGCCCCAGCAGCGCGCGCGGCGGAACGTGCATGATCACGCGCGAGAGCAGGCGCACGTCGGTGTCGGAAATGCGGCGCACGATGTGCTGCGCGGTGATCTGCTGCGGATGGGCCAGGCCCGCTGCCTGCACCAGCTCCTGCAATGCATGGAGCGTGCTGCGATGGAGGTTGCGCACGCGTTCGGCCTTGGTGACGACCACCAGCGCCTGCTGGCGCTTCGGATCCTGCGTGGTCACGCCGGTCGGGCAATGGCCGGTGTGGCATGTCTGGGCCTGGATGCAGCCCAGCGCCATCATGAAGCCGCGCGCCGCGTTGCACCAATCGGCGCCCAGCGCCATCAGCCGCGCCAGGTCGAAGGCTGAAATCACCTTGCCGGCGGCGCCGAGCTTGATGCGCTCGCGCAGGCCCACGCCGATCAGCGTGTTGTGCACCAGCGAAAGCCCTTCCTGCAGCGGCGAGCCGACATGGTCGGAGAACTCCACCGGCGCCGCGCCGGTGCCACCCTCGGCGCCGTCGACCACGATGAAGTCGGGCGTCACGCCGCTCTCGAGCATGGCCTTGACGATGGCGAACCATTCCCACGGGTGGCCGAGGCAGAACTTGAAGCCGACCGGCTTGCCGCCCGACAACTGGCGCAGCCGCGCGATGAAAGACATCATTTCAAGCGGCGTCGAAAACGCGCTGTGCGAGGCTGGCGAGATGCAGTCGACCCCCATCGGCACGCCGCGCGCGGCCGCGATCTCGGCCGTGACCTTGGGGCCCGGCAGCACGCCGCCGTGGCCCGGCTTGGCGCCCTGGCTCAGCTTGATCTCGATCATCTTCACCTGCGGCTCGCTGGCCGCCTTGGCAAAGCGCTCTTCGCTGAAGCTGCCGTCTTCGTTGCGGCAGCCGAAATAGCCGGACCCGATTTCCCAGATCAGGTCGCCGCCGTGCACGCGGTGGTGGCGCGAGATCGAGCCCTCGCCGGTGTCGTGCGCGAAACCGCCCATCTTCGCGCCCTGGTTCAGCGCCAGGATGGCGTTGGCCGAGAGCGCGCCGAAGCTCATGGCCGAGATGTTGAACACGCTGGCGCTGTAGGGCTGCGCGCAATCCGCGCCGATGACGATGCGGAAATCGTGGCTCGCCAGCTTCGTCGGCTGCATCGAATGGTTGATCCACTCGTAGCCGTGCAGGCTGACGTTGAGCTGCGTGCCGAACGGCCGGTTGTCGGGCTCGCCCTTGCTGCGCTGGTACACCAGCGAGCGTTGCGCGCGTGAGAACGGCGCCGCCTCGGCGTCGCTTTCGATGAAGTACTGGCGAATCTCGGGCCGCACGTACTCCAGCAGGAAGCGGATGTGGCCGATGACCGGGTAATTGCGCAGGATCGCGTGGCGCGTCTGCCGCACATCGTGGATGCCGGTGCCGGTGAGCACCGCGAAAGTCGCCAGGCCGATCCAGCCGCGCCACAGCCAGGGCCACAGCAGCACCGTCGCCAGACTGGCCAGAAGGCCGACGACGCAGAGCGCAAACGCGATGTAGCGGGTCGGAAACAAGGGGTGTGTGGGGTTGGAAATGATCTGTCTCCCTGGGCGTGCTGCATCATAGAGGCCCCATTTTTGCGCCGCCATGACGACAAGCCCTGAATCCGCCGCCCCCGCCGCCCCCGCCGCCCCCGCCGCTCCCGGCGCCACGCCGCTCGGCCCCGACGACTTCGACGTGCTCGACCGCGAACTCGACCTCATGCGCGAGACCGACGACGAAATCCCCCAGTGGGAGTTCTGCGAGGGCTTCATGGCCGCGCTGATCTGCTCGCGCCGCCCGGTGCCGCCTGACGAATACTGGCCCGTGCTGCTCGGAGACGCGTTCAAGCCGGCCAAGTTCATGGAATTCGTCTGGCACTGGAAGCGCCGCTGGGCCGAGATCGAGCAGGGGCTCGACGCGCCGGTCGAAACGCTCGACGACGAGCGTTGCTACCAGCCCGAGGTGCTCGACGTGCGCGGCGCCATCGCCTCGCTGCCGCCCGAAGAGCAGGCCGAAACCGCGGGCGAGGCGATTCCGTCGTTTGCGCAGGTGTGGGCGCTCGGCTTCATGTATGCGGTCGAGAACTGGCCCGACGACTGGGCCGCGCCGCGCGACAAGGAAGCCACCGGCATGCTCGACGACGCGCTCGATGCCATCGTCACGCTGACCGAGGACGACAAGGCCAAGCCCACGGTGTCGATGTTCAGCGAGGACGGCCCGCCCAGCCTGAGCCAGCAGCGGCTCGACGACTTCGGCAGCGCCGTCTGGGCCGTCTACGACCTGCGGCAGTTGTGGAAAAGCATGGGCCCGCGCGTCGAAACCATCCGCAAGGAAGCCACGCCCGGACGCAACGACCCCTGCCCTTGCGGCAGCGGCAAGAAATACAAGAAGTGCCACGGCGCGGGCTAAGGGCGAGGGCGACCCGAAGCCACCGGGCGCCTGCGCCCCGGTTGTCTGAGAAACGACAAAGCTGCCGTTCGCGTCGTTGCTCCAGCAGCGCGGGCATCCATTGACCCAGCCCCAGGGGCAGCCCTTAAAAAGGGAAGATCCATCGAAAGGAACGTTGCATGCGATCTCCCGCCCCGTCTCTGAGTCCGTCCGAAGCCGCGCGGCGGCTTGGCGTTTCGGCCAAGGCGCTGCGGCTCTATGAGCAGCGCGGCCTGGTGGTTCCCGGCCGAACTATGGCGGGATGGCGGGCCTATGACCAAGCGGAGATGGCGCGCGCCGCCGAAATCGTGGCGCTTCGCGCGCTCGGCTTCAGCCTTGCCCAGGTGGGGCGCGTGCTGGAAGGCAACTCCCAAGGCCTTGAGCCAGCATTGGCGGCACACCAGGAAGCGCTGCAAGCGCAACTCAGGCAACTTGCACACACTGTCGAAAAGGTTCGTGGCCTGCGAAGCGACGTCGCGCAAGGCCAGACACCGACCATCGGCGAACTGGCAGGCCTGCTGGCGCCCGCCTCGGAGATCCGCGTCGCATTCGACCTGCCGTGGCCTTGGGGTGGGGAGCGATTCGAACTTCGCGAAATCCGGCCTCTGAACTACATCATCGGCCCGCTCGGCAGCGGCAAGACCCGGCTGGCGCAATGCCTCGCCCAAGCGCTGCCCAACGCCTCCTGGCTGGGTCTGGAGCGGCTTGCAGATCGCAGTGCAGCCGCAAACCCACGGCTCGATCAGGCCCTGGCCTGGCTGGTAGACGATGGCGCGACGCCATCGGATGCCCTGGTTGCATTGCTCGCCGGGCTGGAAGCAGACAGGCCGGATGCCCTGGTCGTGGACCTGATCGAACAAGGGTTGGACCAAGCCACCCAGGAGGCGCTGATTGCCCGCCTGCGTCGCCGCGGACCCGACGCGCGGCCGATCTTCATGCTCACCCGCTCTTGCGCGATCCTCGACTTGTCGGCCGTTGGCCCGGACGAAACCATCATCCTCTGCCCCGCGAACCACAGCCCACCGATGCGGGTCGCCCCCTATCCCGGCGCGCCGGGCTATGAGGCTGTCGCCACCTGCCTGGCTTCGCCCGAAGTACGGGCTCGAACAGCAGGGCTTGTCGCGTGGCGACAGCTGGCCTGAGATGGAATCGATTCAAGCCTGTCGGGAGTCCTATGCGCGCCTTGTCGTGGGGGCGGCGGGCAGTTCGAACGAGCGTTTGCTTGCGGCCTTCGCAACAGTCGAGCGTGAGCACTACCTGGGGACGGGTCCCTGGTCGGTGTTTGGGGGGGCGCCTACATCACCACTGTTTCCGACGACCCGCGCCTCCTCTACCAGGACGTCCTGGTCGGCATCGCGCCGGAGCGCGGCATCAATAACGGCCAGCCGAGCCTGCATGCGCGTTGTCTCGCAGCGGTTGCGCCGATGCCCGGCGATCATGTGCTGCACATTGGCGCGGGCACTGGCTACTACACAGCCATCCTTGCGCAGATGGTCGGTGCCAGCGGTGCGGTCATCGGCTATGAAATCGCCGCCGATCTGGCCGAGCGAGCGCGCGAGGCCCTGGTGGCGACTTCAAATGTGCGCATCGTCTGCGCTTCTGCGGCGCAAGGGGAGCTGCAGGCCTCGGACGTCGTCTACGTGAGCGCGGGTGCGACGCACCCTTTGCCGGAGTGGCTCGATGCATTGAAGATCGGTGGGCGCCTGGTCTTTCCGATGACCACCAACTCAGGCCATGGGCTCATGCTGGCCGTTTCCAGGCAGAGCGCCGCGGACTATGCAGCCGCATTCCTCAGCTTCGTTGCGTTCATCCCGTGCGTTGGCGCCCGCAGCGATGTCGCGTCGAAGGCGCTCTCCGAGGCGATGGCGAGCAAGTCGCCACGCACCATCAGGTCGCTTCGACGCACCGGCCAGCCGGATGCCTCCGCGTGGTGCGTCGGCGATGGCTGGTGGCTGTCGAGTGCCGATCCGCTTTCGTGAGGCGCTGGCTGGCCACGCCGTCCTTCGGCTCACGCGACCGGCGGCAAGCGATCCAACAGCTTGTCAAGCGTGATCGGATAGTTGCGCACGCGAGCGCCTGTCGCGTTGTAGACGGCATTGGCCACCGCAGCCGCCACGCCGCACATGCCCAGTTCGCCTACGCCCTTTGCCTTCATCGGCGATGAGATCGGATCCGTTTCATCCAGGAAGATCACATCCTGGTGGGGAATGTCGGCGTGCACCGGCACCTCGTAGCCCGCAAGGTCGTGGTTGACGAAGAAGCCATGCCTCTTGTCGAGCGCCAACTCTTCCATCAGCGCCCCTCCGACGCCCATCGTCATGGCGCCGATCACCTGGCTGCGGGCGGACTTGGGATTCAGGATGCGGCCGGCGGCACAGACTGCAAGCATGCGCCGAACGCGGATCTCGCCGGTCGCGCCGTCGACACCGACCTCGACGAAATGTGCGCCGAAGGTGGACTGTTGGTACTTCTTGTCGAGGTCGCCGAACTCGATGCTGTCCTCGGCCACCAGGCCGTCCGCGCCTGCCGCTTCAGCGAGCGGCACCGCACGCCCGCCTGCACGCACCAGGCCATCCGAAAATTCCGCGTCGGCCGGGGTAAAACCCAGCTTGCTCACCACGGCTTCGCGCAGCTTCATGCACGCGGCATAGACACCCGAGGTCGAACTGTTGCCGCCCCACTGTCCGCCGGAGCCGGCCGATGCCGGATGTGCCGAGTCGCCCAATTGCACGAGAACCCTGTTGAGTGGCACCCCCATGGTTTCGGCGGCGGTCTGCGCAATGATGGTGTACGACCCCGTCCCTATGTCGGTCATGTCGGTCTCCACCGTGACCATGCCTCGATTGTCCAGGCGCACGCGTGCGGCCGACTTCAAGACAAGGTTGTTGCGGAAGGCAGCGGCAACGCCCATTCCCACGAGCCAGCGTCCGTCGCGCTGCTGTGCCGGCGCCGCGTTGCGCTTGTTCCAGCCGAAGCGCTCGGCGCCTGTGCGCAGGCATTCGATCAATTTGCGTTGGGAATAGGGGCGCTCGGGCTTCTCCGGGTCGACCTGCGTGTCGTTGAGCACGCGAAACTCGACTGGATCGAGCCCGAGCTTCTCGGCCATCTCATCCATGGCGATTTCCAGCGCCATCAGGCCCGGCGCCTCACCGGGCGCGCGCATGGCGTTGCCCTCTGGCAAGTCCAGCACGGCCAGTCGCGTGGTCGTCAGGCGGTTGGCACCGGCGTACAGCAGCCGGGTCTGGTTGACCGCCGTCTCCGCCTGTCCGCCGGGCAGGTCACCGGACCAGCCTTCGTGGGCGATGGCGGTGATCTTGCCGTCCCTCGCGGCGCCGATGCGGATGCGCTGGATGGTCGCCGGCCGGTGCGTGGTGTTGTTCATCATCATGGGCCGCGGCAGTGCCACCTTCACGGGCCGCCGGGCCGCCCGCGCGCCCAGTGCGGCAAGCACCGCATCCGCCCGCACGAACAGCTTGCCGCCAAAGCCACCGCCGATGAAGGGTGAGACCAGGCGGACATTCGCCTTGGGAATGCCAAGCGTCTTGGCCACGTCGCCGACACCCCAGGCGATCATCTGGTTCGAGGTCCAGATGGTCAGCTTCTCACCCTGCCATTGCGCAATGGAGGCGTGCGGCTCCATCATGGCGTGCGATTCGTCGGGCGTCGTGTAGGTTGCATCGAACTGCACCGCGGCCGTCGCGAACGCGCCCGCGAAATCTCCGGTTTTTGTTTCCGGCTCGCCCGCAAACGGATTGGCTGCCGGCATCTTTGCTGCACCCATCTCTGCGGCCAGGTCGAAGCGGCCGGGCGCACGCGTGTACTCGATGCGCACCATCTGCGCTGCGGCACGCGCCTGCTCGAAGGTATTGGCCACAACGAGCGCTATCGCCTGGTGGTAGTGATCGATCTCGGGCCCGCCCAGGAGCTTGGCCGTATTGAAGTCACCCTTGCCCAGCTTGCCGGCATTGCGCGCAGTGACGATGGCCAGGACACCCGGTGCCGCGCGGGCGGCACTCAGGTTCATCGAGGCGATGCGGCCTTTCGCGATGCCCGCGCCCACCACGTAGCCAGAGGCGGCGTTGGGCACCTCGGCGTTGCGTTCATAGGCGTAGCGTGCGGAGCCTGTGGTTTTGACCGGCCCGTCGATCCGATCCGTCGGCTTGCCGATGATCTTGAGCTGGTCGATGGGGTTGGTGGTGGCGGGTGTGTCGAATTTCATGATCAGCTCCTCGCTTGCACCAGGGCCGCGGCCAGCGCGCGCTCGGCCAGTGGCAACTTGAATGCGTTCTCGTGGGTCGGCTGCGCGCCACTCAGCAGCTGCGCGGTCACCGCCTTGGCGCCCTGCGGCATCGCGGCCTCCGCAGCCTCGAGGCGCCACGGCTTGTGGGCCACGCCGCCCAGTGCCACCCGGCCCGACCCATCACGCTGCACGATCGCCGCGACCGAAACGAGCGCGAAGGCATAGGAGGCACGGTCGCGGATCTTGCGGTAGATCTGCGTGCCGCCGATGGGCTTTGGAAGCGTGACGCCGGTGATCAGTTCATCCCTCTCCAGCGCCGTCTCGATGTGCGGCGTGTCACCGGGCAGGCGATGGAAGTCGGCAATCGGGATCACGCGGGTGCGCCCATCGGGGCGAACGGTTTCGACTGCCGCGTCCAGTACGCGCATCGCGACGGCCATATCACCCGGATTCGTCGCGATGCAGGATTTGCTCGTGCCCACTACCGCGTGCTGCCGAGTGACACCGCCGATGGCGCTGCAACCGCTGCCAGGCCGGCGCTTGTTGCACGGCTGATCCGTGTCATAGAAGTAGGGGCAGCGCGTGCGCTGCAGCAGATTGCCCGCCGTCGTGGCCTTGTTGCGCAACTGGCCCGAGGCGCCCGCCAGCAGTGCGCGGGACAGCACCCCGTAGTCGCGACGCACGCGCTCGTCGGCGGCCAGGTCGGTGTTGCGCACCAGCGCGCCGATGCGCAAGCCGCCCTCGGGCGTGGGTTCGATCTTGTCCAGCGCAAGACCGGTCACGTCGACCAGGTGCGTCGGCGCTTCGATCTGCAGCTTCATCAGATCCAGCAGATTGGTGCCGCCGGCGATGAACTTGGCGCCCGGGCTCCGGGCGACAGCCGCCGCAGCCTGTGCCGGAGAATGTGCGCGCTCATAGGTAAACGGCTTCATGTTCTGCTCCCGGCCACTTCAGTGATGGCATCGACGATGTTGGAGTAGGCGCCGCAGCGGCAGATGTTGCCGCTCATGCGCTCGCGCAGCTCTTCGGCCGACAGGATGGGGCGCGTGGTGAGATCGGCGGTCACGTGGCTCGGAACGCCGCGCTTGACCTCGTCGAGCACGGCAACCGCCGAGCAGATCTGGCCGGGCGTGCAGTAGCCGCACTGGTAGCCATCGTGCTTGACGAACGCGGCCTGCAGCGGGTGCATGTTCTGCGGGGTTCCGAGTCCTTCGATGGTGGTGATCTGCCCGCCCTCATGCATCACGGCGAGCGTCAGGCAGGAATTGATCCGCCTTCCGTCTGCGATGACCGTACAGGCCCCGCACTGGCCGTGGTCGCAGCCCTTCTTGGTGCCGCTCAGGTGCAGGTGTTCACGCAATGCATCGAGCAGGGTCGTGCGCGCATCGAGCTCGAGCGCATGGGCTTGGCCGTTGACGTTCAGCGAGACCTTCATCAGCGGCACAGCCGATGGCGAAGGCGCGGCGGGTGCCGCCGCAACGGGCGCCGCCGCAACGGGCGCCGTCGACGAAACCGCCGCAGCGGTGGCGGCGCTCACGATGAGGGCGTCGCGTCGCGAGATCAAGTGAGGTGTGGGCAAGTGAGGCGTGGGACTGTCCATGTCTGCTCCTGCTGTTCGAGGTTCGGGTATGTCGGCGATCACCGCTGATATCGCGAGCCCACGGCGATGGCAGTAGGAGAATGGCTGTTGTTGCACCTCCGCGCGGCTCATGACGCCGGTGCCTCGCCTGGAAGCGGGCTCGGATCTTCATTCTTCTGGAGCTCCGCGCGGATTGGTAGAGCATTCCGCTTGCTTTCTTGCCTGATACGCTGATCTCACGGCGTTCCCGGAGTGCATCAGGCCTGGCCGGCTCGGCTTTCCTCAAGCATTGCGGCGCCCCTTGCGCCCTCTCTCAGCATCTCGATGTCTCGCCTGGGTGGTTCGCCGAACAATCGGCTGTACTCTCGGCTGAACTGAGACGGACTCTCGTATCCCACCTTGAAGGCAGCGCTCGATGCATCAAAGTGTTCGTTCAGCATCAATCGTTTTGCTTCGTTCAATCGCAGCCACTTCTGGTACTGCAACGGACTCATCGCGGTGAGTTGGCGAAAGTGATGATGAAACGTAGGTGAGCTCATCTGCACGCGGGCCGCGAGCTCATCAATCCGAAGCGGCGAGGCATAGTTCAGCTTCAGCCAGTGGATGGCTTTTGCGATCCGGTCGCCCTGTCCGTCCACGGAGGTGATCTGTCGCAGCTTGGCCGCTTGATCGCTCATCAGCAGCCGGTAGTGAATTTCTCGATAGATCAGCGGTGCGAGAACAGCGACGGCTTCGGGCTCTTCCAGCAACTCCAGCAATCGTCCGATTGGCGTCAACAGGGCCGACGTTGCTGCGCCGATTCCCACTCCCACCCCGACCGAGCGATCGCGATGCGGCGGCAAGCTGCCCTGCGCGATCAGTTCGGCGAGCACGCGCACGTCAAGCTTCAAGACCAGACCCAGGCAGGGCTGCTGCGCACTTGCCACCAACACCTCTGAATTGGCGGGCATGTCCAATGAGGTGATGAGGAATCGCGAAGTGTCATAGGGATAAGCCTTGCCGCCAACCCACATCTGTTTCGCACCTTGGGCGACGAGGACGATGCTTGGCTCCACCATGCAGACCACAGGCGGAGCGGGGAAATCGCGCCGAAAGAAGCTGAGGCCGGCGATGGGTGTTTCGCAGTCACCCGCTTGCGCGACGCGTGCGCCGATGACGCGCACCATCGTCTCTTGTGGCGATCTGTACCGTGCTGTCGTGTCGTGCTGTCTGGATGCCATGTGGAGTGGAACCTGCGCGAAGGACTCTACTCGGCAGATCCTTCAGATCTTGAACGCCCGCTGGATATCCGCCCGCACCAGATCCGCATACTCGCGGTGCTTGCGGATGTAGCCCGCGATGAACTGGCACACGGGGATGACGTGCCACGCTTTCGCCCGGGCTTCGTCGAGCACGTGCCGTGCAATCGCCGATCCCACGCCTTTGCCTTCGTGCTCGGGCAGCACCTCGGTGTGCGTGAACATGATGGCGCCGGTCAAGAGGTTGTATTCGGCGTAGGCGGCGAGCTTGCCGTCGATCGTGGCTTCATAGCGGTGCTGCGCCTCGTTGTTGCTGAAGGCGATGGTGTTGTTGGCGTCGTTGCTCATGGTTGTCGCGCCAGGTAGGCGGCAAGGTTGGTGGCTGCGGTGGCGCGTACCTTGTTGCGCAGCATCGGCGTCCAGCCGAGCAGCAGGCCCGGCGTGCCGAGCGCCTGGCGCGCCCATGTCCAGAACGGGAAGCTGTCGCGCTGCGTGGCGATCAGGCCTTCAGGCGTGAACGTGAAGCGCGCATCGATGCTGTTGTCCACGATGCGCCCGGTGGCGCTGAAGCGGTAGTGCGCGTCCCAGTGCGCCTGGCCGCTCGTGGCGTCGGCCTTCACGTTGCGATAGGTCAGCTTCCACACGTCGGCGCCCTTGGCCTGGGTCGCGCCGCAAAGCATCTTCCACATGCCGCCGACCTCGCGCGCGCCGCGCAGCGAGAAAGCCTCGTCGTCGAAGGTCGCGTCGGGCGCGTAGCAGGCGACCATGGTGCCGGCGTCGAGCTTCGCGAAGGCGTCGTAGAAGCGGCGGATGGTTTGTTCGTTGTTGATCATGGTTCCTTCTTTGTACTTCCTCAGCGTTGCAACAGGCCGACCAGATTTTGCAGTGCGTAGTGCACGGTCGCCGCGCGCACCGCGGCACGATCGCCCGCGAAGCGGCGTCGCTCCGTGCGCACCTCGCCATCGACCGACCAGCCGAACCACACCGTGCCGACCGGTTTGTCGGCGCTGCCGCCGGTGGGGCCGGCCACGCCGGTGACGGCCACCGACACCTGCGCGCGCGAATGCGCCACTGCGCCTTCGGCCATTGCGCGCGCCACCGCTTCGCTGACGGCGCCGTGCGCCGCGATCAGCGCCGCGTCGACGCCGAGCATCTCGCTCTTGGCCTCGTTCGAGTAGGTGACAAAGCCGCGTTCGAGCCAGCCGCTGGAGCCGGCCAGGTCGGTGCAGGCGCCGGCGATCAGGCCGCCGGTGCAGCTTTCGGCGGTGGCCAGCATGAGCTTGCGGGCCAGCAGCAGCTCGGCCAGTTTCAGAACCAGGTCGTCGGCGTCATTCACCATGCGCGCACCGCCGCGATCACAAGCAGCGTGCAGAACGCCGCCACCAGGTCGTCGAAGATGATGCCGAAGCCGGCGCTCCACCAGTTCACCCGGGTGCGGTCGGCTGGCTTGAACAGCGCATCGGCCCAGCCCACCGGGCCGGGCTTGGCCGCATCGAAGTAGCGGAACAGCGCAAAGGCCACGAGCTGGCCGAGCAGGCCGGTCGGCATCGCCAGCCACAACACGATCCAGAACGCCACCACCTCGTCCCACACGATGCTGCCGGGGTCGGCGATGTTCATGCGGCGGGCCGTGGTGGTGCAGGCCCACCAGCCCACCGCCAGCGACGCCAGGATCAGCCAGCCGAAAGCCGCGGGCGACAGCCAGCGCTGCAGGATCACGAAGGCGGCCCAGGCCCACAGCGTGCCAGCGGTACCGGGCGCCCAGCGCGACAGGCCGGAGCCGAAGCCGAGCGCGATGCAGTGCGCGGGGCGAGACAGCATGAAGCGCAGCGTGGGGCGCACCGCGGGAGAGGGCAAGTCGTCGAGAGGGAGGCTGCGCATGGGGCCAATGCTAACGACCCGGCCCCGGTTTCAACGTCTCCGGTGATCCTACGAGGCGCCGGTGAGCAGCATCGCCAGCGACGTGAAAGCCTCGTCGATGGTTCCGCACAGCCCCTCAAGCCGTGCTTTGAGATCCATGGCTTCGCGATCCGAGGCCTTGCTCTGGCCGCTGGCGGTTTCGGGCGCTGGCAAGCAGCGCCGGGTGGACTCGTCCCAGGTCAGGCGGTAACTGTGGCTCATGGATTGCTCGAAGGGGGAAAGAAGGAGAGAAGGGCCGAATGAAGTAGCACGAATGGTTACAAATGCCGGAACGCCCGTAAATAGTCTGTTTGGACCGGATTGGCCCTGAGGTGGCCTGGCGGAGAATGTTCAGACTCATAACGATCGCGCCTCAACAGCGCATTCCGGCGCCATGTTGCCGACCCGAATTCTTCTGATCGACGATCACGCGCTGTTCCGCGCCGGGCTGCGCATGGTGCTGGCCACCGGCATTCCCGATGTGCAGGTGGTGGAGGCAGCTTCGCTCGAAGAGGCCATGCGCTTGCCCGCGGAGCCGCTCGCGCTGGTGCTGCTGGACGTCCAGCTTCAGGGCCTCAACGGACTGGAGGGCATTGCGCTGGTGCAGCGCAAATGGCCGGGTGTGGTCGTGGTGGTTCTCTCGTCCCAGGCCGAGCCCCAGACCGTGCGGCAGGCGCTGGCACGCGGCGCGACTGCCTTTGTCTCCAAGGCCGACACGCCCGAGCACATTCTTTCCATGGTGAACAAGCTGCTGCTCGGGCTGCCGGTCGCGACGCCTGCATACGCTGGCATGGGTGCCGGGAGCGATGCCGGCGTGTCACCGCGCCTGACGCCGCGCCAGTGCGAGGTGCTCAACCTGGTGTCCCAGGGCCTGTCGAACAAGCTGATCGGGCGTCGGCTCGACCTGTCGGAGAACACCGTGCGCGGGCATGTGCAGGCGTTGCTGGCGGCCTTGCAGGTATCGAGCCGCTCGGAAGCCGGCTTCGTGGCCCGCCGCAGCGGTCTGGTGGATTGAACAATCCGTTGCGCCTGGCGCCAGGGCGCGCCCTGGTCGAGCAGTTGCGGCTGCTGCTCGGCAACGGCAGCAGCTCGGTGATCCCCGCGGTTCTGCTGGCGCTGCTGCTGGTGTGGACCCTGTCCAACGAGAGCAATGCCTTGGCCCTGAAGGTGTGGTGCGCGGGCGTGATCCTGTGGAAGCTGTTCTGCGCCCGGGACGCGCAGCGCATCCTGGCCGCCGGCATCCTGCCGGATCGCGCGCCGCGCCTGGTCTGGCGGCTGATGGTGTTGAATGCGATCGATGGCGTGGCCTGGGGCGCCCTGGTCTGGGTCACGCTGGACACGACCACGGTGAGCGGCAGCATCCTGGTGGTGGCGGTGCTGGCGGGCATTGCCGGCGGTTCGATGAGTTCGCTCTCGCCGGTGTTTCCGGTGTTCGTGGTCTTCGTCGTCTTCGAGTTGATCGCGGTGGCGTCCAAGCTGTGGCTGCTGGGGGATCCGGCCTACAACGCGCTGGGCGCGGCCGGCGTGCTCTACGTGGTCACGCTGTTGGGGCAGTCGCGCAACAACGCCCGTGCGGCGCGTGCGGCGATCGATCTGCGTTTCGAGAACATCGAACTGGTTGAGCGCCTGGGCGTGGAAACCGGGCATGCGCAGGCCGAGCACCTGAAAGCCGAGCAGGCCAATCTGGCCAAGTCCAAATTCCTGGCCGCCGCGAGCCACGATCTGCGCCAGCCCATTCACGCGCAGGGCCTGTTTCTGGAAGTGTTGTCACGCACCGAGCTTTCGGATGTGCAACGCGACGCGCTGACCAATGCCCGTGCCACCTGGCACGCCTCGGCCCAGATGCTCGACACGCTGCTCGATTTTTCGCGCATCGAGGCCGGCGTGGTCGAACCGCAGCCCAGGCCCTTTCGCCTGCAGGCGCTGCTTCACAAGATCGAAAACGAACTCGCGCCGCAGGCCGATGCCAAGGGCCTGGTTTACCGCACGCGCGAAACCCGGGTGCTGGTGCAGTCCGATCCCGCGCTGCTGGAGCTGATCCTGCGCAACCTGGTGTCGAACGCCATCCGCTACACCCGGCGTGGCGGCGTGCTGGTGGCGTGTCGCGCGCGCGGCGACGATGTGCTGCTCGAAGTGTGGGATACCGGCGTTGGCATCGACCCGACGCAGCACCAGGAGATTTTTCGCGAGTTCCACCAGCTCGGCAATGCGGAACGCGATCGCCGCAAGGGCCTGGGCCTGGGCCTGGCCATTGCCCAGGGGCTGGCGCAAGCTCTCGGGCACACCTTGTCGCTGGCATCGAAGCCGGGGCGCGGCAGCGTGTTCAGGCTGCGTCTGGCGCGGGCCCGCCTCGCGGCGGCGAGCGACTGGCCATCACGGGCGCCCGGCCCAGCGCGCCCGTTGGCCATGACCATGCCCGATGTGCGCGTGCTGGTCATCGACGACGACGAGGCCGTGCGCGGCGGCATGCGCCAGTTGCTGCTTGGCTGGGGCTGTGCCTGCGACGTGG
The DNA here is from genome assembly GCA_040003555.1 of Variovorax sp. Taxonomy (GTDB): domain Bacteria; phylum Pseudomonadota; class Gammaproteobacteria; order Burkholderiales; family Burkholderiaceae_C; genus Variovorax. The sequence goes on along the minus strand of JBDUCH010000033.1, from coordinate 2,271 downwards.
CCGATTCGATCGAAGAGGCCCTGGCCCTGGCGCGTGCCCATCCGCCGGGGCTGATCATCAGCGACTACCGGCTGCGCGAGCGGCGCACCGGTGCCGAGGCGATCGGCGCGTTGCGCGCCGAATTCGGCGCGGCACTGCCGGCGCTGCTGATCACGGGCGACACCGCGCCCGAGCGCCTGCGCGAAGCGCGCGCCAGCGGCGTGCTGCTGCTGCACAAACCGGTCTCGCCACGGCAACTGCACCACGGGCTGACGGCGGTGCTCAACGGCGGCGCCATCGATTCCACGTTCGTCGCACTGGAGTCGAACCTGGGCAGCCTCTAGGAAGCCCTAGCCGAAGTGATCGAACGCCGTGAAGCGCTGCGTGAGCGGCGCGCCACCGGCGTCGACGATGCGCAGCCCGGGCGCGGCTTCGATGGCACCAATGCGTGCCACGGGCGTGGCACTGGCATGGCCGGCCTGCTCGACCGCCTTGCGTGCCGAAGCCGGCGCGGTAAAGACCAGCTCGTAGTCGTCGCCACCCGCGAGCGCGCATGTGCGCCGCACTTCGACGCCGAGCGCGGCACCCGACGCCGACGTGCCCACCGCGATCAATTGGGTGGCCGCATCGGCGTTCAGTGCGGCGCCCACGCCACTGGCCGCGAGGACGTGGCCCAGGTCGCCCACCAGCCCGTCGCTTACGTCGACCGCCGCCGTCGCGATGCCGCGCAGCGCCTGGCCGAGCGTGACACGCGGCGTGGGTTGCTCCATGCGTGCCCGCGCGATCTCGAAGGCTTCGGCCGGCAGCTGCAATGTGCCGCGAAACACCTCGAGCGCGAGCCGCGCATCGCCCAGCGTGCCGCTGACCCAGATGTCGTCGCCGGCCCGTGCACCCGAGCGCAGCAGCGCCGCGCCGGTCGGCACTTCGCCGAACACGGTGATGCAGATGTTGAGCGGGCCGCGCGTGGTGTCGCCGCCAACGAGTTCGCAGCCATGTTCGTCGGCCAGCGCGAGCAGCCCCTTCGAAAACCCCGCGAGCCAGCGCTTGTCGACCTGCGGCATCGCAAGCGCCAGGGTGAAGGCCAGCGGCTTCGCGCCGCAGGCCGCCAGGTCGCTCAGGTTCACCGCCAACGCCTTGTGGCCGAGGCGCACCGGGTCGACGGTGGACAGAAAATGCCGGCCTTCGACCAGCATGTCCGACGACACGGCGAGCTGCATGCCGGGTGCCGGCGCGAGCAGCGCGCAGTCGTCGCCCACGCCGAGCGCCGCGCGCCGCACCGGGCGCTTGAAGTAGCGGTCGATCAGGTCGAACTCGCCCATGCCTAGACCGCACCCCTGAAGCGCAGCGACGCCTGCCGCACCACCTCGGCCAGCAGCCGCTCCTTGCCCTGCCGTTCGCGCAGCCAGCGCGCGTCGTTGTGGCTGGCCTCGACATCGGTGCGCAGGCCGGCCAGCGCTTCGGTCGCGTTGAGCGCCTCGCTGTGCCATTCGAGCTGGGTCATGGTCATCAGGATGTGCTCGCGCAGCGGCATGTGCTCGCCGCTGGCCGGATCCACGTACACCGCGTCGAGCCCGAAGCGGCAGGCCTGGAAGCGGTTGTAGGTGTAGACCAGGTAGTCGTCTTCGGTCGGCGTGAAGGGCTGCTCCTGCAGGAACCATGCGGCCAGCGATTGCACGTAGCCCGCCAGTGCGCCGGCACGCTCCACGGTGAGCGGCGTGTCGAACACGCGGATCTCGATCGTGCCGAACTCGGGCTTGGGCCGGATGTCCCAGTAGAAGTCCTTCATGCTGCGAACCACGCCGGTGCGCGTCATGCGCTCGAAGTAGGCCTCGAACTCGCTCCACGTGAGCGCAAAGGGCGCACGGCCCGACAGCGGAAATGCAAACACCGAGTTGAGCCGGGCCGAATCGAACTGCGTGTCCTGCCCCTGCACATAGGGCGACGAGGCCGACAGCGCGATGAAGTGCGGGATGTAGCGCGACATGCGGTGCAGCATCAGCAGGGCCGCATCGGCATCGGGGCAGCCGATGTGCACGTGCTGGCCGAAGATGGTGAACTGCTTCGACAGGTAGCCGTACAACTGCGAGAGCTCCTGAAAGCGCGGCTTGTCGTAGATGCGGCGCTCGTGCCACTGCTGGAACGCGTGCGTGCCGCCGCCGACCACCGCGATGTTGAGCTTGTCGGCGTTCTTCACCAGCGCGTCGCGGATCGGCGTGAGCTGTGCGATCACGTCCTTGGCCGAATGGCAGATGTCGGTCGAGATCTCGATCATGCTCGAGGTCATCTCGGGCA
>JBDUCH010000280.1:0-5821 GCA_040003555.1 Variovorax sp. | reverse complement strand
TCAAGGTGCGCGGCATGTCGATGCGCGACGCCGGCATCATGGACGGCGACCTGCTCGCAGTGCAGGCCACCAAGGAAGCGCGCAACGGCCAGATCGTGGTGGCCCGGCTGGGCGACGAGGTCACCGTCAAGCGCCTCAAGCGCAACAAGCAGGTGATCGAGCTGCATGCAGAGAACCCCGACTATCCAACCATCATCGTGCAGCCCGGCGAGCCCTTCGAAATCGAAGGCCTTGCCGTCGGCCTGATCCGCAACACGATGCTGATGTAGCCATTCACCGGCAGCAACAGGTGGCGGGCGTATGGCGAAAGGCCATCACCCTGTTGCAGCCGGACCAGATGCAATCCTGCCTGTGTTCAACCTCTGACTTTCTGGAGTTCACATGGGAATCGCTCTTCTGACCTTGGCCGACCTGTTCATGCCGCTGCAATCGCTTGCAAGCCGCTGGATGCCCGCTCGCCGGGCCCACCGCAATGCGGGCCTGCGCTATGTGGCGGTGCGCCCTGCCTGCACCGTGCGGCCCGCTGCCCCCAACATGGCACCCGCCGCACGGCCGCTGCGCGTGGTGCGCGTGCTCGACGGTCAACGCGCCGGTCGCGCTTCCGGCCGCGTCGTGATCTCGGGCCGCATGGCCGATGTCTGCGCCGAACTCGACCGCCTCGTCGCGCTCGAGGCGGCCGGCGACTCACACCATCTGGTGCACTGACCAGCAGCAGCCTCACGGCGACGAGGAGCGCAAGGCACAATAACGTGCCATGAATATCGTGATCCTCGACGACTACCAGGATGCCGTGCGCAAGCTGCGCTGTGCCGCCAAACTCGACGCCTACGCGGCCAAGGTCTACACCAACACCGTCAAGGGCATCGGCCAGCTGTCGGTTCGGCTGAAGGACGCCGACGTGATCGTGCTGATCCGCGAGCGCACGCAGATCTCGCGGCAGCTGGTCGAGAAGCTGCCCAAGCTCAGACTCATTTCCCAGACCGGCCGCGTCGGCGGCCATGTCGACGTCAACGCCTGCAGCGAGCTCGGCATCGCTGTGGCCGAGGGCAGCGGCTCCCCGCTGGCCCCGGCCGAGCTGACCTGGGCCTTGATCATGGCGGCGATGCGACGCCTGCCGCAGTACATCAGCAACCTCAAGCACGGTGCCTGGCAGCAGGCGGGCCTCAAGTCGGCATCGATGCCGTCGAATTTCGGCTTAGGTTCGGTGCTCAAGGGCAAGACGCTGGGCATCTGGGGCTACGGCCGCATCGGCCAGCTGGTCGCGCGCTATGGCCAGGCCTTTGGCATGCAGGTCGTGATCTGGGGCCGCGAGGCCAGTTGCAGCAAGGCCCGTTCCGACGGGTTCCAGATCGCTGCCAGTCGCGAGGCACTGTTCGAGACGGCCGATGTGCTGTCCATTCACCTGCGCCTGACCGACGAAACACGCGGCCTGGTCACCCTGGAAGATCTCTCGCGCATGAAGCCGACCGCGCTGTTCGTGAACACCTCGCGCGCCGAGCTGGTCGAGCCCGATGCGTTACTCGCGGCGCTCAATCGCGGCCGGCCCGGGCTGGCCGCTATCGACGTGTTCGAAAGCGAACCGCCGCTGCAGGGCCACGCTCTGCTGCGCCTCGAAAACTGCATTTGCACACCGCACATCGGCTATGTGGAACAAGAGAGCTACGAGCTCTATTTCGGGCAGGCGTTCGACAACGTGGTGAGCTTCATCAAGGGCAACCCGACCAACATCGTCAATCCGGGCGCACTGCAGGTTCGGCGTTGAACCGGCCGCCGCTGCCTGCCGCGCTGTGGGCGCTGCTGGCGGGCAATTTCGTGATCGGCACCGGCGTCATGGTCGTGGCTGGCACGCTCAACGAGATCAGCGATTCCTTCGGCGTCAGCGCCGCAGCGGCGGGCCAACTGATCACGGCTGGCGCGGTGGTCGTCTGCCTCGGCGCGCCGCTGCTCGCGGCGGTGGTGGCTGGCTGGGATCGGCGTGTGTTGCTTGCGCTGTCGATGGTCTGGTATGCGGTCGGTCACGCGCTTGCTGCGCTGATGCCCAGCTACACGGGTCTGCTCGTGGTGCGGATGCTCGCGATGATCGCGCCCGCCATCTTCACGCCGCAAGCCGCTGCCTGTGCCGGTTTGCTGGTGCCGCTCGAACAGCGCGGCCGTGCCGTGACCTTCGTTTTTCTCGGCTGGTCGATGGCCTCGGTGCTGGGGCTGCCGCTCGGTGCGCTGATCGGCGGGCACTTCGGCTGGCGCAATGCGTTCATGGCGATTGCTGTGGCCTCCGTGCTCAGCGCGATGTGGGTCTGGGCCACGTTGCCGGTTGGCATCCGGCCCGCAGCATTGACGCGCGCCGCATGGGCCAGGGTTCTGAAGAGCCCGGTGCTGATGGGCGTCGTGTCGGTCACTGCACTTCAGGGCGCTGGCCAGTTTGTGTTGTTCAGCTATTTCGCGCCGCTGGTCAAACAACAGCTCGGTGCCGACGCGACGATGCTGAGCCTGCTGTGGGCCTGGTTCGGCGTTTGCGGCCTGATCGGCAACATGCTGGTCAGCCGGTACATCGACCGCATCGGCGCGGGCCGGATGGTGCTGCTGACCACGTCGCTGATCGCGCTGAGCCTGCTGCTGTGGCCGTTGGGCCGCAGCTTCGCCGTGCTGGCGCTGGTGCTGGCGCCCTGGGGATTCGGCTGCTTTGCCGCCAACTCGGCCCAGCAGGCGCGGCTGGTGGGCCTGGCGCCCGCAATGGCCTCCGGCTCGGTCGCGCTCAACAGTTCGGGGATCTACATCGGGCAGGCCTTGGGCGCCGGAGCCGGTGGCTGGCTGCTCGCCAACGGTGCGGCTGGCTGGATGAGCTGGGCGGGCCTCGCGGCCCTTGTGCTGGCCATGGCGTTGAGCGTCGCGGTCGAGCGCCTGCCGCGTCCGGCCTGACCGCTTCAGCGCTTCTTGATGACGCGTGGTGCGATCTCGGCCTCGGTGGCCGGGTCGAACAGGTCGAAATCGATGGTGTGCGAATCGTCGGCTGGCGGCGGTGCCCCGCGTTCGAGCGGCGCAGCGATCGTTTCGAAGGCGGTCTTGTCGAACTCGGCCAGATCCATATCGATCTGCGGCCTGGTGGGGGTCGGCCGGGCCTCGGCAGCCTGCACCGGCGAATCGGGGATGAGCACCGTATCGGCCTGCAGGCCCTCGTCGATGCCGCCGTAGATCGAGGGCGGCACCATCGGCTGGGCGGGCGCGATGTCGTCGAGCAAGGTGGCGGGCGCTGTGGCCTGCTGTTCGTGAGAGAAGGTGTCGACGAACGACAGCGGCGTCACCGGCGCCGGCGGCGCGCTGTCGGGGTCGATCACTTCCTTGGCCACCGCATACAACAGCAACAGTTCCTGATAAGCGGCGAGGTCGAAAGCCTCGTCCTCGTGCACGCCGGGCTTGCGGAACACCAGCTCCTCGATCAGCGCCAACGTGCCGGAGGCCGGCCATTGCGACTCAATGCGAGCGAGTGCGCCACGGTAGTGCTCCAGCCCGCGCCCGCCGAGCGAGAAATCGTCGAACGCGGGCACCTCGGCGTTGAAAGCACGCTCGAAGCCGCCGCTCAGACGGGCGTACTCGTCACGACGGCCCAGCGCGTGATAGATCTTGAACAGGTCGAGGTATGCCAGCGCACTGGTGTCGGGATTGTCGGCAATGTGTTCGACCAGAACTGCGATGGCCTGGTCGTGCTGCCCAAGCGACAGGAAGAAATCCGATTGCTGCTGCACATCGAACAGTTCCTCGGTATTGACCGGTCGTACTGCCGCGGGCTCCGGCGCGCGCGTGGTAGCGGGCTCCGGCGCATCTTGGTCGTATCGCGTGTCGGCATTGGTGGAGGCCAGCAACGCCGCATGGCGCGGATCCAGCACGCCGGGTGGCAGCGCGTCGGGCTGCGTGGTCGGGTGTTCCACCAGGTCATCGAACTGGCTGTCGGGCGTCGGCCCCGGGCGTGGCCCGCCTTCCCGCGCATCAGGCCCGTCACCCCACCAGGCAGGTGCCACGGCGCGGCGTGACAGGCGCCACAGCAACCCAATCGCGACCAGTGCGAGCAACAGCAACAGGCCGAGGGCATACACCAGCGGATTGTTGTAGCGATCGTCGCGCGCCTGAGCCAATTCGCCGCGCATTTCGAGCAGCGTGCGCTGATTCTGGGCGGTCTGTTCGCGCAGCGCGGCCAGGGTGGCTTCAAGCGACTGAATGCGCTGTGCCTCGCGTTGCGCGTCTTCCGGCGGCGCAGAGAGTGCACGCCACTGCGCTGCGGCTTGCGCACGCATTGCCAGGTCTTCACTGCCGGGCAATGCCAGCGAAGGCGAAGTTTGAAGACCAATCTCCCGCAATGACAACGGTTCAAGCGCGTCGACCTGCAGCCGCGAGCCGGTAGCAACGGTTTCGCGTTGGGGTTCTGGTGCTGTCACCCGAGCGGCGGGTGCGGCCGGCACGGGCACCCGCACAGCAGGTGCAACACGGGCCGGCGCTTGTGCGACCACTGCGCGGCGCGGTGCGGGAGGCGGCGTGCCTGCGGCCCGCTCGCCGGATTCAGCACTGCGCGGACGCGGCGGTGCGCTGCGTCGCGCCGTGCCGCCCGAACCGATGGCGGCAGAGCCGGCGCCAGCGTTGCCCCGCGAAGAACGGGTACTACGCTCCTGCGGTGCGAAAGCAGGCGCGCCGCCGTCCGCCCGGGAAGCCGACGGCGCTGCGCGGGGCAAACTGACCGCCTCCGGTGGCACATCGGCCAACAGGACATAGGTGCGGATCGAGCGTGTATCGCAACCGGCGCGCACCGTCACATTGACCACCGGTTCCTCGATCGCCACCGTCGAACGAACATGCAGACGCGAGCCGCCGGCCGAAGAGCCCGGTTCCAGCGATACAGTCACGCGTCGATCGTCGATGCGCGCGTCGCCCTGAACCACCTCGGCTTCGAGGCACAGGCCGTCCCCTTTTTCCGTGTCTTCGAGTGCAAGCGGGATCACCAGATCGAGCGGCTTGCCGATCCAGGTCGCCCCTTGAGGGCGGCCGATCGTCAAGGCGAGCGATGGTAGTGCGAACCCCAAAAGGGCCAGGGTCGCAGCAATGCGTCGAAGTTTCAAAATGGGTTGAACAAATTGCAATCTAAAGTAAACAGATTCTGACATGCAGATACAGCACATTCTTCCATCTGGAGACATTTAACCAATGAACGTGAACTTTTCCAAAATAGCCGTCGTCGGTGCCGGCGCCATCGGCCGCGGTATCGCCCAGATGGCAGCGCAAGCCGGCAGCGAAGTATTGCTGGTCGACAGCATGCCGGGCGCCGCGGAACGGGGGCTGGCGGCCCTTGCCGAACAATGGGACAAGCTGCACGCCAAAGGCCGGCTCGACGCGGCTGCGCGCGACGGGCTGGTTTCGCGGATTCGTGCGGTCACCGCACTGCAGGAACTGGCCTCTTGCGATCTGGTCATTGAGGCCATCATCGAAGACCTTGAGGTCAAACGCCAGTTGTTTCGCGAACTCGAGGCGATCGTGGCGCCCACGGCCGTTCTGGCAACCAACACCTCGTCGCTCTCTGTAACGGCCATCGCTCGGGCGCTGCAGCATCCGCGGCGCTGCGCGGGCTTCCATTTCTTCAACCCGGTGCCATTGATGAAGGTGGTCGAAGTCGTGGCCGGCTTCAAGACGGAACCAGACGTCTGCACCCGCCTGGCCGGCTACGCTGAGCAAATGGGCCACAAGGCGGTGCAGGCACGGGACACGCCCGGCTTCATCGTGAACCATGCGGGCCGCGGCTACGGCACCGAGGCGCTGCGCATCGTCGGTGAAGGCGTGGCCG
>JBDUCH010000279.1:0-5854 GCA_040003555.1 Variovorax sp. | reverse complement strand
CTCAGCATGGACTACAGCCGCTCGCCGGCCGAGCACTATCAGCTGGGCCAGCAACTCAGGATGCTGCGCGAGCGCGGCGTGCTGGTCGTCGGCAGCGGCAATATCGTGCACAACCTGCGCGTCACGCGGCGCGAGGCGGCGCCGAACCAGGCTTACGACTGGGCGATCGAGTTCGACCGCGTGGTCGGTGCGCAGATCGAAAAAGGCCAGCTCGCCGCGTTGCCCGACTTCAAGTCGCTCGGCTCAATGGCTGCGCAGGCGCATCCCACGCACGAGCACTACCTGCCGCTGCTCTATGCGGCCGGTGCGGTGCAGGCGGGCGAGGCGCCGCGGTTTTTCAACGCCGACTTCCAGTCGGCCTCGATCTCGATGCGCTCGGTGCTCTGGAGCTGAACGCGCCGGGAGGCCGCGTCAGACGGCAGTCGCCACCAAGGAAAGGTCGCGGGCAGCCTGCAGCATCAATTCGCGCGCGCGATCGAGCGACGGGGTGGGATGACGATCGATGCGTCGAATATAGGGTGTGGTCAGCACGGCGAGCGCGTAGCCATGCGGGCCAAGGATGGGGCAGGAAATATCGATCACGCCAAAATACTGCAGGCTTTCACGCTGGCGGTAGCCCGCTGCCCGAATCGCTTCCAGCATAGTTTCAAGCTCGTTCGGTGGTATCTGCACTTCGCCGTCCAGTGCCACATGCTCAGCCACCATCCGGCGCCGTCGCTCTTGTGCTTCGCATGCCAGCAGAACCTGGCCAGAACCCGTGTCCAGCAGATTGACTCGCGTGCCCGGCCGGACCATCAAACTGCTGGCAGAAGGACTGCTGACCTGAGCAATGATCTGCACGTTGCCACGGTCGTACACACCCAAATGGCATGACTGCTCGGCGTCCTTGACGAAGCGATCCATGATCGGAAGCGCATGCGCCACCAGCCGGCTGGTTGGCGGATACCGGTGCGCCAGGTCAAACATCTTGAGGCTCAGGCTGTAGCGATCTCCGGCCAGCGATCGCACCACATAGTGCCGTGCGACCAGCCGCTCCAGCATCCGATAGATCTCGCTGGGGCCGCGATCCAGCGCCTTGACGATTTCGCCGCGCGTCAACCCATCGGGTTGATCTGCCAGCAACTCGAGGATGTCCAGACCCTTGTCCAGAGCAGGCGCTCGATAGCGATCACCATCGTCTGCGGGTGTTGCCGGTGCAATGTCGGAGCGAAGCAATTTGTGCATCCGGGTTCAGAAGAATGTGGGCGAGTTTCCCTCACCAGGGAACCACTAAGGGAAAGCCATTACGAAAGTCATGCCCTGCAAGTCGGTTTGTATATGAATAATCGGTGCATGGGTGAATTTTGAAGCGAATTGCTGCAACAAGACCATGATCCAGCGCATCGACTCGCATCAGCACTTCTGGCGGCCCGCACGGGGCGACTACGCATGGTTGCGCGCCGATGTGCCCGCCCTCGCGCCGCTGGTGCGCGACTTTCTCCCCGAGCACCTCGCGCCGACATTGCAAGCCCACGGCGTCGAGCGGACCGTGCTGGTGCAGGCTGCGGAGTCGGAAGCCGAAACCGACTTCATGCTCGAACTGGCAACGGCCCACGAGGCGATCGGCGCTGTGGTCGGCTGGGTCGACCTGGGCCGCCGCGATGCCGTGGCGTCGCTCGAACGCATGGCGCGGCATCCGAAATTCAAAGGTGTGCGGCCGATGCTGCAAGACCGTCCCGATGACGCCTGGATCGCGCGCACGCCACACCCCGATTCCGTTCAGGCACTCGTGAGCCAGGGCCTTCGCTTCGATGCCCTGGTGAAGCCACGGCATCTGGCGCCGCTGCTGCGCTTCCTGAAAGACTGGCCCCAGTTGCCCGTGGTGATCGACCATGCCGCCAAGCCGCCCGTGGGCGCGCATGGCAGCGAGGCCTTCGCAGCATGGCGCCGGGAGATGGCCGAAATCGCCGCGTTGCCGCAGGTGTGCTGCAAGTTCTCCGGACTCTGGGGCGAGGCGCCGCAGTCGTTGCATCGCGATGTCGATGCGGTGGTGAATGCCGTGCGCCCCGTGTGGGATCAACTGCTCGAAAGCTTCGGCCCCGCGCGCCTGATGTGGGGCAGCGACTGGCCCGTGCTCACCCTGGCTGGCGACTACGCGCAATGGATCGCGGTGAGCGAGGCCTTCATCGGCCGCCTGTCTGCCGGCGAGCAGGAGCAAGTCTGGCGCGGCACCGCCCAACGCTTCTACGGCATCTCGACGGACTGAACGCGCGCCATGCAACCCATCGTCATCATCCGCGATCTCTGCAAGTCCTTCGTCGGCGTGCGTGCGCTCGACAAGGCGCAGTTCGACCTGTTGCCTGGCGAAGTTCACGCGCTGATGGGCGAGAACGGCGCGGGCAAATCCACGCTGATGAAGGTGCTCGCAGGCGTTTACAGCAAGGACTCCGGCGAGGTGATGTTCAACGGCCAGCCCGTCGATATCGCGAGCCCGCGCGCCGCGCAGGCCCTGGGCATCGGGATCGTCCATCAGGAGCTGAACCTGATGAACCACCTGAGCGCCGCCCAGAACATCTTCATTGGCCGCGAGCCGCGCGGGCGCCTCGGCGTTTTCATCGATGAAGACGCGATGCGCGCCGAGGCACGACGCATCTTCGAGCGCATGCACCTGCGGCTCGACCCGAACACGCCGGTGGGCGAACTCACGGTGGCCAAACAGCAGATGGTGGAGATCGCCAAGGCGCTCTCGTTCGACTCGCGCGTCCTCATCATGGACGAGCCCACCGCCGCGCTGAACAACGAGGAGGTGGCCGACCTGTTCCGCATCATCGGCCAGCTCAAGTCGCAGGGCGTGGCCATCGTCTACATCTCGCACAAGATGGACGAGCTCAAGCGCATTGCCGACCGCGTGACCGTGATGCGCGACGGCCAGTACATCGCCACCGTGCCGATGGCAGAAACGCCTATGGACAACCTGATCGCCATGATGGTGGGGCGCCAGCTCACCGAGGTGGAGAACGATTTTCCGGACACCTCGGGCAACGAGATCGTGCTCGAGGCCAAGGGCATCAACCGCGGCTCGATGGTGCGCGACGCGAGCTTCGTGCTGCGCAAGGGCGAGATCCTGGGCTTTGCGGGGCTCATGGGCGCGGGCCGCACCGAGCTTGCGCGCGCCGTGTTCGGCGCCGATGCCATCGATTCGGGCGAAGTCCGCGTGCGCGGCAAGAAGGTGTCGATCAAGTCGCCCGAGGATGCGGTGTCGCACGGCATCGGCTATCTCTCCGAAGACCGCAAGCACTTCGGCCTGGCCACCGGCATGGACGTGGAAACCAACATCGCGCTGCCGAGCATGAAGAAGTTCCTGTCGATGGGCGTCTTCGTCGACCAGGCCGCCATCGAAGCGGCCGGCGAGCGCTATGTGAAGCAGCTCAACATCAAGACGCCCTCGGTGCACCAGCAGGTGCGGTTGCTCTCGGGCGGCAACCAGCAGAAGATCGTTATCGCCAAGTGGCTGCTGCGTGACTGCAGCGTGCTCTTCTTCGACGAGCCCACGCGCGGCATCGACGTCGGGGCCAAGGCCGAGATCTACCGCCTGCTGAATGCGTTGGCCGAGCAGGGCAAGGCCATCGTGATCATCTCTTCGGAGCTGCCCGAGATACTGCGCGTGAGCCACCGCGTGCTTGTGATGTGCGAAGGCCGCATCACCGGCGAACTGGCGGGGCGCGAAGCCTCGCAGGAAAAGATCATGCAACTCGCCACCCGACGCGAAGCCGCCGCAGCCACATGACGACTGGAGACACCTCTTTGACAACCCCCACCGCCACCACTGCCGCCGCGCCCGGCTTCTCGCTGAAGGCACGGCTCTTTCGTCCCGCCACGCGTCAGAAGCTGTTGGCCTTCGCCAGCCTCATTGCGCTGATGGTGTTCTTCGGCTTCGCGTCGCCGCAGTTCCTGCAGGCCGACAACCTGGTGAGCATCCTGCAATCGACCGCGGTGAACGGCGTGCTGGCCATTGCGTGCACCTTCGTCATCATCACTGCGGGCATTGACCTCTCGGTGGGCACGCTGATGACCTTCTGTGCCGTCATGGCCGGCGTGGTGCTCACCTACATGGGCATGCCGCTCGCGCTCGGCATCGCGGCCGCGATCTTCTTCGGCGCGCTGGCCGGCTTTGTCTCGGGCGTGCTGATCGCCAAGCTCAAGATACCGCCCTTCATCGCGACGCTCGGCATGATGATGCTGCTCAAGGGGCTGTCGCTCGTGATCTCGGGCACCAAGCCGATCTACTTCAACGACACGCCGGACTTCCCGGCGATCTCGCAGGATTCGCTGATCGGCTACTTCATTCCCTCGCTGCCGATTCCGAATGCGGTGCTGATCCTGTTCCTGGTGGCGATTGCCGCGAGCATCTTGCTCAACAAGACGATTCTGGGCCGCTACACCTTCGCGCTCGGCAGTAACGAGGAGGCGGTGCGCCTGTCGGGCGTGAACACCGATTTCTGGAAGGTCGTGGTCTACACGGTGAGCGGCGGAATCTGCGGCATAGCGGGCCTGCTGATCGCCTCGCGCCTCAACTCCGCACAGCCCGCGCTGGGGCAGGGCTACGAGCTCGACGCGATTGCGGCGGTGGTCATCGGCGGAACCTCGCTCAGCGGGGGAACGGGCACCATCGTCGGCACGATCATCGGCGCCTTCATCATGAGCGTGCTGACCAACGGCCTGCGCATCCTCTCGGTCGCGCAGGAGTGGCAGACGGTGGTCACGGGCGTGATCATCATCCTCGCCGTGTACGCGGACATCCTGCGCCGCCGCAGCGGCAGCAAGCACTGACCCCATTTCTACAACCACAGGAGACATCGCATGATCCAGAGAAGAGCAGTCACATACACGCTCGGTGCGGCCCTCATCGGCCTGTCGGGTTTCGCGCAGGCGCAGGCACAGACACAGGAGATCTACATACCGCTCGTGTCCAAGGGTTTCCAGCACCAGTTCTGGCAGGCCGTGAAGTCGGGCGCCGAGCAGGCCGCGAAAGACCTGAAGGTGAAGGTCACCTTCGAAGGCCCCGAGACGGAGGCGATGGTCGACAAGCAGATCGACATGCTCGCTGCCGCGCTTGCGAAGAAACCGCAGGCCATCGGCTTCGCTGCGCTCGACAGCCAGGCCGCCATCCCGCTCCTGAAGAAGGCGAAAGCCGCGAAGATCCCCGTGGTGGCTTTCGACTCGGGTGTGGACAGCGACATTCCCGTGACCACCACCACGACCAACAACAAGGCCGCTGCCGCGCTTGCCGCCGACAAGATGGCCGAGATGATCGGAAAGTCGGGCGAAGTGGCGCTGGTGGTACACGACCAGACCAGCCGCACCGGCGTGGACCGGCGTGACGGCTTCGTCAACCGTATCCAGTCGACCTACCCGAACATCAAGATCGTGAGCGTGCAGTACGGGGGTGGCGACCAGCTGAAGTCCACCGAGATCACCAAGTCGATCCTGCAGGCCTCCCCGAACCTGAAAGGCATCTTCGGCGCCAACGAAGGCTCCGCCATCGGCGTGGTCAACGGCGTGAAGGAGATGAAGCGCACCGGCAAGGTCGTGATCATCGGCTACGACTCCGGCAAGCAGCAGAAGAACGCGATCATGGACGGCAGCATGGCTGGCGCCATCACGCAGAACCCGGTCGGCATGGGCTACAAGACCGTGGAAATGGCGGTGAAGGCGATCAAGGGCGAGAAGCTGCCCAAGGTGGTCGATACCGGGTTCTTCTGGTACGACAAAACCAACATTGCCGATCCGCAGATCGCCGCGGTGCTGTATGACTGACCCCCAGGCTGCGCGCACTTCGTGTCGCTTCGCCAACCCCCTTGCAGGGGGCAACACC
>JBDUCH010000278.1:0-5891 GCA_040003555.1 Variovorax sp. | reverse complement strand
CCGCACTCGACGAGGTGGTGCAGATGATGGGTGGCCTGGCCTACATGACCGGCCGTGCCGGCGACCCGCTGCGTGCGGGCACCAGCGTCAACGACATCATGGGCGGCATGTTCGGTGCCATCGGCGCGATGGCCGCGCTGCGCCAGCGCGAGCAGACCGGCGCGGGCTGCGAAGTTCAATCGGCGCTGTTCGAGAACAACATCTTCCTGGTGGCGCAGCACATGATGCAGTTCGCCGCCACGGGCCGCGCGGCCGACCCGATGCCGAGCCGCATCTCCGCCTGGGGGATCTACGATGTCTTCACGGTGAAAGACGGCGAGCAGATCTTTCTGGCCGCTGTCAGCGACAAGCAGTGGCTCATTTTCTGCAATGCCCTTGGCCTCGAGGAGATGCTGGCCGACCCGCGCCTGAAGACCAACAACGACCGCGTGCTGGCGCGCGAATGGATGATGCCGATCCTGCGCTCGCACCTGGCCGACCGCAGCGCGACCGAACTCAGCGCCGTGTTCGAAAAGAACGAGCTTCCGTTCGCGCCCATCACCAAGCCGCAGGACTTGTTCGACGACCCGCACCTGAACGCGAGTGGCGGCCTCGCGCCGATCCGCATGAACGACGGCAGCACCTCGAAGGTGCCGCTGATGCCCTTCACGCTCGGCGGCGAACGCCCGGGCGTCCGGTTGCAGCCGCCGCTGCTGGGCGAGCACAGCGACGCACTGCTGAAGGAGGTGGGCTATGGCGATCAGGAGATCGCCGCGCTGAAGCAGAACCGCATCACCACAGGCCACTGAGTTGCAGGCTTCGCATAATCCGGGTCGATGGACCGCCTCACCCAACTTGAATCCTTCGTCTCGGTCGCAACCCGCGGCAGCCTGACGGCCGCCGCCAAGGCCGAAGGCGTGGCACCGGCCATCATGGGACGGCGCATCGACGCGCTGGAGGAGCGGCTCGGTGTCAAGCTGCTGGTGCGCACCACGCGCCGCATCACGCTCACGCACGAGGGCAGCGCGTTTCTCGAAGACTGCCAGCGCCTGCTGGTCGAGTTCGCCAATGCCGAGGCCAGCGTCAGTGCCGGCGGAGTCAAGGCCAGCGGGCACCTGCGCGTGACGGCGCCGGCCGGCTTCGGCCGCCGTCACGTGGCGCCGCTGGTGCCGCGCTTCCACGCGCTGCACCCGGAGGTGCGCATTTCGCTGAACCTGAGCGACCGCGTGATCGACGTGGCCGGCGAGGGCTACGACTGCGCCGTGCGCGTCGGCGACCTGCCCGACTCGTCGCTGGTGAGCTTGCGCCTGGCCGACAACCGGCGCCGCTGCGTCGCCACGCCGGATTTCGTGCGCCGCCACGGTGAGCCGCGCAACCCGGCCGACCTGGCACGCTTCAGCTGCCTCACGTTGTCGAGCGACGCCTCGCAAACGCGCGGCTGGGCCTTTCGCGTGCCGGCCGAAGACGGCGCCGAGGGCGGCGGCCAGGTCATCCACCTCAAGCCCACCGGCCCGCTCGACTGCACCGACGGCCAGGTGCTGCACGACTGGTGCCTGGCCGGCCACGGCATCGCCTGGCGCAGCACCTGGGAGGTCGAGGCCGAGATCGACGCCGGCCTGCTGGTGCCGTTGCTCGATGCGTTCGCGGCGCCGCCGAACGGCGTCTACGCGGTGTTCCCTCAACGCAAGCACCTGCCGTTGCGTGTTCGCCTCTGGCTCGACTTTCTGAAGCAGCAATATGCGCTGCCGGAGTTCTGGGGCGGCACAATCGCGCCATGACGCTCGAAGCCATCCTTGCCTACCTGCATCTGCTCGCCATCCTGACGATGGTGGTGTTCATCTCCAGCGAAGCCGCGCTGTGCCGCGTGGAGTGGCTCAATGCCGCGGTGGTCGAGCGGCTTGCCCGCATCGACATGGTCTACGGCATCGCCGCCGTCACGGTGCTCGCCACCGGCGTGGCACGCACCTGGTGGGGCGTCAAGGGCACGGCGTGGTACTGGACGAATCCGCTGCTGCACGTGAAGCTCACGCTCTTCATCGTCATCGGGGTGATCTCGATCTTTCCGACGCTCACCTATTTCCGCTGGCGCAAGGCGCTGCGCGCCGGCGGCAGCCTGCCGGCCGAGGCCGACATCCGCAAGACGCGCAAGCTGGTGATGGTGCAGGCGCACCTGGTCGTGGTGATCCCGCTGGTCGCGGTGTTCCTCGCACGCGGCTTCGGCAAGTAGCACCGGCATGAAAGCCGGCTACGTCAAGCTCCTGTTTGCCGGCACCATCTTCACCAGTGCGTTCCTGCTGTTCCTGGTTCAGCCGCTGATCGCCAAGCAGATACTGCCCTGGTTCGGCGGCTCGGCCGCGGTCTGGTCGATCTGCATGGTGTTCTTCCAGGTCGTGCTGCTGGCCGGCTACGCGTACTCCGACGTGGTCACGCGACGGCTCAGCGTCAAGATGCAGGCGCGGCTGCACGTGTCGCTGCTGCTGGTGAGCCTGGCCTTCCTGCCGATCGTGACGCATGCGCGCTGGAAACCGGTCGGCTCCGAAGACCCGACGCTGTGGATCCTCGGTCTGCTGCTTGGCACCATCGGCCTGCCGTACTTCCTGCTGTCGACCACCGGGCCGCTGGTGCAGTCCTGGCTCTCGCGCACGCCGTTCGGCGCGCAGGTGTATCGCTACTTCTCGCTGTCGAACCTTGCGTCGCTCGCCTCGCTGCTGAGCTATCCGGTGCTGATCGAGCCGCACAGCCCGCTGCTGCGCCAGGCGCAGGGTTGGTCTTGGGCCTATGCGGCTTTCGTGCTGCTGTGCATCGGCACCACGCTGTATGCGGCGCGCCAGGGGACGGCGGCGCCAACGGTTGCCGCCCTGCAGCCTGACGCGGCGGCCGCCGCGAAGCCGCCCGGCTCGTCCGACTACCTACTGTGGCTCGGCCTGCCCGCGCTGGGCTCCTGGCTGCTGCTGGCCATCACCAACCACATCACGCAGAACGTGGCGGCGATACCCTTTCTGTGGGTGCTGCCGCTGTCGGTCTACCTGCTGACCTTCGTGCTCTGCTTCGAAAGCGACCGCTGGTATCGGCGCGCATTCTTCCTGCCGGCCACCGCGGCCATGCTGGTGCTTTGCGCCTTCGGGCTGCAGGACAGCATCGGCTCCGACGTCAAGACCGCACTGCCGATCTACGTGGTCGGCCTGTTCGTGCTGTGCATGTTCTTTCACGGCGAAATGTCGCGTATGCGGCCGGCGCCCCGGTATCTCACGCGCTTCTACCTGATGCTGTCGCTCGGCGGCGCGATCGGTGGCGTCACGGTCGGGCTGATCGCACCGCATGTGCTGCCGGCGTACTACGAGCTCGGCGTCGGGCTGGTGCTGAGCGCGCTGGCCGGTGCTGCGGTGTTGCGCGGGCGGCGCTTCGGCCTGGCCGGTGGCATGGCGCTGGCCGCCTGCTGCGCGGTGTTCCTGGCGCTGCAGGTGCGCAGCGACACCACCGATGCGCGCGAGATGACGCGCAACTTCTACGGCACGCTGATCACGCTCGATACGCGGCGCGACGATCCGGCGCAGAACGTGCGCCAGATGTACCACGGCTCGGTCAAGCACGGCGAGCAATTCCTGGCGCCAGCGCGGCGGCGCGAGCCGACCAGCTACTACGGCGCGAGCTCGGGCATCGGCCTTGCGCTGGCAGAGGCGCCGCAACGGCCGCGCCGCGTCGGCCTGATCGGCCTCGGCGCGGGCACGCTGGCGGTCTACGGCCGGGCCGGCGACCTGTACCGCGTCTACGAGATCAACCCGCAGGTTTTCGCGCTGGCCGACAGCGAGTTCAGCTTCCTGGACGACAGCGCCGCGAAGATCGAGCGCGTGCTGGGCGACGCCCGCCTGGCGCTGGAGCGGGAGGCGCCCCAGGCCTTCGACGTGCTCGCGGTCGACGCGTTTTCGGGCGACTCGGTGCCGATCCACCTGATCACGGCCGAGGCGATGGCCGCCTACCTGCGCCATATGCAGCCCGACGGCGTGATCGCGTTCCATGTGACCAACCGCTTTTTGGCGCTGGCCCCGGTGGTCGAGAAGATCGCCCAGGCGCAGGGCCTGCATGCGGTGCTGGTGCACGACGAAGCCGAGCACAACGACGCGCTGCGCCGCACCGACTGGGTGCTGGTGGCGCGCAATCCGCAAAGCCTGGCGCGCGAATCGATCCGGCGCGCCAGCGTCGCGGTGACGCCGATCGAGGGGCTGCAACCCTGGACGGACGACTTCAACAACCTGTTCGGCGTGCTGAAGTAGGCGGCAGCAAGAAAAAAGCCCCGTCGGCGCAGCCGAACGGGGCTTTGGGCAGAAGCGGGCGATCAGGCCGGCTTGTTGCTGAGGCATTGCTTCATGAAGGCCTTGCGCGGATCACCCTTCAGCGCCTTGGTCTTGGCATCGGCGTTGCAGGTCTTCATCTTGTCCTGCTGCGTCACCTTGGGGGCGGACAGGCATTCCTTCATGAAGGCCTTGCGATCGTCGCCCTTCTTCTCGGCAGCGTCCTTGTTGCAGGTGCCCATCTTGGATTGCTGCTTGGTCGGCGCTTTCTCGACCGGTGCGGCGGCGGCCGGCTTGGCGACGGCGGGGGCGGGTGCAGCGGCGGCGGCCGGAGCGGTGGTTTGAGCACCGGCGTTGAAGGACAGTGCGGCGCCAAGCGCGATCAGGGACAGAAGCTTTTTCATGGTGTATTTCCTCTGGTTTGGACGGGATGGTGACAGTCGAACCCCGAAGGGCCACTGATGCTAACGGTCGAGACGCGCGCCTGGATGACGGCCCGCGGCCGGTCGCTGCGGGCCCCCGGTAAAATTCGCGAATGCTATTGGTCAAACAAGAGCTGCTCGCGGCCCTCGCGAGCACGCTCGAATCCCTCCTGCCCGGCGCTGGCGTCAAAGCCGCCTTCGAGTCGCCCAAGGTGGCGGCGCACGGCGACTTCGCCAGCACCGCGGCGATGCAGTTCGCCAAGCCGCTGCAGCGCAAGCCGCGCGAACTGGCCGAGCAGCTGAGCGCTGCGCTGCTTGCCACGCCGGCGTTCGGCCGGTGGGTCGAGGCGGTCGAGATCGCCGGGCCCGGCTTCCTGAACATCCGGCTCAAGACGGCGGCCAAGCAGCAGGTGGTGCGCGAGGTGCTGGCCGGCGGCGCGGCCTTCGGCCAGCAGCCGGCGAACGAGGAGCGCGTGCTGGTCGAGTTCGTCTCGGCCAACCCGACCGGCCCGCTGCACGTGGGCCACGGCCGCCAGGCCGCGCTCGGCGACGCCATCTGCAACCTGCTGGCCACCCAGGGCGACCAAGTCTGGCGCGAGTTCTATTACAACGATGCCGGCGTGCAGATCCAGACGCTGGCCAACAGCACCCAGTTGCGCGCCAAGGGCTTCAAGCCCGGCGACGCCTGCTGGCCGACCGACCCGGACAACCCGGCCAGCAAGGCTTTCTACAACGGCGAGTACATCGCCGACATCGCGGCCGAATTCCTGGCGAAGAAAACCGTCAAGTCGGATGACCGCGAGTACACCGCCAGCGGCGACATCGACGACATCGACTCGATCCGCGAGTTCGCCGTGGCCTACCTGCGGCGCGAGCAGGATCTGGACTTGAAAGCCTTCCGCGTCCGCTTCGACCACTACTACCTCGAGTCCAGCCTCTACACCAGCGGCAAGGTCGAGGCCGCGGTCGGCAAGCTGGTGGCAGCCGGCAAGACCTACGAGCAGGACGGGGCGCTGTGGCTCAAATCGACCGACTACGGCGACGACAAGGATCGCGTCATGAAGAAGGGCGACGGCACGTACACCTACTTCGTGCCCGACGTGGCGTACCACATTGCCAAGTGGGAGCGCGGCTTCCACAAGGTGGTCAACATCCAGGGCACCGACCACCACGGCACCATCGCGCGGGTGCGCGCCGGGCT
>JBDUCH010000277.1:0-5905 GCA_040003555.1 Variovorax sp. | reverse complement strand
TCTGGGCCGTGTTCGGCGACCTGATGTCGGGGCTGCTGGGCGCCTTCGTGCTGATCCTGGTGTGCGTGCTGGGCATGCAGCTTGAACTCGCGACCCGTCTGGAAGCCGAGGTCAAGCAGCGGCAGGTGGAGGCGCAGCGCCTCCAGACGCTCGAGCAGGCTCTCGCGGGGCCGCTGGCGGCCGGCCGGGTGACGCTGAACAACGGGCGCATCGGCATCAGCGGCAGCGTGTTGTTTGCCCTCAACTCTGCTGAACTGCAGCCCGAAGGCCGGCAACTGCTGAAGAGCCTGGCCGCACCCTTGGCCGCTTACCTCCAGGCCCGTGACGAGATCCTGATGGTGAGCGGCTTCACCGATGACCGGCAGGTGCGCGGCGGCAACCGCCAGTTCGCCGACAACTGGGAGCTGTCGGCCCAGCGGGCCTTGACGGTGACCCGGACATTGATCGAGGAAGGCCTTCCCTCGGCCTCGGTCTTTGCCGCGGCCTTCGGTGCGGAGCAGGCGGTGGCTTCGAATGCCGATGCCGATGGACGTTCGAAGAACCGACGCGTGGAAATGGCGCCGACGCCGAAACGATCCGACGCAAGCTCGAAGAAGCCCCGTGAGTAGCACCGACGCCGGCGCCATGCTCGACGCCTGGCGCGAGCGTGGCAACCATCACCACGATCCCGTTCGCTTCCGCTTCATGGAGGCGCTCGCTCGGCGGGCGGCCACGCATCGCGGCGATGCGCGACGCATCCTCCACGACAAGCTGACCCGGCTGCTGGCGGCGTATGGCGAGGATCTCGATAAAAGAGTGCCTTGCCCGGACACCGCCGCGAACCCGCCGGCCCAACCCGATCGCGACGCGCTCTCGGCGTTGGTCGACATCATGGGCCGGCAGGCGCCGGCCCATGATGTCGAAACGCTGAACTATTTCAGAAGCATCTGGTCCAGGCTCAGCGCCGAGCGACGGCTGACGCAGTCACTGGCGAAGCTGCCGGAGAATGCCGGCCCCCTCAACTCGCACCAGCTCGTGCATCGGTCGCTCACGTTGATGCATGAGCTGTCGCCGGAGTACCTGCACCGCTTCATGGCGTACGTCGACACCTTGCTGTGGATCGATCAGGCGAATACCGGCAGCGCCCTGGCGGGTGCGGACAGCCCGCGCGCCGAGAGCCCCAGGAAGACGGCTCGCGCCAGATCCGGCTAATGGCCGGGGCGGAACCGCTCCCGCTGGATTACCACCGCACCTTGAGACCGATGGCGCCCTGCACCGAGGACTTCACGCGGGCATCGCCGCCGGTGCTGAACAGGCGCCCCACTTCGCCGTAGATGCTGGTGGCGGTTGTCATGGCCAGCGTGAAGCCGCCGGCAAGTTCGCCCGAGGTGTAGCCGCTGGCGCTGGCGATGCGCGTGCTGGCCGCCGCGCCAATGAACTCGGTGACGTCGGCGCCGCGGCCCGTGTGGTACAGGTTGGCGCGCGCGTAGGGCTGGAGCCGGCCGGCGCCGGTCGCAATGTCACCCTTGATGCGCACGCCCAGGCGGCCGATCCAGCCGCCGTCGGCATCCTGCCGCACGTTCGCGCCGCTGATCAGCACGTCGTCGAAGCGCGTGCGCTGGTGAATCAGCTGCGCCTGCGGTTCGATGCGCCAGCCCTCGGCCAGGGCGAAAGACTGGCCGACCTCGAGCGACGTGGTCAAGCTGCGGGCTTTGCCCGAGGCGCCCGGATTGCCCTCGGGCCGCACGCCGTAGCGGTGGCTGCCGGCCTGAACCACGGCATCGGCATACAGGCCGCTCGCATCCATCCAGGTCGCATAGCCGCCAAGATAGCGCGATTGCAGTTCGTTGTGGCCGACCTTTGCGGTGATGCCGCGCGCGTTGCCGCTCACGTCGGCGCCACCGTCCAGGGTGCCGACGTAGACACCCGCGCGCCAGTTGCCACTGGCCAGCAAGTCTGTGCCGGCCTGCAGGCCGCTCACGTGGCCACGGCTTTGCGCGCGCGCAACGCCGGCCTGGCGGATATCGAGGTCGCTGTAGACGGCGCGGGCCCAGGCGCGGCGCGGCGCGCTGGCGTCGCCGGGCGCAGCCGCCGCCTCGTCGCCGATGCGGCGGTGCAGGTTGCCCAGCATGCCGAGGTCGGCCTGACGCAGTTGCGCGGGGAGCGCCGCAAAGAGCGGGACTTCGGCGCGGTAGGTCGGCACACTCACCAGCGGCAGGGTCGGCGCGGCGGGCGCGCCCGGATCCGCCGGGGTCGCCGGGCTCGCCGGGGTCGCGATGGTCGTCGCCGAACGCAGATACCAGTTCTCGCCGGCGCCGCTGGCATCTGCCGCATACAGGCGGTACTCGTAGGCGCCCCCATCGACATGGCCGCCGCTCAGCGCGAAGCCGTCCTTGGTGGTCTGGGCGGTGGTGGTGGCGCCGCTGCCTGCGCTCACCACCTCGATGCCGTTGCCGGTGGTCAAGGCCCCCAGGCCGCCGACGTTGTTGATCTGCAGGAGGGTGTTGCCGCTGACCGCACCGCCATTGATGGCGATCCGGTCGGTCTGCGAGCCGGAATTTCCCAGCGACGTATTGAGCCGCACCGTGCCGCCCTGGCCAACCCAATTGCCGTTGACGGTCAAGGTCTTGGGAACAAATGCTGCAGCGGGCGCCTGGAAGTCGATGCGGCCGCCAAGAGTCAGGCCACTCAGGGAGGAATCGCCGGTCATCGTCCAGCGGCTGGCGCCGTCGACGTTCAGGGTCACCGGATCGATGGCGCCAGTCAGGCTCGAGGCATTCAGCAGACTCAGGCTGACGGCACTGCTGGCGTCCGTCACGATGTCGCCGGTCAGTGTGCTGCGGTTGGCAGTCAGCGCAAACGTGCTGCCGTTCGTGACATTCAACAGCTTGCCGCCCGAGGCGGCCGAAGCCGTGCTGTTGTTCAGCACGAGTGCCGAGCTGCCGGTTGCCGCATCGACCTGAATCAGATCGCCCGAGGTGTTGCGGATGGCAAAGCCATCAAGGCGGGCGCTCTGGTCTGCGCCGGCCAGAAAACCCAGTGCAACGCCCGCTGCGTTGATCGTGCCGCCGCCCGTGGCCGCGAGGGTGGCGTTGCTTCCGGCCAGCAGCGCGCCATAGCTCGTCGCGTCGGTAGTGTTGACCTGAAGCGCACCGGTCGCCGTGATGGCACCGGCCAGATCGGCCAACACACCGGTAGCGTAAGACTCCAGATTGCCGTTCGGGAAGTCTGCCTGCGTGGCGCCGCTCACGTTGATGAGCGTGGTGCCCGCCAGGTTCACCTGGGAGCCGGCGTCCCTCGAAGAGATGCCTTGGCCATTGATGCCGGTGACGCTGATCGACGTGGCCGAAGACGCGTTTGCATCCACGATACCGCCGGTGACTGCCCGGATTCCGGATCCGTTGATGCTGCTGATGTTGAAGGTGGCAGGCCCGTTGTAGATGATGCGGCCCGCGCTGGTGACTTTCAGCGCGGAAGCCTGCAAGCCACTGGTGGTGATGTTCAGCGCGCCATTCAATGTGGCCGTGGCCGAATTGTCGGCCGCAATGGCATCCGATCTGGAGTCACCCGCGGTGTTGATGGTCACAGCGCCATTGGCAATCACGGCCGAGCCGGTGCGGACGCGGATTCCCGGTGCAAACGCGGCGCCACTGCCCATCGTGATGTTGACGGTGCCGTTCAGGGTGATGAGCGTGCCGCTGTCTTCCGTCAGCACGCCATGGTTGCCCGACCCGTTGGTCAAGGTGATCGACAGCGGTCCGTTGACGGTGATGGCGCCGCCAGCGCCCGCACGAAGCCCCCCGTTTCCGGTGGTCGTGCCAGCCCTGTTGATGGTGGCGCCGGTTTGCAGGTTGACTTGCGAGCCCGCGCCGGACGCGGACGCGCCGAAAACGCTGTTCTGGGCCAGATCCATCGTCAGGGCGGCAGCGGCGTTGACCACGCCCCCGGTCAGCGAAGACACGGCCCCCCTGCCCGATGCCACGCCGACGCCGGTGTAGCTGCCCGCGGCAGCGCAGGTCGATGCCGCATTGGCCTGGAGTCGGACGCCTGCAACTGCAGTGCAGGCTGCCGCGGCGGCGTTCGGCAGAAGGCCGGCCGCAATGACCAGAATTGCGATGGGAGCGCCGTGGCCGTAGAGGCTGTCGGTACCGGCGATCGGGCGGCTGCGTGGCTTGGCTGTTGGCTGTGCGGGGTAGCGGAATTTCATCGGAGACGCGAGGGGGCGGGCTGAGTCGTTTGCCCCGCCTGGGCGTGCGAATCGCCCAATTTTCACTCCCTGAGGTCATCCGCGATTTCGCTCGACTGCAGCGAATATCCGGCGCCAAAGTATTAGTGACTTTCCAGAAACAAGATAGGGCAATAGTTCTCACATGCAGAACGAATTGCCCTTGCCCTCGCATCATCGTTGGCACCGTGCCAATCGCCAAAATCCTGCCTATGCAGCGGGGCGTGCCGCTGCACGTGCGGCGCGCCCCTGCAGCCATTGGACGGCCGCGAGCAATGCGATCGACGCCACGATCAGCAGCGTGGCAACCGCCGTGATCGTCGGGCTGATCGATTCGCGCACGCCGCTCCACATCTGGCGCGGCAAGGTGCGCTGTTCGGAGCCGGCGATGAAGAGCGCGACCACCACTTCGTCGAAAGAGGTGATGAACGCGAACAGTGCGCCCGACGCGACGCCCGGTGCGATCACCGGAAGCATCACGCGGAAGAACGCGCGCACCGGGCTGGCGCCGCAGCTTGCGGCTGCGCGCATCAGGTTATGGTCGAAGCTCGATAGCGTGGCCATCACGGTGATGACGACGAAGGGTGCGCCGAGCGCTGTGTGGGCGACCACCAGGCCCGTCAAGGTATTGAGCAGGCCGACGCGCGCAAAGCAGTAGTAGATGCCGACGGCGCTCACCACCACCGGGATGATCATCGGCGAGATGAGAACCGCCATGATGCCGGCCTTCCACGGACAGTCGCGCCGCGACAGCCCGAGCGCCGCCAGCGTGCCAAGCACCGACGCCAGCACCGTCGCGCACGACGCGACGATCAGGCTGTTGTGCAGCGCCAGCTGCCAGACCGCGGAGCCGAGGAACTCGCGGTACCACTGCAGCGAGAAGCCCGGCATCGGATAGGTGAAGAAGGGTTCGGCGTTGAACGACAGCGGCACGATGGCCGCGATCGGCGCGACCAGGAACAGCAGGACGGCGATGCAGACGGTGCGCAGCACGATCGCGGGCGTGCGGCGAGGAAGGCGAACGGGTGGCATGGCTTTTTTCATCCCATTCTGAGTTTGTCGATGCCCACGATGCGGTGGTACAGCGCATACAGCAGCAACACCAGTACCAGCAGCGTGGCGCTCAGCGCTGCGGCCATGCCCCAGTTGGTCACCTGGCTCGCGAAGTAGGCGATGAAGTAGCTCAGCATCTGGTCTTGCGGGCCGCCCACCAGCGCCGGCGTGATGTAGTAGCCGAGCGCCAGGATGAACACCAGCAGGCAGCCGGCGCTGACGCCCGGCAAGCTGAGCGGCAGGTAGACGCGCACGAAGGCCGGCAGCGGAGGCGCGCCCAGCGAGGCCGCGGCGCGCATGTAGTTGGGCGGGATGCTTTTCATCACGCTGTAGATCGGCAGCACCATGAAGGGCAGCAGGATGTGCGTCATCGCGATGAGCACGCCGATGCGGTTGTGGATCAACTCCAGCGGATGGGCCGGGTCGACCAGGCCGAGCCAGCCGAGCAGGCTGTTGACCACGCCACCGCCCTGCAGCACGACCACCCACGCGGTGGTGCGCACCAGCAGCGAGGTCCAGAACGGCAGCAGCACCAGGAGCAGCAGCGTGCGCGCGGTGCGCGGCGGCGCCGTCGCGATCCAGTACGCCAGCGGATAGCCGAGCAAGAGGCAGATCAGCGTGACTGCGGCGCTGATCGCGAAGGTGCGC
>JBDUCH010000032.1:0-19940 GCA_040003555.1 Variovorax sp. | reverse complement strand
TGGTGCTGAAGCTCCCTTCGGTCGACCTGCGCGACGACACGGACTACCTCGACCGCTTCGTTCTCGAAGAATGGGTGGCGCGCCGCATCGACAGTGTCCACGTGCTGAAGGCCAGCACCGTCGACCGGGCGCGCGGCCACCTGTATGTCGCCATGGAGTACGTCGACGGGCAGACCCTGGCGCAATGGATGGTCGACCACCCCAGCCCGACGCTGGCCAGCGTGCGCGGCGTGGTCGAGCAGTTGGCCAGAGGGCTGCAGGCACTTCACGGCAAGGAGATGCTGCACCAGGACGTTCGCCCCGAGAACGTGATGATCGACCGTACCGGCACCGTCAAGATCATCGATCTCGCATCCGCCCATGTGGCGGGCCTGGTCGACAGCGAACGCGACACCCGCGCGCTCGCCATCGCCGGCACATTGCAGTACACCGCGCCGGAATACTTCGTCGGCCACGGCGGCAGCGCCCGTTCCGATCTGTTCTCGCTGGCCGTCATTGCGTACCAGATGCTCACAGGCCAGTTGCCCTATGGCCTGCAGGCTTCCCGGGTTCGATCGTCCGCCGATGCGAGCCGGCTGCGCTACGTGCCGGCTCGCCATTTCCGCCCAGATCTGCCGGCCTGGGTCGATGCGGTGCTGCAAAAGGCGCTGCATCCCAACCCGGCGAAACGGCAGCAGGCAGTGTCCGAATTCGCACACGACCTCAGGGCGCCAGGACAGGAGTTCCTTCGTCCGCGGCCGCCTGCGCTGATCGAGCGGCATCCGGTGCGCTTCTGGCAGTGCACGACAGTACTGCTGGCCGGGGTCGTGCTCGTTCTGCTGGGCCTGCGCATCATCGGGCATTGATCCTGCGGCCAGGCCCGCGACGGGCAGAATGAGGCCGGGAGCAGTCGTCGGTCAAGGTCGCACGGACGCATCGCTGCCTCTTTGATATGAGCTTTCCATCACGAACCTACCGTATGCCAGGCACGCTCACGCTGTTGTTGTGTTGCGGTCTGGCAGGCATTGCCGTCGAACCGGCCTGGGCGGCCCCTCGCCAAGGCCCGAGTTGGGGAGCGATTGCCTCCATGAACCGCTGGTACGGCTACTCGTCCAACTACCCATCGCGCGCCGCGGCCGAGGTTGCGGCACTGACCCACTGCGATCGCGTTGCAGGCCGCCCGGGCACGTGCGCCGTGCGAACCTACTTCGATCGATCCTGCGGTGCTCTCGCGGAAGGCAACTACGGGGAATGGGGCACAGCCACCGCTGCGACAAAGGGCGCTGCGGACAAGGCGGCTGCGGGCCAGTGCGACACTCATCTGCCAGCGGAGCCCTGCAAAGTGGTCGTCAGCATCTGCTCGCAGCAGTAAACGCGGCCAAGCAGCCTTTTCCCCGGAGAGCCACCCTTGCCATCCAAAGTCTTCCGCATTGCGCTATCCGCTTCGGCCGCCGCTGTTGGCGGCATCGCGGCCTACTGGTCCCTCCTTGCGACACGTCAGGGACACATCCTGTTCAACGCTCGCAAGCTCCCCGTCGTTCATTTGTCCGACGACTTTTCCACGTACTCTCACACGGTGCCGGGCGGGATGGTGCGCGGCTATGTCTATCACCCCCAAGGGGAAGACGCGCTGCAGGATCTGTTCATCTATTTCGCGGGACGAGGCGAGGACGTCCGCGCCACCGCACAGGCGCTGCACTGGCTTCCGGAAGGCTTCGGATTCGCGGCGGTCAACTACCGCGGGGTGGCCGACTCGCAGGGGCGCCCCTCCGAGGTCGCCTCGGTGGAGGACGCAATCCAGTTCGCCAATCACTTGCGCCGAGCTTTTCCGCACGTGCGCCTGCACGTCGTCGGTCGAAGTCTGGGGTCGGGCGTGGCAATTCAGCTGGTGGCGCGACAGGACTTCTCGAGCCTGCAGCTTGTCACGCCATACGACTCGATGCTGGAGGTAGCCAAGAAGCGCTTCCCGCTCGTTCCACTTTCCCTGCTGCTGCGGCACCAGTTCAACTCCCTGGAGCACTGCAGGGAGGTCGCAGCGAAAACCCAGGTGCTGCTGGCGGAGCGGGACGTCGTCGTGCTGCCGGAGCGCTCGCAGAAGCTCATCGCTGCCTGGCCAACGCCCGTCTGCGTGCAGACGATCCCAGCCTCCGACCACCACAACATCATGGGCCTGGAAGCGACCTGGCTCCATATCATCGACTTCGCATTGACGGCGGTTCTTCCTGAGCCGAAGGCCGCATGAGCGCTGATCCGGAGACTCGATAACTTCATCTTTGTAAGCTTTCGTCTTACACTGGGTCGGCGCCTGATGCAAGAAAAGCAGGCGCGTGGGAATATTCATATTTCCTGTGATCCCTTCCGAGGCCCAAGATGCGCTCTGACCGTCTCTCGCCTTTCGACGTGCAACGCCAGTTGCCAGGCTGGTCGTATCCGGGCGCAGCGTTGGCTGGTTCGCCCTGCGCATGAGCCATGTCGAGCCTTGCCAAACAGGATCTTTCGGCACCCTGCAGGCGCTGCGCCGAGACTTTGCAAGCGTGGGAACGGTTTTGCCCGTTCTGCGGTGAGGATCAGGCCGCCGAGATCGCCGCTGGCGATGCAGGTTCCCGCATCGAGCGCACGGCTGAGGTGCCTGATGCGGACGAAACCTTCGCCCCCATGGTTCTCGACTTTGCGAACACGGTGCAGCCCGATGCGGAGGAGGTCATCGAGCTCCCCGAACCGATCGATATGGGCACGGCATCGGAGGCGGGCATCGTCCAAGCGGGCGCCCCACCACACGCGGACGGCGAGCAAGCGCGCCGGGCAGCGCCGTGGCTCGCGCCAAGACGCAAGGCGGCCATGGCGATCGGCATGGTGCTGGCCCTGATCCTGGGCCAGCTTGCGTATCTGACGCTGGAGCGCGGCTATCTCGACAACCGGGCCGGCGCCGGCGGGCTTCCGGCGGTCAAAGCCGACATTGCGCGTTTGCACACGGCCCTGAATGGCGCCGACTTGGGCGCCGAGTCAACAGTGCCGGATCGGATCGCCGCGCCCGCCCCGCCCGCTACTCCCATTGCCCGCATTGCCCCCGTTGCCCCCGTTGCCGCCACCGCCCCCTCCCAGTCTCCCGTGCCTCTCGAAGCGCCGACGCCAGAAGCCGCTGCGAGCGACTGCAGCGAAACCCTCGCGGCGCTGGCCCTGTGCCCGACGAAATAGAGAACCCCGCAATAGCACAGCGTCACAAAAAATGAGCCAGGCATCTCCTGGCGGTTCACCAACCTTTGATGGAGCGAACATGCCAACCAGATTCCTGCTGACCTGGCCCTTGTGGATGGCGTTCGTCGCCTGTGCCGCCGCGGCCCCCCGCGCGGAATACAAAGCTCCGCGGGCGGAGTACAAGATCGTCACGGCATCCAAGACCGGCACCTACATCCAGATCGGGCGGGACTTGGCGACATTGGTCGCAGAGCCGGCCGGGATCGATCTCGAAGTGCTCGAGTCGAAGGGTTCGGCGGAGAACGTCCAGCGCATGCGCTTCGAGCCCGGCGTCAAGCTGGCCCTGGTGCAGTCAGACGTCTACCAGGCGTTCCTCGACGAGGCGAAGGCCGGCAACGTCGATGCCGAAAACATCATCCGCCCGCTGCGCCTCATCATGCCGCTCTATGACGAAGAGATCTATTTCATCGCACGTGCCGATTCGCCATTGAACAGCATTCACGAGATCAAGAACAAGAAGATCTCCGTCGGGCCGCTGGGCAGCGGCACAGCCCTGACCTCGAGAACGCTCTATCAGCTGATGTTCGGCGAGGCGCTGCCCTCTGCCAACACGCAGTACCTGAGTAACGAGGACGCGCTGGCCAAGCTTACGGTCGACAAGTCCATCGACGTCGCCATCATCGTCGCCGGCCAGCCGGCCAAGCTGTTCTCCGACATGAAAGCCGAGGCACGCAACTACATCAAGATCCTGCGGCTCGACGATGCAGCGCCAGAGACGGCGCGTGCGAAGAAAACCTACTTTCCTGCGGCGATCCGTGCCACCAGCTATGCAACCTGGCTCAAGTCCGACGTGCCCACCCTGACGGTCAAGGCCTACCTGGTTACCTACGAATACGGACTGCAGTCGACAGTCGGGAATCTGGGCCGCTTTGCCGAATCCCTGTGTACCAATTTCGACAATCTGCAGGCCAACGGACATCCCAAATGGAAGCAGGTGCGCCTGGAACTCCCTGCCCTGAGCCAGGGATGGCGCTACTACGCACCGATGGAAAAGCGCCTGCGCGCCTGCATCGCCCGCCGGGCAAGCGTCGCTGCTTCGGCCGCAGCGCAAGCGGCGCTGCCGCCACCGCGCACCTGCACGGAGCAGGAGGTGGTATTGGGGATTTGCCGGCGATGAACGTCATCTACAGAAGAGCAACACCTGAAGACACACCAGATTGCATCACCTTGAGAGGCAAGACGAGAGAGAACGCCTGCTCGATCGAGCAATTGAAGGCCATCGGCGTCACCCTCGAAAGCTGGCGATCCGACATCAGTGACGGCTCGTTGCCCGGCTACGTCGGCACGGTCGAAGGGGAACTGGCCGGCTATTGCTTTGGCGATCGAAGCACGGGCGAGATCGCCGTCCTCGCGCTGCTGCCAGCGTACGAGGGCAATGGCATCGGCAAGGCGCTCCTCAACTTGATGATCGAAGAGTTCAAGGGGCTGGGTTTCAAGAGGCTCTTTCTCGGCTGCTCGCGCGATCCCGATGTTCGGTCGTATGGTTTCTACAGGCATCTTGGCTGGAGGCCTACGGGTGCGTTCGATGTGGCGAACGACGAGGTACTTGAGTACCTTCCTTCATAGGACGAAGCGGACGATCGCCAGAGCTCGGCAACTCTGGGAGAATCCCGCGCTTGCCGCCGTTCAGCCCGATACTCGATCCGCATTTCTACGCCGCCGCGGTGCCGGCCGTGCTGCTGCTCGGCATCAGCAAGAGCGGTTTCGGCGCCGGCTTCGGCTCGCTGGCCGTGCCATTGATGGCCATGGCCGTCACCGTGCCCGAAGCGGCCGCCATCCTGATGCCGGTGCTGCTGCTGATGGACTTGCTTGGCATCGCGGCCTTTCGCCGCGACTTCGACCGCAAGCTGCTGATGTTCCTGATTCCCTGCGGCCTGGTCGGCACGCTGATCGGTACCCTGCTGTTTCGCCTGCTCTCGCCGCACACGGTGGCCGGCATCGTCGGGGTCTTCACGCTGCTGTTCCTGGCGCAGCGCCTGCTGTTGCCGCCGAAGCCCGATGCCGCGCCGCCGTCGCGCATCGTCGGCGGCGTGCTGACCACGATCTCGGGCTTCACCAGCTTCATCGCCCACGCGGGCGGGCCGCCGGTCAACGCGTACGTCATTCCCATCAAGCTCACGCCCGTGGTGTTCACCGCCACCATGGCGTACTTCTTCTTCATCCTGAACCTGAGCAAGTGGGCGCCGTACGCCTGGCTCGGGCTGCTCGACTGGCGCCAGCTCGCCACCTCGCTGGTGCTGCTGCCGCTGGCGCCGCTGGGCGTGTGGGCGGGTGTGCGCATTGCACGCCGCATCAGCGGGGTCTGGTTCTATCGCATGCTGTACCTTGGCATGCTGTTGACCGGGCTCAAGCTGGTGTGGGACGGTTTCATTGCCTGAGGGAGTTTCCATCCATGTCTCGTCTCACCGTTCTCACCGGCGCCTCGCGCGGCCTGGGCCGCGCCATGGCGCAGCAACTGCTGCAGCCGGGCGCCTCGCTGCTCTGCATCTCGCGCCACAGCGATGCCGCGCTGCTGCAGCAAGCGAAGGCGGCCGGCGCCGCGCTCGAGCAGTGGGAGCAGGACTTGTCGGAGCCGGTCGCGGCGGCCGCCCGCCTCACGGCCTGGTTGCAGGCCATCGATCCCGCGCGCTTCGCGCGCACCACGCTCGTCAACAACGCCGGCACGGTCGGCCAGCCGCGTCCGCTGGCCGATGGCGTCGCGGCCGAACTCGCGCAGGCGTTGCGCGTGGGGCTTGAAGCGCCGATGCTTCTGGCCAGCGCCTTCCTCGGCGCAACGCGCGACTGGCCGGGCCGGCGCGAAGTGCTCAACATCTCGTCGGGCCTGGGCCGCAACGCGATGGGCAGCCAGGCGCCGTACTGTGCGGCCAAGGCCGGCATGGATCACTTCTCGCGTGCCGTGGCGCTGGAGCAGGCCACGTTGCCCAACGGTGCGAAGATCGTTTCGCTCGCACCGGGCGTGATCGACACCGACATGCAGATCCAGTTGCGCGGCACGTCGGCCGAGGCGTTCCCGGATCGCGAGCGCTTCGTGCAGCTGAAGGCGCAGGGCCTGCTGGATTCGCCTGCGACGGCGGCCGCGAAGGTGCTCGCCTACCTGGATCGCGCCGACTTCGGCAGCAAGCCGGTGGCGGATGTGCGGGACATTTGATTCCAGCAAGGAGAAAACCGATGTCGAAACTTTGTGTCCGGAGCTTCGCGATTTCCATAGACGGCTACGGTGCCGGGCCGAACCAGGATCTTCAGAACCCGCTCGGCGTCCGGGGCCCTGAGCTGATGGAGTGGTTCTTCCACACACGCGCGTGGCGCAAGATGCAAGGCGGGGGAGACGGAGAGACCGGCGTCGACAACGGCGTAGCGGAGCAGGGCTTTGCCGGATTTGGCGCCTGGATTCTGGGGCGCAACATGTTCGGCCCCGTCCGGGGCCCGTGGCCGGACGAGAGCTGGAAAGGCTGGTGGGGCGACGAGCCGCCGTACCACACGCCCGTTTTCGTGCTGACGAACCACCCGCGGGCGCCGCTCACGATGGCGGGCGGTACGGAGTTCCGCTTTGTCACCGAGGGCATTCACGCCGCGCTGGCGCAGGCGACCGCCGCGGCGGGCGGCCGCGACGTTCGCCTCGGTGGTGGCGTGGCCACGGTTCGGCAGTATCTGCGTGCCGGCCTGATCGACGAGTTGCACCTCGCCATCCGGCCGGTCTTGCTCGGTTCGGGCGAGCATCTCTTTCAGGACATCGACCTGCATGCCTTGGGCTACGAATGTGCAAGGCATGTCGCTGGCGAGCGTGCGACCCACGTCTTTCTGCGGCGGCGGGCAGCCGCAGAAAAATAACCACTGCCGGAAGTACCGTCAGAGGTACAGCTTCTGCAACAGCTTGATCAGGCTCTCGCGCTCGCGCGTCGACAGCTTGGCGCTTGCGTCGAGTTCGAGCTGCACCACCGCCGCCTCGGCCTCGCGAACGAGCTTCTTGCCGGCGCTCGTGAGGTGCAGGCCGACGGCGCGGCCGTCGTGGGGGTGCGGGCGGCGCTCGATCAGGCCGCGGCTGTCCATCGCGGCAATCAGGCTCACCAGGTTGGGCGGCAGGATGTCGAGCGTGGCGCAGAGTTGGCGCGACGTGGCGCCCGGGTTGTGCGCCAGTAGCGACAGCACTGAAAAATCCACCTGCTTGAGCCCGTAAGCTGCCATGCGCTCGGCGAACACCGCGCTGATGGTGAGCCAGGCGCGGCGGGTGTTGTAGCCGACCAGTGTTTCTAGCACGCGCGTGTCCAGCCGTTCGGTGCGGGTGGTGGGGAGATCGATCCTGCTGCTGCGCTGGATGGCCATGTTGCGAGCGTAACCCGTAGCGCGCGTTTCAGGCTACCGCGACGGGCGCCGTGACAACCTCGCACGCGTGCTTGACCATGCCGAGCCGCATCTCGAACTCCGGGAGCAGGTGGCGCCGGAAGGCCGCCGACGGCACCGACCAGCGCGTCGGATCCGGCGCGGACGCCGCGGCCACGTCGATGCGCGCCCAGGCCCAGGCCATCAGCGCCAGCATCACCACGCGCAGGTAGTCGTCGGCCACTTCGAATGGCAGCGAGGGGCTCGCGTGCGCCGCCATCGCGACCGTGGTGGTCAGGTAGCGCAGCTGCGCCAGCCGGCGCTGCGCGTCGGCATCGGTGTCGCGTGCCGCTTCGAGCTCGTCGCGCAGCTCGACCAGCAGCTTGCCCATGCCCGTGCCGCCGTCGGGCAGCACCTTGCGCACCAGCAGGTCGATCGCCTGGATCTCGTTGGTGCCCTCGTAGATCATCGACACGCGCGCATCGCGCACCGTCTGCTCGATGCCCCATTCGCGCACGTAGCCATGCCCGCCGAACACCTGCAGGCATTCGCTCGCGCCCTGAAAACCCTGCTGCGTGCAGGCCGCCTTGAGCACCGGCGTGATCAGTACGCACCAGCGCTGCGCACGCGCACGCGTGGCGTCGTCGGCACCGTGCTTCGCCACGTCGAGCATCAGGGCGGTGCGGTACGCGAGCACGCGCGCGCCGTCGATCCAGGCGCGCTGGCTGTCGAGGATGCGGCGCATCGCCGGGTGCTCGATCAACAGGTCGGCCGCGTCGTTCGGGCCGCGGCTCGCAGGCGCTTGCGGCGCACGCATCTGGCGCCGCTCGCGGGCGTACGCGTCGGCTTTCTGCCAGGCCGAATCGAGTAGGCCGATGCCTTGCAGCGCGGTGTGCAGCCGCGCGGAATTCATCATCACGAACATCGCCTGCAGCCCGCGGTTCGGCTCGCCAATGAGCCAGCCGGTGGCTTCGTCGAACCGCATCTGGCAGGTCGGGCTGCCGTGCAGGCCCATCTTCTCCTCGATGCGTTCGCAGTGCACCGCGTTGCGCGTGCCGTCGGCCAGCACCTTGGGTACGAGCACCAGCGACAGGCCCTTGGGGCCCGCCGGTGCATCGGGCAGGCGGCACAGCACCAGGTGCACGATGTTGTCGCTCAGGTCGTGCTCGCCGCCCGAAATGAAGATCTTGCTGCCGCTCACCCGCAAGCTGCCATCGGCCTGCGCGGTGGCGCGCGTGCGCACCTGGCCCAGGTCGCTGCCAGCGTGCGATTCGGTCAGGCACATCGTGGCCAGCCACTCGCCGCTCGCGATCTTCGGCAGGTAGGCGCGCTGAAGCGCGTCGCTGCCGTGGTGCTTGAGGCATTCGTAGGCGCCGTGCAGCAGGCCGGGCGCCATGTTGAAGCCCTGGTTGGAGGCACTGAGCCATTCCGAGACGATCGCCGTCATCAGCGCGGGCAGGCCCTGGCCGCCGTCTTCGGGTGCCGCGGCCAGCGCCGGCCAGCCGGCCTGCCAGAACGCGCGGTACGCATCGGCAAAGCCGGGCGGCGAGGCGACCTCGCCGCGCTCGAAGCGGCAGCCGGCCTCGTCACCGCCGCGGTTCAGCGGCGCGATCACCTCGCCGATGAAGCGGCCGGCCTCGTCGAGCAACTGCGTCTGCAGGGCCTCGTCGAACTCGGCGAAAGGTGCCAGCGCGCGCAGCTTCGGCGTCGTGCCGAGCACCGCGTCGAGCACGAAGCGCTGGTCTTCGGGGCGGGGCTGGTAGTTCACTGGCTGCAGGAAAAGCTGGTTGCGCGCTCCGGGTCGCCGCCCTTGTAGCGTGCAACTTGCGGGTAGGGGCAGAGCGGCCGGGTGCGGGTGGTGGACCAGCCGGCCGGCAGCTCGGCATTGGCGGCGCTGGACCCTGCGCCGCGTGCGCTGGCCGTCACAGAAGCGGGCGCCTCGCCGCGCTCGACCCATCCGACCAGCGCGCTCAGCATGTCGAACTGGTCGGTGGCCGGGCCGCCCGAACAGTGGTTCATGCCGGGAACCGGAAAGTAGCGCGCGAAGGCCGCGGCGTTGCCGCCGTTGGCGACCTGCAGCCGCTCGTACCAGGCGGCGGTGTCGTCGGACGAGAACACCGGGTCGCTGGTGCCGTGATAGACCATCAGCTTCGCGCCGCGGTTGCGCAGCGTGGCGAGATTGGCCGCTTCGGGTGGTGCCATGAAGCTCATGGCCGATTCGCGGTAGACGCCGCCGGTCGCGTCGATCAGGGGTGCATCGCGGTCCATGTCGAAGCCCAGTGCAAACGCCAGGCCTCCGGGTCGAGCCGCCAACGGCGGCGAGGTGAAGATGAAGCCGACCGCACCGGGGTCGCGGGTTTGCGAGCTGTTGAATTTCCAGTCACGCCAGTTGCTGCCGCCGATGCCGCTGTCGAATGGAAAGCTGCTGTAGATCGCGCGGCCTGCGCTGTTGCGGGCACCGGCGAAGACGTTGTTCAACGCCGTCTTCTGCGGCGCGCTGAGGCAACTGCCGTCACGCACGCCGGCGGCGCAGGTTGGCACGGCCGCGTCGAGCTTGAAGCGCGCCTGGCAGGCCTTGACGTCCGACACGATGCCGTCGGCGAGACCATCGAGTGCATCGCATTGCGCCACGATCTTGTTGCCCACCAGCGTGAGCTCGGCGGGCGTGAAGGCGCTTTGCAGATCGGGCAGGCCGGCCGGCGTCTGCGCGCTCGCCGCCTTCGCATATTGCTGGGCGCCGTAGAGTTGCGCCACGGCAGCCCTCGGCAGGTTGAAGCCGGGGTTGCCGGCCAGGATGCCGTCGTACTCGCCGGCCGAGCGCGCGGCCGCCACCATTGCGTGCCGGCCGCCGTTGGAGCAGCCTCCGAAGTAGGAGCGATCGGGGCCGCGGCCATAAGCCTGCGCGATGACGTTCTTCGCCATCGGCGTGAGCTGGGCGACCGCGTTGTAGCCGTAGTCGAGCCGCGCCTGCGGGTCGATGGCGAAGAGCGGGCCGAGCGAGCCTGCATGCCCGGCGTCGGAGCTGATCACGGCAAAACCCATCTGCAGCGCGCTGGTGGTCGGCGCACCGCCGCCGATGCCGCCCATCGCGGGCACCACCGCGCCATCGAGGCCGCCGTTGGCCTGGTAGAGGAAGCGCCCGTTCCATGCGACTGGCAGGCGCATCTCGAAGCCGATGGCGTAGGTGTTGCCGTCCACCGGGCTCTTGCGCTCGCTCATCCTGCCCAGCACCAGGCAGTGCGCCGGTGCGGGCTGATTGGCAGTACCGACGGCGACCGGGCCCGCAGCCACTGACGTCACGCTGGTGTAGACGACACCGGCGCGTGCGGCCCGGGCGGCCAGGTCGGTACAGGCCTGCAGGGTGCCGGGACGCGCTGCCGCAAGTTGCGGCAGCGGCCCGTCGCTGCGGCCGGTGCCGACGCAGGCCGCGAGCAGCGCGGCGGAACCGATTGCCACTGCGGCGGCCAGGACGGGTTTTGTGTTTGTCATTTCTTGGTGCCCAGGTAGGTATCGATCACACGGGAGTCGCCGGCCAGATCGCGCGCCGGGCCTTCGAGGCTCACGCTGCCCATTTCGAGCACGTAGCCGTGGTCGGCCACTTCGAGTGCGGCACGCGCGTTCTGCTCGACCAGCAGGATGGTCACGCCGGTCGCGCGCAGCGCGCTCACGGTGCGAAAGATCTCCTGCACCACCAGCGGCGCGAGCCCGAGGCTGGGCTCGTCGAGCATCAGCAGCGTGGGGCGCGACATCAGTGCACGGCCGACCGCCAGCATCTGGCGTTCGCCACCGGAGAGCGTGCCGGCCAGTTGGGCGCGGCGCTCTTTCAGGCGCGGAAACAGCGTGTAGACCTGCTCGATCTGGTCGCGCCACTGGCGGTTGCGCAGCCGCACCTGGCGGAACGCGCCCAGCACCAGGTTGTCTTCCACCGGCATGGTGCCGAACAGCTCGCGCTTCTCGGGCACCAGTGCGATGCCCAGCATCACGCGTTCTTCGAGCGACAGGCTGCCGATGGCGCGGCCCTGGAACTCGATCGCTCCGCTGGCGGGCAGCACGCCCATCAGCGCATTCAAGAGCGTTGACTTGCCGGCGCCGTTGGGGCCGATCACGGTGATCACGCTGCCCTTGTCGGCCTGCAGGTTGATGCCATGCAACACCTCGGCGCGGCCATAGCCGGCGCGCAGGTTGCGGATCTGCAAAAGAGGGGTGCTCATGTCAATGCTCCGTGCCCAGGTAGGCGGCGCGCACCTTCGGGCTCTGCTGCACCTCGGCAGGCGTGCCCTCCATCAGGTGGGTGCCGAACTCCATCACCACGATGTGGTCGCAGATGTCCATCACCAGGCCCATGTCGTGTTCCACCAGCAGGATGCTCATGCCCTCGGCGGTCAGGCTGCGCAGCACATCGGCCAGCGCCTGCTTCTCCTTGTGGCGCAGGCCCGCGGCGGGCTCGTCGAGCAGCAGCAGGGCCGGGTCGGCGCACAGGGCGCGCGCGATTTCGAGCAAGCGCTGCTGACCCATGGCCAGGTTGCCCGCCAGTTCGTGCAGCAGATCGCCCATGCCGACGCGCTGCAACTGGCGCTCCGCCTCGCGCAGCAACTGGCGTTCTTCCGTGCGGTCGATTCGCAGCATGGCGGCGATCGCGCCCTTGCGGCCGCGCAGGTGGGCGCCGAGCGCCACGTTCTCGAGCACCGTCATGTCGGGCACCATCTTCACGTGCTGGAAAGTGCGCGAGACGCCGCGCTCCGCGATCCGGCGCGACGACAGGCCGCCGATGGCCTCGCCGCGAAACTGCACCGCGCCGCTGGTCATGCCGAGCACCCCGGTGATGAGGTTGAACGTGGTCGACTTGCCGGCGCCGTTGGGGCCGATCAGCCCGACGATCTGGCCGGCGCGGATGCGAAAGCTGATGTCGTTCACCGCCACCAGGCCGCCGAAGGTCTTGCGGATCGCCTGCACCTCGAGCACCACCTGGCCGGCCGCAGGCTTGCTGCGCGCCGGCAGGTGCGCGGCGTCGTGCCAGTCGACCACGCGCTGCCTGCGCGGCAACCGGCGGTCGACGAACGACCACACGCCATCGGGCAGGTACTTGAGCACCAGCACGATCAGGATGCCGAACACGATGAGTTCGTAGCTGCCGCTGGTGCCGATCAGCTTGGGCAGCAGCACCTGCAACTGGTCTTCGAGCAGCTTCACGATACCGGCGCCGGCGACGGCACCCCACACATGGGCCGCACCGCCGAGCACCGTCATGAACAGGTACTCAATGCCCATGCGGATGCCGAAAGGAGACGGATTCACGGTGCGCTGGAAATGCGCGAACAGCCAGCCGGACACCGACGCCAGCAGCGCGGCCAGCACGAAGATGCCGACCTTGTGGCGCAACGTGTTCACGCCCATGGCTTCGGCCATCTGCGAGCCCCCGGCCAGCGCGCGGATGGCACGCCCGCTGCGCGAGTCGAGCAGGCGCAGCAATGCCAGCGCGCCCAGCAGCACGAAGGCCCAGACCACCACGTAGAACACGCGCTGCTGCCCGAGTTCGAAGCCGAACACCGAGAGGCCTTTGACGCCCAGGATGCCGTCGTACTTGCCGAGCGCATCGAGATTGCCCATGAGGTAGTAGAGGGACAGCGCCCAGGCGATGGTCGCCAGCGGCAGGTAGTGGCCCGACATGCGCAGTGTGATGGCGCCGATGATCGCCGCGCTGACGCCCGTGAGCGTGAGCCCGATGAACAGCGTGAGCCAGGGCGACAGCCCCAGGTTCACCGTGAGATAGGCCGTGGTGTAGGCGCCGATGCCAACGAAGGCGGCCTGGCCGAAGGAAGTGAGCCCGCCCACGCCGGTGAGCAGCACCAGGCCCAGCACGGGCAGCGCGTAGATGCCGATGTAGTTGAGCTGCAGGATCCAGAAATTGGGCAGCGGCAGCAGCGGCAGCGCCACCACCAGCGCGACCAGTGCGAGCGGGCCCCAGCGGCGCAGTGCGCTCGGGCGCTCCTGCATGGCAGCAGGGCTCGACGGCGCTACGGGTTGTACGGCGTCCATGTCAATGTTCCTCGTTCGAATGGCCGCTGCGCAGTGAGCGCCACAGCAGCACCGGCAGGACGATGGTGAACACGATCACCTCCTTGAACGCACTGGCCCAGAACGAACCGAACGACTCGATCACGCCAACTGCGAGTGCGCCGATGAGCGCGCCCGGGTAGCTCGACAGCCCCGCGATCACGCCGGCCACGAAACCCTTGAGCCCGATCAGGAAGCCGGAGTCGTAGAACACGGTGGTGGTGGGGCCGATCAGCAGGCCCGAGAGCGCGCCGATCAGCGCGGCCATCGCAAAGGTGAGCTGGCCGGCCGCATGGGTCGAAATGCCCATCAGCCTTGCACCGAGCCGGTTGACGGCGGTGGCGCGCAGCGCCTTGCCGTACAGGCTGCGCTCGAAGAACAGCCACAGCAGCACGATCAGCGCGGCCGAGGCGGCGAAGATGATCAGCGTCTGACCGCTGAGGGCCAGCGGGCCGAGCGCGAAGCGGGTGTCCCAGAACGGCGGATTGCGAAAGCCCTCCGCGCCGAAGAACAGCAGCCCGAGCCCGGTCATCGCGAAATGCACGCCGACCGACACGATCAGCAGCACCAGCGAGCTGGCGCCCGCCAGCGACTGGTAGGCGACGCGGTACACCAGCGGCCCGAACGCGGTGACGATGCAGACCGTCAGCAGCGCCTGGATCGGCAGTGCCAGATTGCGCGGGCCGGCCCAGGCCGACACCGCGCAAACCACTGCGGCCGGCACGAAGGTGCGCAGGGCGGCCACGATGGCCGGCGCCGCGCTGCCGCGATGGCGCCAGGTCGTGACCAGCTCCATGAGGGCGGCGACCGCCGCCAGGATCAGCAGCAGCCAGACCGTGCCGGGAACCTTGCCGGTCTGGAAGATCGCCAGCGTCAGCGCGCCGTAGGCCACGAACTCGCCCTGCGGGATGAAGATGACGCGGGTCACCGTGAACACCAGCACGATGCCGACGCCGAGCAGGGCGTAGATCGCGCCGTTGGTGAGTCCGTCCAGCGTCAGGATGCTGGTGATCGAAAGATCCATGATGCGGCCGGCTTACTGCTCGACCTTGAAGGCGCCATTCACGACCTTCAGCATCACGCCGGTTTCGTTGGTGTAGCCCCAGTGGTTCTGCGGCGTCCACTCGAGCACGCCGTGGGCGATCACGGTGCGGCCCATGGTTTCGAAGGCATCGCGCAGGGCCGAGCGGAATTCCGGGGTGCCCGGCTTGGCCTTCTTGAGCGCGATCGGCACGGCCTTTTCGAGCACGGTGAGCACGTCTGCGCTGTGGCCGGCAAACTGGTTGCGCGAACCGACGCCGTAGGCCTTTTCGTAGTTCGTCACGAACGCGACCGCCATCTTTTTCGACGGGTGGCTGTCAGGCAACTGCTCTGCGACGGTGGCCGGGCCCGACACCACGAAGGTGCCTTCGGCGTCCTTGCCGGCGGTGCGCATCAGGTCTTGCGTGGCGGCGGCGTGCGTCTGGTAGACCTTGCCCTTGTAGCCGCGCTCCATCACCGCTTTCTGCGGCATGCCGGCGCCGCTGCCCGAGGCCACGATCAGGATCGCGTCGGGGTTGGCCGAAGTCAGCTTGAGCACCTGTCCGGTCACGCTGGTGTCGGCGCGCGCGAAGCGTTCGGTGCCGACGATCTTGATGCCGTTCTTCTCGCCTTCCGCGGTCAGGGCCTTGAGCCAGAGTTCGCCGTAGGCGTCGGTGTAGCCGAGAAAGCCGACCGTCTTGACCCCTTGCGCCTTCATGTGTTTGACCATGGCGAAGGCCATCACGTCATTGGATTGCGGCAGGCGGAAGAACCACTTGTCCTTGCCCGGTGGCAGCCCGGCCGGGGAGGTCGCGAGTTGCGGCGTACCCGATTCGGCCGTGACGTCCGCCATCGGGATGGCCACCGGCGTGGCGCTCGAGCCGACCACCACGTCGACCTTGTCCTCAGTGACCAGGCGCTGCGCGTCCTTGACGCCGGTGGTCGGATCGGTGGCGTCGTCGAGCACGACCAGCTTGACGGTTTCGCCTGCGATGGTCTTGGGCCAGATCATGATCCCGTTCTTGACCGGAATGCCCAGGCCCGAGGCTGGGCCCGTGAGCGGTTGCACCACGCCGATGGTGAGGTCGGCGTGTGCGCTGCCGAGGGCTGCCAGCGTGAATGCGGCGGCCAGAGCGATCTTGGTGAATTTCATGATGTCTTCCTTGGTTGAACGTTGCGGGGAGGATGCGCCGGTTTTCAGCGTGGCGCCATGCGCAGGGCGCCGTCGATGCGGATGACTTCGCCGTTCAGATGCCCGTTGGTCACGATGTGACAGGCCAGCTCGGCAAATTCCGAGGGTTTGCCCAGGCGCGGCGGGAACGGGATCGATGCGGCCAGCGACTGCCGCACCGGCTCGGGCAGTTCCATCAGCAGCGGCGTGGCAAAGAGGCCGGGCGCCACCGTGCACACGCGGATGCCGTGCTGCGCCAGATCGCGCGCCATCGGCAGCGTCATGCCGACCAGGCCGCCCTTCGATGCGCTGTAGGCCTGCTGGCCGACCTGGCCGTCGAAGGCCGCGGCCGAGGCGGTGAACATCATCACGCCCTTTTCGCCACCCTCGAGTGCTTCGAGCTTCGCGCACTGGGCGGCGAACAGGCGGCTGATGTTGTAGCTGCCGATCAGGTTGACGGTGACCACGCGCACGAAGTCTTCCAGCGGCGCGGCGTTTCCGTCCTTGCCGACGATGCGCTTGGCGCTGCCGATGCCGGCCACGTTCATGAGGATGCGCGCCGAGCCGTGAGATGCGGCGGCCTTCTCCAGTGCTGCGATCACGCTGTCGGTGTCGGTGATGTCGCAGGTGCACGCGACGCCACCGATATCGGCCGCGACCTTCGCGGCCAGTTCCGCGTTGCGGTCGAGCACCGCGACCTTCGCGCCGAGCCGCGCCAGCTCGCGCGCGGTGGCCTCGCCGAGGCCCGACGCACCGCCACTCACGAGCGCTGCCTGTCCTTCGATTCTCATTGCTTGTCTCCTTGGGGTTGCAGGATGAAGGGGAGCGCGCCCGCATGCAGCGCGTCGACCAGCGCGGCGCGGTGCTTGAGCACAGCGCGCTGGTTGAGAGAGCCCTTGTCGGTGACCTCGCCCTTGTCGATCGATGGCGGCTCGTCCACCAGGTGCGCGCGCGCAATGCGGTTGGCGCTGCCGGTGCTGGCCGCGGCCAGCGTGTCGAGCACCTGCTGGAAGTGCGCACGCACCGGGGCGCTGTCGAGCACCTCGCGCATCGGCGCGTTCGGCGCCAGCCCGGCGAGCTGGCGCACGGCCTGGGTTGGGAACAGCAGTGCGCCGACTTCCTTCAGGTTGATACCGGTGAGCACCACGTCCTGCACATAGGGGGCGCCGGCCGCGATGATCTTCGCGCGCATCGGCCCGACGCTCACGAAGGTGCCGGTGGCGAGCTTGAAGTCCTCGGCGATGCGGCCATCGAAGCGCAGGCCGCGGTGGATGTTGCCGGGGTCGATCCAGGCCACCGCGTCGCCGGTCGAGAAGAAGCCTTCGTCGTCGAAAGCCTCGGCCGTGGCTTCCGGCGCGCGCCAGTAGCCGGGCGTGATGTTGGGGCCGCGGTAGCGCACCTCGGTCTTGCCGTCGATGTCGACCAGCTTGATCTCGATGCCGGCGGCCGGCAGGCCGAGGTCGCCCGACTTCACTTCGGGCCCAGTGACGTAGAG
Source organism: Variovorax sp. (assembly GCA_040003555.1). Taxonomy (GTDB): domain Bacteria; phylum Pseudomonadota; class Gammaproteobacteria; order Burkholderiales; family Burkholderiaceae_C; genus Variovorax. Next base: position 2,649 of record JBDUCH010000032.1, on the reverse strand, counting down.
CGCGAACGGGCCCGACTCGGTCATGCCCAGGCCGGTGCCCATGACGATGCGCTCGCCGACCTCGGCTTCCTGCGTGCGGTGCAGGCTGTCCCAGATCGGCTGCGACAGCGCGGCGCCCGAGTAGAAGAACATCTTGACGCGCGACAGCAGGTTCTTGCGCAACACCGCGTCGCTTTCCATGGCATGGGCGATGGCCTCGAAGCCGGTCGGCACATTGAAATAGATGGTCGGTGCGATCTCGCGCAGGTTGCGCAGCGTTTCGGCCATGCCGCCGGGTGTCGGCTTGCCGTCGTCGATGTAGAGCGTGCCGCCGTTGTCGAGCACGATGCCGACGTTGTGATTGCCGCCGAAGGTGTGGTTCCAGGGCAGCCAGTCGACCAGCACCGGTGGCTCGTCGCCCAGGGCGGGAATGGACTGCCGCAGCTGCTGCTGGTTGGCGCACCACATGCGATGCGTGTTGATCACGGCCTTGGGCAGCTTGGTCGAGCCCGAGGTGAACAGGAACTTGGTGATGGTGTCGGGGCCGGTGGCGGCCAGCGCGGCATCGACCGCGGCGGTCGCGGGCGTGGCGGCAAGATCGTCGAATGCGGTGCTGGCGCGGCCGTCGATCGTGCCTTCGGCCAGCACCACTTCCACGTCGGCCGGCACCACGGCCGTGATGGCACGGGCGAAGCGCTTTGCGTCGGCCGCGAACACCAGCCCTGGCGTCAGCGTGTCCAGTACATGGCGAAGCTTGTCGAAATCCTGGCTCACGATCGAGTAGGGCGGCGACACCGGGCAGTAGGGCACGCCGGCGTAGAGGCAGCCGAGCGCCAGCAGTGCATGCTCGATGCCGTTTTCGCTGAGGATGGCGACGGGCCGGTCTGCGTCCAGGCCCCGGTTCAGCAGCCCTTGCGCGACGCTGCGCGCCTTGTGCAGTGCCTCGGCATAGCTCACGCGCTGCCAGTCGCCGGTGCTGCCATCGGGCAGGCGCTCTCGCCGGGCGATGAAGGTGCGATTCGGCGCCACGCTGGCCCAGTGACGCAAACGGTCGGACATGCGCTCCGGGTAGGGCCCGAGTTCGGCTTCGGCCTTCAGGTAGCGGGCGCCGGACGGCGCCTCGGTGAGCACGGCGCGCGTGATGCCGAACGCCAGCGTGCGGTAGCGCGGCGCGGGGGCGGTGTTTGTCTCGTTCATCTCGTTGTTCTCTTTTGCGGGCGCTGCGTCAGCTCTTGCTGACCTTGGCGCCGCGGCCCTCGAGGAAGTCGCGCACGCGTTCCTTGGCGTCCGGCGCGCTTTGGGCGATGCCGGCCATCAGCGCTTCGGTGAAGAAGCCGTGGTCGGCCGGCTGCTCGGCGATCCGCGGGAGCGCATGCATCAACGCATAGTTGGTGAGCGGTGCGTTCTGCGCCACGCGCTGCGCCAGTTCCAGCGCCTTGTCGAAGGCCGTGCCTTCGGGCACGAGGTACTGCGCGAAGCCCGCGCGCTCGCCGTCTTCCGCGTTGTAGACGCGGCCTGTGAGCATCATGTCGGTCATGCGCGCGGCGCCGATGAGCTTGGGGATGCGCACCGAGCCGCCACCGCCCACGAAGATGCCGCGCGAGCCTTCGGGCAGCGCATAGAAGGTCGATGCATCGGCCACGCGGATGTGGCAGGCGCTCGCCAGTTCGAGCCCGCCGCCGACCACCGCGCCGTGCAGCGCCGCGATCACCGGCACCGGGCCGTATTGCACGCGTTCCAGCGCGGTGTGCCACATGCGCGAATGGTGCAGGCCCTGCCCGGCGTCGCGCTCCTTCAGTTCGCCCAAATCGAGCCCGGCGCAGAAGTGGGGGCCTTCGCCATCGACGACGGCGGCGCGCACGGTGTCGGGCAGATTGTCGAAGGCGTCGCGCAGCGCGAGGATCAGCCCGTCCGACAGCGCATTGCGTTTGGCGCCGCGGGTCAGGCGGATGACGGCGACGGTGTCGCGAAGCTCGATGTGAAGGTCGGGGTGGTTCATGATTGCATTCCGGTGTGGGTTCGATTATGGTTATGAAAGATAACCAATTCAAGGCCGCACAGGGCGGTCGATCTCAGTACTTACCCGAACTTGGAGACAGCCATGGACTACGAAAACCTGATCGCGATCGATACCCACACGCACGCCGAGGTGAGCTGCTGGAACCCGTTCGACAACTACGGCGAGGAGTACGACCGCGCGGCGGACAAGTACTTCAGGTCGAGCCGCCGCCCGTCCATCCAGGAGAGCATCGACTACTACCGCGAACGCAGGATCGGCCTGGTGATGTTCATGGTCGATGCGGAGTCGAACATGGGCCGGCGCCGCATCCCGAACGAGGAGATCGCCGAGGCCGCGCAGAAGAACAGCGACATCATGATCGCCTTCGCGAGCATCGATCCCCACAAGGGCAAGATGGGCGCGCGCGAGGCGCGGCGCCTGATCGAGGAGTACGGAGTCAAGGGCTTCAAGTTTCACCCGACGGTGCAGGGCTACCACCCGTACGACAAGATGGCCTGGCCGATCTACGAGGTGATCGCCGAGTACAAGCTGCCGGCGGTGTTCCACACTGGCCACAGCGGCATCGGATCGGGCATGCGCTGCGGCGGCGGCCTCCGGCTGGAGTACAGCAACCCGATGCACCTGGACGACGTGGCGATCGACTTCCCCGA
>JBDUCH010000276.1:0-5910 GCA_040003555.1 Variovorax sp. | reverse complement strand
AGGCACGATCCGCGTACTGCTGGCTGCCCGCGACCATCGTGCCCCAGGTCGGGATTTCGGGCGGCACGCCGACGCCGAGGAACGACAGCCCCGCCTCCGCCAGGATCGCGTAGGCGAAGATGAACGAGACCTGCACCAGGATCGGCGACATCAGGTTGGGGAGGATGTGGCGCCACAGAATGCGCGAGGTGCGCACGCCCAGCGCACGCACCGCTTCGACGAACAGCAGCTCGCGCACCACCAGCGTGGACGCGCGCACCACGCGGGCCACGCGCGGCGTGTACACCAGCACCAGCGCCAGCACCACGTTGCCGAGCGAGGCGCCGAGGATCGCGACCAGTGCGATGGCCAGCAGGATGTCGGGGAAGGACATCATGGCGTCGACCACGCGCATCAGCGGTGCGTCGAGCCGGCGGAAGAAGCCGGCCACCAGGCCGATCAGCGTGCCGAACACCACCGAGCCGAGCGCCGTGAGCGCCGCGATGGCGAGCGAGTAGCGCGCGCCATGCACGATGCGCGCGTACATGTCGCGACCAAGCTCGTCGGTGCCCATCAGGTGCTGGGCGCTCGGCGCCTTGAGTCGATCCAGCACGGCCGTGTCGTTCGGGTCGGCCGATACGAACCAGGGTGCGCCGATCGCCAGCACGGCGATGACCATCAGCACCAGCGCCGAGACCATCACGATGCGCCGGTGCATCAGTTGCCGCAACATTCTTGGCATTTGCATGGTCAGACCTTCACGCGTGGGTCGACGACGGCATAGAGCAGGTCGATCGAGAAGTTGATGAGCACGTAGATCGCCGCGATCACGAGCAGCGCGCCCTGGATCACCGGGTAGTCGCGCCGCAGCACGGCGTTGACCACCAGGCTGCCGACGCCCGGCAGGCCGAACACGGTTTCGGTGACGACCGCGCCGCCGATCATCAATGCGGCCGTGAGGCCCAGCACCGTGACGATCGGCACCAGCGCATTGCGCAACGCATGCTTGAGCACCACCACGGTTTCGGACAGGCCTTTGGAGCGCGCGGTGCGCACATAGTCTTCGCCCAGCACATCGAGCATCGACGCCCGCGTGAAGCGGATGATGAGCGCCGAGTTGAGGATGCCGAGCACGGTGGCCGGCAGGATCAGCGCGTGGATGCGTTCGGCCAGGGCCGCATCGGGTGCGCCATAGCCCGACACCGGAAACCAGCCGAGCGACACCGCGAACAGCTGGATCAGCACGATGCCGAACCAGAAGCTCGGAATGCTCGCGCCCAGCATCGCGATGCCGGTGAAGAGCTGGTCGATCCAGCTGCCGCGGAATACCGCCGAGACGATGCCGCACGGCAGGCCGATCAGTGCGGCGATGGCCACCGCCATCAGCGACAGCAGCGTGGTCGGCTCGGCCCGCTCCCAGAGCGCGTGCGTCACCGGCCGCTGCAGAAAGATCGACTGGCCCAGGTTGCCCTGCAGCACCTCGCGCAGCCAGTAGCCGAACTGCACCGGCAAGGGCTTGTCAAGGCCGTACTCCTTCTGCACGCGGGCGATGTCGGCCGCGGTGGCCTGGTCGCCGAGCAGCACCGACACCGGGTCGCCCGAGGCGGCGCGGGTGAGGATAAACACCAGCACCGCCACCAGCGCGAGCACCACCAGCATGCCAACCAGTCGGGAGGAGAGATAGCGAATCATGTCAGGTCTCCGAGGCGCAAAGCCAGCGTGTGGGCTCATTCCAGGAATACCGCGGAACCGCCTTTGCCGGGCCGCTGGTATTGCCCCAGCAGGGGGTGTGCGGCCACACGAAGTGGGCAAGCCTGGGGGTTACTTGATTCTCGCGTTCCAGAAGAACGGCCAGGTGGCAGGCTGGTAGTTGTCGAGCGCCGGGCTCCTGGCCGAGAGGCCGTTGAACTTGCCCACGTTCACGTACGGCACCTCGTTGTAGACGACCTCCTGCACCTTGCCCCACAGCGCGCCGCGCTTGGCCGGGTTGCTTTCGACGTTGAAGGCCTGCAGCGCGGCCTTCTTGGCCGGCGTGTCCCACCAGCCGGGCGCGCCGTCGCCGAGTTGCGGTGGCGAGAGCATCGGTTCCGGGAACTGGCCCGAGTGGGTGATGTAGATGTCCCACAGCTTCGAGTCGTTTCGGCGCTGCACCAGCGTGGCCCAGTCGACCACGTTCAGCTCAACCTTGAAGCCGGCGCGTTTGAGCTGCTCGGCCATCAGCAGCGCCATGTTGTAGTGGAAGTCGTACTGGCGGCTGGTGAGCACGCGGATCGTCTCGCCCTTGTAGCCGGCCTTGGCGGCGGCTTCCTTCGCCTTCGGCGCGTTGCGCTGGTTGTACAGGTCGGTGCCACCGGTCGCGTAGAACGGCGAGCCCTTCGGGAAGTGGTTGCCTTCGGCCACGAAGAAGCGCGTGTCGCCGAAGCCCGCGGCCAGCATCTCGCCCTCGCCCAGCGCGATCTGGATCGCCTGGCGCACGGCCTGGTTGGCGGCCACGCCTTCCTTGGTGTTCAACACGAGGTAGGGGAAACCGAAAGCCGGCGTCATGATCGGCACCGTCTTGCCGGCCGCCTTTTCAAGCCGCGGCAGGGCCTCGGTCGGCAGCAGGTCCGCATAGTCGTACTGGCCGGCGAGCGAGCCTTCGACGCGCGTGCTGGCGTTCGGCACCGGCACGAAGCGCAGCTCTTCGATCGCCGCTTCGCGCTTGCCGCCGTAGCCGCTGGCCGGTTCCTTGCGCGCGCTGTACTTGTCGAAGCGCGTGAGCAGCACGTACTGGTCGGGCTTGCGTTCCTTGAACTTGTAGGGGCCGGTGCCGACGAATTCTTTCAGCGGCTGGGCAATCGAGTCCTTGGCCATGATGGCGGCCATGCCGCTCGGCAGCGCGAGCTGCGACAGCAGCGGTGCATAGGGTTCCTTCAGCACGATCTCGAGCGCCAGCGGGCCCTTGACCTGCAGGCTGTCAACCACCTTGCCCACGGCCTTGCCGCGCGGTGATTGTTCCATCCAGCGCTGAAGGCTGGCGACCACATCGTCGGCGTGGAGCTCGCGCCCGTTGTGCAGCATCACGCCGCGGCGCAAGGCAATCGCATAGGTCTTGCCGTCAGCCGACACCTTGGGCAGCGACTCGGCCAGCATCGGCACCACGTTCCACTTGGCGTCGAAGGTGTAGAGCGTTTCGTACACGTGCTGCATGATCGTTCCGACCAGGTCGGCGGTCGACGCCATCGGGTCGAGGGTCTGCGGCTCGGCCACCATCGCCAGCGTGGCGAAATTGCGTGGCGCCTGGGCCTGGGCCGGCGCTGCGGCGCAGAGCGCGGCGAGCAGGGATGCGCCGAGAAAGGCGCGCTTGGAGGGTGCTGCGAGCATGAAGAAACTCCTTCGTGGGGCCGTCAGTTTGAAAAACACTTTCACAATGAGCGGACTTTGAAGCATCATTCATGCCAAAACATGGGTATTTACCCGATGTTCCACGTAATTTTGTGAAATAGAATTTCAATCTCTCGTTCAAGGAGTCTTCATGTCGCTCGAATTTCTTGGTGGCTCGCCCACCGCATCGGATCGCCAGGTGCGTCCGTTCTCCCCGGCCGTGCGGGCCGGCGACTTCGTCTATGTGTCGGGCCAGGTGCCTGCCAATGCCGAAGGCGAGATCGTGGTCGGCGGCATCGAGGCGCAGACGCGCCAGGTGATGGAAAACCTGAAGACCGTGCTCGCGCTGGCCGGCGCCTCGCTCGACGACGTGTGCAAGACCACGGTCTGGCTGCAGGATGCGCGCGACTTCGGTGCGTTCAATCGCATCTACATGGGCTACTTCGGTGCCAACCGCCCGGCCCGCTCGACCACCGAGGCGCGCCTGATGGTCGACGCCAAGGTCGAGATCGACGTGGTGGCCTACAAGCCGAAGGCATAGCCCGCGAGCGCGGGCAGGCGGATCTGCGGATCTGGACTACAAGTGCGGCACGCGGCGGTTCATCCCGTTCGTGCCGTAGCGCCGGCGAGCGCGGCCGGGCCGTTGGTCAGCCGGCCGGCCGTGAGCCGCAGCACCCGGTCGCAGCGCGCCGCCAGTGTTTCGTCGTGCGTGACCACCACGAAGGCGGTGCCATGCCGGCGCGCGAGGTCAAGCATCAGCGCGAACACGGTGTCGGCGGTGCTGCGATCGAGGTTACCGGTGGGTTCGTCGGCCAGCACGCAATCGGGCTGGGTGACCAGCGCACGCGCAATCGCCACGCGCTGGCGTTCGCCGCCCGAAAGCTCCGCGGGCCGGTGGTGCACGCGCTCGCCCAGGCCCACCGCGACCAGCATCTTGCGCGCAGCCTCGGTCGCCTCGGCCGGGGGCGCGCGCCGGATCCTGAGCGGCATGCCCACGTTGTCGAGCGCGCTGAACTCTGGCAGCAGGTGGTGGAACTGGTAGACGAAGCCCAGATGCAGGTTGCGCAGGCGGCCCTGCTCGGCCGCGTCGACTCCGGCGATGTTTCTGCCGTGCAGCTCAACACTGCCGGTGGTCGGCGCGTCGAGGCCGCCCATCAGATGCAGCAGCGTGCTCTTGCCCGAACCCGAAGCGCCGACGATGGCCAGCGTTTCGCCCGCGCGCACATCGAGATCCACACCGTGCAGCACGGTGAGGTCGATGCGGCCTTCGTGGAAGCGCTTGGTGAGGCCACGGACTTTCAGCACAGGGCGGATGTAGGGCTGGGCCGTGCCCGACTGGAAGGTCTTCGTCTCACTCATAGCGCAGCGCCTCGGCAGGGTTGACGCGGCTCGCGCGCCAGCTCGGGTACAGCGTCGCCGCGAACGCCAGGATCAACGAGATGATGGTGATCGGCATGATGTCGCTGCGTTGCGGGTCGCTCGGCATCTTGCTGATCAGGTAGATGTCCTTCGGCAGGAAGCTCGCGTGGAACAGCTGCTCCAGGAACGGCACGATCACGTCGATGTTGTAGGCGATGCCCAGGCCCAGCAGCAGGCCGGCCACGGTGCCGATCAGGCCGACCATCGCGCCCTGCACCACAAAGATGCCCATGATGCTGCGCGGGCTCGAGCCCAGCGTGCGCAGGATTGCGATGTCGGCGCGCTTGTCGGTCACGGTCATCACCAGCGTCGACACCAGGTTGAACGCCGCCACCGCGACGATCAGAGTGAGGATGATGAACATCATGCGTTTCTCGACCTGCACCGCGGCGAACCAGGTCTTGTTCTGGCGCGTCCAGTCGCGGATCAGGAACTGGCCGGGCAGCGTAGCGGCGAGCTGGTCGGCCACTTCGCGGGCCAGGTTCAAGTCCTTGAGCTTGATGCGGATGCCGGTCGGGCCTTCGAGGCGGAACACGCGCGCCGCGTCCTGCTCGTGGATCATCGCCAGCGCCGAGTCGTATTCGTAGTGGCCCGAGTCGAAGGTGCCGACCACGGTGAACTGCTTGAGCCGCGGCACCACGCCGGCCGGCGTGACCTGGCCACCCGGCGCCACCAGCGTGACCTGATCGCCAACGCGCACGAACAGCGAGCGTGCCAGTTCGCCGCCAAGCACGATGCCGAACTCGCCCGGCACCAGCTTGGCGAGCGCGCCCTTCTGTGCGGTGGTGGCGATGTCGGTCACCTGCGGCTCCAGCTGCGGCTCGATGCCGCGCACCAGCGTGCCCTTCATGTCTTCGCCGCGCGCGATCAGGGCCTGCGTGGCGATGAAGGGCGCCACGCCGATCACCTCGGGGTTCTTGCGTGCGGCTTCCATGATCGGGCCGAGCTCCGGCAGCGCCTGGCCGTCGCGCGAGAGGATCTCGATGTGCGACACCACGCCGAGCATGCGGTCGCGCACCTCTTTCTGGAAGCCGTTCATGACCGAGAGCACGATGATCAGCGCGGCCACGCCCAGCGCGATGCCGAGCATCGAGACACCGGAGATGAAGGAGATGAAGCCGTTGCGCCGCGTCGCCCGGCCTGCGCGCG
>JBDUCH010000275.1:0-5924 GCA_040003555.1 Variovorax sp. | reverse complement strand
CCAGAAAAATCAGAAGGCGTGCCGGATCCCGAAGTCGTAGCCCATGGCGCTGCGCGGCTCCAGGCCGCCGGTGCTGATGTAGGCGGGCTGGGGCAGGATGGCAGGAAGGCTCAGCACCAGCGGGGTAACGCCCATCACGCTCGGGTTGTTGTGGCCGTTGTGGATGCGGATGCGCGTCACCGTCGCATACAGCGACGTGCGCTTGGACAGGTTGTGCACGTAGCCCACCGCCAGCTTGTTGACCGAGGCGTCGCTCTCCGGCAGGCCAGTGCCGTTCTTGAAGTTCACGCGCGCCAGTGACGCGCGGATGACACCCGCTCCCACCGGCACATTCACGCCGGCCATGAAGCCGTCGTAACGATCCGTCAGGCGTGGCGCCAAGGGGCTGGTGCCATCGCGCGCGTCGCGCACGCGCGACCATTCGCCAAAGACCTTCACCATGCCGAAGTCGTAGGAGCCGCCGAGATTCAGGCTTTTGATCTTCTCGCCGCCCGTGAGAGTGCTGGTCAAGGTGCTTTCGCCGTAGCCCAGCGCCACGTCGGCCTTTTGGTTGCTCCAGCCCAGGCGGCCACCCGCGTAGCGGGCCCGCTTCGATGGGCTGCCGGGCACGCGGCTGCTGTCCACGTTCTCGTGAAGCGCGTACTGCACCTGCCCATAGAAGCCTGCCAGCCCCGGCGGCAGGAAGTAGCTGATGGCGTTGCTGGTGCGCAGGTAGCTGTCGGTGGCGGCGGACAGCCCGCCGTTGAGCGGCCCGCCGGTGGCCAGCGCCCGCGTGGCGGCCAGGTTGCTGTTGACCACCGCGATCAGATTGGTGCCCACGCCATTGACGCCGAAGGGGTCGAACACGCCGTCGTTCCAGAACGATGGCGTGTAGTCGCGGCCCAGGCGCACTTCGCCGAAGGGGCCCGACAGGCTGACGGTGGAGCGACGCCCGAAGTTCGCAATGCCACTGGCGCCCGTGTCGTTGGTCATCGGCGCCTCGAGCCAGAAACCGGCTGCCAGGCCGCCGCCGAGATCCTCCGTGCCACGGAAGCCCAGTCGGCTTGAGTGGTAGCCCGAGTTCGAGAGCACGGTCTGGCTTTGCGTGACCTGCTGCGGCGGCGCCAGGCCCCAGGATCGGCTCTTGGTGCTGTAGTGGCTGACGCCGGCATCGATGACGCCGAACACGGTGACGGACGATTGCGCCGCGGCGGTGCCGGCGGCGACGAGGGCGGATAACGCCAGCATCAGCTTTTTCATGGATTGGTCTCCTCACGTCTACCTGTTGGGTCGAAGCGGGCCCCGCCCGCCGCCTGCGTCTTGACGGCCCTGCCGGGCAGTGCCGTCTTCACGGCATCCGGCTCAAGCGCTCCGCGTTTTGGAAGCCGCGCCAGTGCGGCTTCTCAGGCGCAAGAATAGGGAGCCCAGCCCTTGCGGCGCCCCTCCTCGAGGGAGGGGGAGAGCCCCTATCGGCGCGGGTGCCGCGCCTTAATGTTCCGCCGACGGGATCAGCCCGAGGATGCGCGCGCGCACGACGACCTCCTTGCGCGTGCCGGCATCCAGCTTCGCCAGGAGGTTCTTGACGTGCCATTTGATTGTGGTCTCGCCCACCTGCATGGCACGCCCGATCTCCTTGTTGGACAGGTTGCGTGCCAGCAGCTCCACCACCTGGCGCTCCTTGGGCGTTAGCACCATGCCGCGTGCGGCCAGGGGCGCGGGCGTCTCGCGCGCGGGCGCCGGTCGCGTCGGGGCGGCGGCGGGCGATGCGCCGGGCGCGGGTGCCGCGCTCTCGCCAGCGACCTGCCTGGCCCATTCGCCCAGATCCGGATGCGCATCTTCGAAGATGCAAACGAGGCCGTAGCTTCGCGCAAGATCCATCGCCTCGCGCAGCATCGGGGTGGCGCGTTCACCGCAGCGGTCGAGCGCAAAGGCGCGCAACCCGAGGATTTCGATGTGCAGCCGCCCCTGCCGGAGCGCCTGGGCCAGCTCGCCAGCCCGTGCCAAAGGTTCCAGCGCGCCACGCCAGTCCTGCGCCGCGATCGCCGCGTAGCCGTGGGCCAGCCCGCACAGTCCGTCCACGCTACGGCGCCAGAGCCGCCCCTGCGGCAGCGCCGGATCGGCCAGCATGACATCGATGCGCTGGCACAGATCGCGACAGCTTTGCGCGCGGTAGCGCCGCGCGTGCATGCGCACCTGCTCCACCAGGCTGGCGATGCGAAGGCGCGGCAGTGCGCGTGCCGAGCCCACCGCATCGAGCGCGCCCAGCAGTTCCATCGCCCGGTGCTCGGCACCCTCAGCCATCGCCATGCGTGCCATCGTCCGATAGGCCAGCAGCAGCGATTCGGGCAGTGCGCTGCGCTCCAGCACGTCGAGCCGGTCGGCCAGCAGCGCGGCTGCATCGGCGGGACGACCGCGCTCCCACAGCGCGGCCGCGAGCAACGCCGCCAGCATGCACACGAAGCTGTTGCGGCGCCCAAGACTCGCCTCCGTGCTGGCCACTGCCGGAGGCAGCAGGGTTTCGACGAGCAGAACCTGGCCTTCCCACACATACGAGAGGCCGATGATGAATTCGCCCCAGCGTCCGACGAAGCCCTGGCCACTCCCAGAATAACCGTGCGGCGACTGCTGCTGGCGCAGGCGTGCAAGCGCCGGATCGCCCTCCAGCAGCGTCCTGTAGGCTGTGCGGTTGGCGTGCACCTGCAGCAGCAGCGGATCGCGCAGAGGCGGTGCGTCGGCCCACGGGTCGTACAGCGCCGCGAAGCGATCCGGGTCGTCCGCGAACACCGCCGCGCCGCTCAGGATCAACGCGCATTCGCAGCGCAGGGTGGCATCCGGCACATGCTGCGGCTGCCCCAGGATGCGGTCGACCAGTCGGCTGGCGTCTTCATGGCGCTCGCTGGTGGCGAGCGTCCAGGCGGCGGCTAGCATCAGGCGCGGACGGCGATCCAGCTCTTCGGGCGGCAGTTGCGCCAGCCAGTCGAGCACCACGCCCTGCCGGCCGTGGGTCATGATCGATTCGTACAGGCTGCGCTCGGCCAGCGCATAGGCCCGCTCGCGCTGCCCGGCGACCAGCGCGTGGCGGGCCGCATCTTCGAGCATGCCGCGCTCGGCCAGCCACTCGCACGCGCGGGCATGGGCCTCGGCCTGCACTTGCGAAGGCAGCGCGCTGAAGCCCTCGCGCAGCACATCGCGCGCCAGCGCGTGCATGCGCAGCCAGTCGCCGTGCTCCGCCGACGCGAACACGGGCGTATCGCGGCTCAGCCGGGCCAGTCGCTCCGTGGCGTCGTCCATGCCTGCGACATTGCGGCATAGGTCCGGATGAAGATGGTCGAGGATCGCGATGCGCGTGAGGAACTCGCGGTCGCGCTCCTCGAGATTCGCCAACAGCATCGCCAGGAACTGATCGCGCAGCTGCCCGCCCAGTGCGGTCATGCTCGCCACGTCGGCGCGCGGATCCGTGCCCCGCGCCATCACGGTCAGTGAAAGCTGCAGCCCCAGCGGCCAGCCCTCCGTCAGCGCATGCAGGCGCGCGGCGGTGTCGTTGTCGACACGGGCACCGAAACGGCCCTGCACCAGCTCCAGCGTCTCTTCGAGCCGAAAGCGCAACATCGCTGGGCCGACGACCACACACTGCCGGTAGGCAATCAGGTCGTCGATGCCCAGATTGCAATCCGGCCGGCTGGCAATCACGGTGCGAAGGTTGGGCGGCGCATTGCGCAGCAGATAGGCCAGCGCCTCGCGCGAGGCAGCGGGCAGGCGCTCCGCCTCATCCACGATCAGCACGACATCGAGCGCCGTCTTCGCCAGTTCGGCCAGCCAGATGGTGATGCCTTCCAGGCTGCTCGGCCCCACCGCCTCGAGCAGCACGTGGCCGAAGGTGGAGCGCCCGGCCGCGCGACGCACTGCCAGCGCCAGCGCCTGCGCCAGGCGCTGCGGGGTATCTCGCGCCTGCGAGGACACCCACGCCACCACCAGACCGTGCGAGAGATGTTCGAGCCGCCATTGCGCCAGCAGCGAGGTCTTGCCAAAGCCGGCGGGCGCCTGAACCAGGATGGCCGGGACATGGCCGAACGCCGGGTCGGCCGCCAGCAGTCGGGGCCGCTGCACCAGATGGCGCGGCACTCTCGGCGGCGAAACCTGCAGCACCAGGTCGTCGCTGCCGCCGTCGGGATGGATGGTGTCGGAAATCACTGAACCCCTCGTTGTGCGGTAGGCGCCGCGGGTGTCGACGTGATCGATCGCCGGATCTGCACCGGCTGGACTGCGCCCGAACCCTACTGTAAGTCGAGCTTCCTGCAGCCCGCATCAGGGTCGAAGCGCGGCATCCCCCTCCGGCAAGGATGGGGTGCCAGGGCGCGGCGAGCCCTATCGTCCCGTCTGTGAGGTCGCCAAGGCGGCCACCTTGATCACCAACGAGGCCGGCGAAGCGTAGACGGGCCGCATTCCCAGGAGACAAAACGTATGACTGCAACAACCCAGGCAGACCCGCTTCAGGGCGCACCCGCCGTGGTGTCGGCCGGTGCGCTGAAGACCTCGATCCAGGTCGAGCAGCTCACCTGCACCATCGGCGCCGTGCTGAGCAACGTGGACTTGGGCGCCGCCTCGCGCGACGCCGACCTCTTGGCCGAGATCCGCGGGCTGCTCGTCAAGCACCGCGTGCTGTTCTTTCGCGACCAGGACATCACGCGCGCCGAGCACGTGGCCTTCGCGCGCCACTTCGGCAGCCTGGAAGATCACCCCGTGGCCGGCAGCGACCCCGAGAACCCGGGCCTGGTGCGCATTTACAAGTCGCCCGAGACGCCGAACGACCGCTACGAGAACGCCTTCCACACGGATGCCACCTGGCGCGAAAAGCCGCCCCTTGGCAGCGTGCTGCGCTGCATCGAGTGCCCGCCGGTCGGCGGCGACACCATCTGGGTCAACATGGTCGAGGCCTACAGCCGCCTGCCAGAGGACATCAAGGTCAGGATCGCCAACCTGCGCGCGCGCCACAGCATCGAGGCCAGCTTCGGCGCTGCCATGCCGATCGACAAGCGCCTGGCGCTGCACGCCCGCTTCCCCGATGCCGAGCACCCGGTGGTGCGCATCCATCCGGAGACCGGCGAGAAGATCCTTTTCGTCAACGCCTTCACCACGCACTTCACCAACCACCACACGAGCCAGAACGTGCGCTTCGGCCAGGATCACGCGCCCGGCGCCAGCCTGCTGCTGAACTACCTGACCAGCCAGGCCGCGATCCCCGAGTACCAGGTTCGCTTTCGCTGGAAGAAAAACAGCATCGCCTTCTGGGACAACCGCAGCACCCAGCACTACGCGGTCATGGACTACCCGCCGTGCCACCGGCAGATGGAACGCGCCGGAATCACGGGCGAAGCGACCTACTGACCCCGCACGCGCGCCATCACTTCATTCCAATCCATACGCAACTGAAAGACAGACCATGAACTTCCTCGACGGCTCCCTTTTCCCCGAGAACCAGGACAAGCTGGTCATCACCGCCGCGCCCTACGGCCCCGAGTGGATCCCTTCCGACTTCCCGCAGGATATTCCGGTGACCATGCAGGCGCAGGTTCAGAAGGCGGTCGACTGCTACAACGCCGGCGCCTCGGTGCTGCACCTGCACGTGCGCGAGCTCGACGGCAAGGGCTCCAAGCGGCTGTCGATGTTCAATGAACTGATCGCCGGCGTGCGCCAAGCCGTGCCCGACATGATCATCCAGGTGGGCGGATCGATCTCCTTCGCTCCCGAGACCGACGGCGCATCCGCCAAGTGGCTGAAGGACGACACCCGCCACATGCTGGCCGAGCTCGACCCGAAGCCCGACCAGGTCACGGTCACCGTCAACACGACGCAGATGAACGTGCTCGAGCACATGGAGGCCGAAGACATCGCCGGCACCTCGCTGGCCGACCCGCTGAACAACGCGGCCTACCGCGAGATGATCG
>JBDUCH010000274.1:0-5948 GCA_040003555.1 Variovorax sp. | reverse complement strand
CGCAGGGCTGGGCGCAGTTCGGCCACGTCAAGATGCGCGACTACCGCTGGGGCATCTTCCTGAACCCGGGCGACGCCAACCGCGAGATCCATTTCGGCGACCACAAGGGCGAGAAGGCCTGGCAGGACATCCCCGGCGAACACCGCGCGAACCTGCGCCGCATCATCGTGACGCAGGGCGACACCGAGCCGGCATCGGTCGAGCAGCAGCGGCACCTGGGCCTCACGGCGCCCAGCATGTACGACCTGCGCAACCTGTTCCAGATCAACGTCGAAGAAGGCCGCCACCTTTGGGCCATGGTGTACCTGCTGCACAAGCACTTCGGCCGCGATGGCCGCGAAGAAGCCGAAGCGCTGCTGCAACGCACCTCCGGCGACGAGAACAACCCGCGCATCCTGGGCGCCTTCAACGAGAAGACACCCGACTGGCTCGCGTTCTTCATGTTCACCTACTTCACCGACCGCGATGGCAAGTTCCAGCTGTCGGCGTTGGCGGAGAGCGCCTTCGATCCGCTGGCACGCACCACCAAGTTCATGCTGACCGAGGAAGCGCACCACATGTTCGTCGGCGAGAGCGGCGTCTCGCGCGTGCTGTCGCGCACTGCCGCGGTGATGAACGAACTCAAGACCGACGACCCGCAGAAGGTGCGTGCGGCCGGCGCAATCGACCTCGGAACGATCCAGCGCTACCTGAACTTCCACTACAGCGTGACCATCGACCTGTTCGGCGCCGACCAGTCGAGCAATGCCGCGACCTTCTACAGCACGGGCCTGAAAGGCCGCTACGAAGAAGGCAAGCGGACGGACGACCACATCCTCAAGGGCCAGACCTACAAGGTGCTCGAGGTGCAGAACGGCCAACTCCTCGAGAAGGACGTGCCGATGCTCAACGCGCTCAATGAAGTGCTGCGCGACGACTTCATCAAGGATTCGGTGGCCGGCGTGACACGCTGGAACAAGGTGCTGGAAAAGGCGGGCATCCCGACCCGGCTCATCGTGCCGCACAAGGCGTTCAACCGCCAGATCGGCGCCCTGGCCGGCATCCGGATGTCGCCGGAAGGCCGCGTCGTGAACGAGGCCGAATGGGCCGCGAAGAAGAACGAATGGCTGCCGACGCCGGACGACTTCGCGTTCGTGGCCTCGTTGATGGGGCGCGTGGTCGACCCCGGCAAGTTCGCGGGCTGGATCGCACCGCCGGTCATGGGCATCAACCGGCAGCCGGTGGATTTCGAGTACGTGCGCTTCGGCTAGAACAGGTACACCCCAGGGCTGCGAACAAGGAGAGACTCGATGGACATGATCGTTGAAGCCGGGGTGATCAAGCAGCACCTGATCGATCCCGAGATCTGCATTCGCTGCAATACCTGCGAGGCAATCTGCCCGGTCAATGCGATCACGCATGACGACCGCAACTACGTGGTGCGCGCCGACGTTTGCAATGGCTGCATGGCCTGCATCTCGCCATGCCCCACGGGATCGATCGACAACTGGCGAACCATGCCCCTCGTGCGGGCCTACTCGATCGAAGAGCAACTAACGTGGGACGAGCTTCCGGCCGAGCTCACGCCCGAGCAGCTCGAGGCAGAAGGCGTCCCGGCAGCAGACCAGGCCGCCATGCCGGCACCGGCCGCGGCGCCGCAGCCGGCGTCCGAGCCCGGTGCGGCTGTTTTCAATTCGGCCCAATACGGCGCCACCAGGCCGCCTTGGTCGGCCGCGCACGCCTACACCAACCTGCATTCCCCGAAGGATCCCGTCACCGCCACGGTGGTCGGCAACTTCAACTGCACCGAGGCCGGCTTCGAGAACCAGACTCACCACATCGTGCTGGACTTCGGCGCGATGCCGTTTCCCGTGCTGGAAGGGCAGTCGATCGGCATCATTCCACCCGGCGTGGATGGCAAGGGCAAAACGCACTTCGCGCGGCAGTACTCGATTGCGAGCCCGCGCAACGGCGAGCGGCCCGGCTACAACAACATCTCGCTGACGGTCAAGCGCGTCACCGAAGACCACCAGGGCAAGCCGGTGCACGGCGTGGCCAGCAACTACGTGTGCGACCTGAAGGTGGGGGACAAGGTGCAGGTGGTGGGCCCGTTCGGCGCATCGTTCCTGATGCCCAATCATCCCAAGTCGCACATCGTGATGATCTGCACCGGCACCGGCAGTGCGCCGATGCGGGCCATGACGGAATGGCGCCGCCGCCTGCGCAAGAGCGGCAAGTTCGAAGGGGGCAAGCTGCTGCTGTTCTTCGGCGCGCGCACGCAGCAGGAACTCCCTTACTTCGGCCCGCTGCAGACGCTGCCGAAAGACTTCATCGACATCAACTTCGCGTTCTCGCGCACGCCGGGGCAGCCCAAGCGCTACGTACAGGACGCGATGCGCGAACGTGCCGCCGATCTCGCTGTCTTGCTGAAGGATGGGCAGACGCATTTTTATGTGTGCGGCCTGAAGAGCATGGAAGAGGGCGTGGTGCTCGCCTTGCGCGACGTGGCGACCGAAGCCGGCCTCGATTGGGACGCGGTCGGCGCCGCGCTCCAGCGCGAAGGGCGTCTCCACCTCGAAACCTACTGAGCGCGGCCCGCGTCCTATGATCGGCGGCCGCCACCCCGAACATGGAGACACCGATGAGCATCTGGAAAAAGGACATCTCGATTGCAGCCCTGGCAGAGGCCCACCAGAATTCCGCCACCGCGGCTTTGGGCATCGAGTTCCTTGAAGTCGGCGACGACTTCATCCGCGCGCGCGCCCCGGTCGATCGCCGCACGGTGTGGGGCGAAGGGCTGCACAGCGGCGTCAACGTCGTTCTGGCGGAGACCCTCGGCTCCTGTGGCGGGCACTATGCGACGCCGCCGACCCAAAGGGCTGTGGGCCTGAGCATCAACGCCAACCATCTGAAGACGGCCACATCGGGCTGGGTCACCGGCATCACGCGCCCGCTGAAAAGCGATTCGGAAGGCCAGGTCTGGCAGATCGACATTCGCGACGAAGAGGGTGATCTCGTGTGCGTGTCGAAGATCACCATGGCTTTGATGAACGTTCGACCCCGCTGACTTGGGTTTCAGGGGGCGAGGATCACGCGGGCATGCGGCGCGGCTGCATAGAGCAGGGCGACTTCATCCGCACGGCGGGTGAGCACCGCGCGCTGGTTCACATAGCCCTTGTCGGTGATCTCCCCGGCATCGGCATTCGGCGGCTCCTCCAGCAGCATCGCGCGGCAAGGGCATTGCGAGGAACCGCCGCCTTCCATGCGGAACGCCTGCAGCACATCTTGGATCTTCTGGACGACGACCCCGGCTTGGGCCTGCGCGCACGCGGCCCCCGGAAAGATCAGCGCGCCGATCTCGTCGCGGTCATGGCCGGTGATGACGATGTCGGCCGCATACGGCGACAGTGCGGAGACCAGCTTCAGGCGCAGGGTTCCCACCGAAACCCAGGTGCCGGTGCCGAGCTTGAAGTCCTCCGCAACGCGCCCGTCGAACATCACGCCGTACTCCGGGTGCGCCGGGTCGACCAGGTAGCCGGCGTCGCCGATCTTGTAGAAGCCGTCTTCGTCGAAGGCCGCAGCCGTCAGCTCCGGTGCATTGCGGTAGCCGGGAAAGACAGATACGCCGCGCACACGCATTTCCTGTTTTTCGCCGTTGGGAACCAGCTTCAGTTCAAGGCCTGGCAACGGCAGCCCGATGCAACCCGCACTGTCGAGTTTGTAGTGGGCACTGGTGACCAGGGGCGAGGTCTCGGTGGAGCCCCACGAGGTCGTCAACCACAGGGGCTCCTCGCGCACCTGCGCCGCGAGTCGTTCGAGTCGCGACCAGGTGGACGCAGGCAGGGCCGCAGCGGCGTAGAAGACCAGCAGCAACCGCGAAAAGACGTCGCGCGCCAGCGCGTGATCGGCTTCCAGGAAAGGCAGCAACATGTCCAGGCCACGCGGCACGTTGAAGTGCAGGTTGGGCCGCACGTCGCGCAGATTGCGCACCGTGCGTTCGATCAGTCCCGGTGCCGGGCGGCCCTCGTCGATGTAGAGCGCGCCGCCGTTGCGCAGCACCAGGTTCAGGTTGTGGTTGCCACCGAAGGTGTGGCTCCAGGGCAGCCAGTCGAGCAGGATGGGTTTCTCGGTTGCCAGGAAGCGCCAGGTCTGCGCCAGCGTTTGCTGATTCGCGCAGAGCATGCGGTGGGTGTTGATGACGACCTTCGGATGTCCGGTGGAGCCGGAGGTGAGCAGGTATTTCGCGTGGTCGTCGCCGGTGACGCCGGCGAAGGCGGCCATGACCGCTGGCGTCTCGACCACGTCCAGCAGCGAACGCAGGCTCAACGAGCCGGGCAGTTGGTCGAAGCCTTCGCTGAGAACCTTGATGGCCGGGGTTGCGCAGGCCTGCAGTGCGGGGCCGTAGACCTTGGCGTCGGAGGCGTAGACGAGCGAGGGCTGCAACGCGTCCAGGATGCCCTGGACTTTCGAATAGTCCCGGGTCAGCCGGCAGTACGCGCTGGAGACCGAGCAAACCGGAATGCCGATGTGCATCGCGGCCAGCATCAGCAGCGCATGGTCGATGGAATTGTCGGAAAGCACCACCACCGGTTGTTGCCGCGGCAGCTTCAGGTCGAGCAGGCCCTGTGCGATGGCACCAACTGCCTTTCGGAGTTCGCCCCAGCTCAGGCGCTTCCAGGCGCCGGTGCTGTCCCGCTCGGCGAGCGCCAGCGCCTCGGGCGTGGCGTGGGCCCACTGCTCGACCCACTCACCGATGCAGCGCGCGTAGGTGCCCAGCGGTTCCGGCGAGGACAGCACGACGCTGCCGTCGGCGTGCGCGGTGCAGATGGTTCGCGCGGGTGCCACCAGGTCGGGGTTGTCGTAGATGGCGACCATGTTGTTTCTCAGTCTTTGAACTGTTGACCTTGCTTGGCCTTGATCAGATCGATCAGCAGCGCATCGCGCGATGCTTCCAGATCTTCGATCCGCCTGCCTTGCATCTCGTCAGCAACGCCTTGAACCACTTTGGCCTTCAACGCTGCGCTCATGTCCGGCTGCCCGAGATCCTGCCACCAATCCGCGATCGGCCCGCCGAGATGATCCAGCACATGCTGGATACCGCCGGCACCGCCCGACAGGTGCAGGTTCAGAAAAGGCCCGAGCACGCCCCAGCGCAGGCCGGGGCCGTAGGCGATTGCAAGGTCGATGTCTTCGACTGAGGCCACGCCTTGTTCGACCAGGTGAAACGCCTCGCGCCACAGTGCCGCCTGGAGCCGGTTGGCGATGTGCCCCTTGATCTCCTTGCGTCCATGGATCGGCTTCTTGCCGATCGAGGCGTAGAACGCCATGGCACGCTCGATCGTGGCAGGCGACGTGCGCTCCCCGCCGATCACTTCGACCAGGGGTATGAGGTGCGGCGGGTTGAAGGGGTGGCCCAGCACCACCCGTTCCGGGTGGACGCAGGCCGACTGGATACTGGTGGTCGACAGCCCGGACGAACTGGACGCCAGGATGACATGGGGCGGCAGGGCCGCGTCGAGGCGCCTGAAAAGTTCTGCCTTGAAATCCTGCCGTTCGGGCCCGTTCTCCTGGACGAAGTCGGCGCCTGCGACGGCCTGTTCCAGATCCGCGTTGAAGTGCAGGCGGTTCTGCGCGGCGCCGGCGGCCAGGCCGAGCCGCTGCAGCGTCGGCCAGTGCTGCGCCACGCTGGCGCGCAACCGGTCTTCCGCGCTCGGCGAAGGATCTGTGGCCGAGACGTCGAGCCCGTGGGCAAGGAAATGCGCGGCCCAACTCGCACCGATCACTCCGGTGGCGACGACGGCAACACGCTGGATGACTGGAGGGTTCATGGTCGCGGATGGAGGAAGCCCCGTATTGTTCGATGGCGAGCCGGGGCCGCACAGTCGTTTGCACGACAATCGGCCCCCGGGAAACCACTAGCCCGGTGGCGCCGCCGAGGCGGCCGTGCAGGAGCGAACATGACCACCAGG
>JBDUCH010000273.1:0-5977 GCA_040003555.1 Variovorax sp. | reverse complement strand
TCATGGTGTCTTTCGAGGAAATGCGTTGAACAGGCCTTCAGTTTGGCGATCGGCGTCTGTTCCCGGTAGCCGTTAAAAAACCCAATCAGCTTCAACTGCTGGTTGAAAATGCGGCGATGGAAGCCCTCAGCCACCTCGAATCCTTCGTGCAGAGCGCAGAGGCCGGCAGCTTTTCGGCTGCGGCGCGGCGCCTGGGCCTGACGCCGGCGGCGGTGAGCAAGAACGTCGCGCGGCTTGAAACCCGGCTGGGTGTGCGCCTGTTCCAGCGCAGCACGCGGCGCCTCACGCTCACCGAAACCGGCGAGGGCTTCCTGCGCCAAGTGAGCGGCGGGCTCGCCACCCTGCAGGATGCGTTGGCGAACGTAAGCACCGTGGGCGGGCAACCGGCCGGCACGCTCAAGGTCAGCATGGGCCAGGCGTTCGGCCGTGCCTACGTAGTGCCGCTGCTCGGCGAGTTCCTGGCGCGCTATCCGGCCGTGGTGCCCGACTGGCATTTCGACAACCGGCAGGTCGACCTGATCGGCGAGGGCTTCGACGCAGCCATCGGCGGCGGCATCGAGCTCACGCCAGGGCTGGTCGCGCGGGAACTTGGGCGGGTGCATGTCGTGGCGGTGGCGTCGCCCGGCTACATGGCGGGGCGGCCGATGCCGCAGCAGCCGGCGGATCTGGCCGCGCTCGACGGCATCGTGCGGCGTTCCTCGCCGACCGGCCGCGTGCGCGCCTGGACGCTGCGCAATGCGGCCGGCGAAGAAGGCGCGGTCGAACCGAAGCCGCGTGCGATCTTCAGCGACCCCGAGGCGATCGCGCTGGCGGTGCGCATGGGTCTCGGCGTGGCGTTGCTGCCGATGCCCTTTGCCGCGCCCGGTCTCGCGAGCGGCGAATTCGTGCGGCTGCTGCCGGGCTGGCATGCCGATTCCGGTGCACTGTCGCTCTACTACCCGGGCAAGAAACTGCTGCCGGCCAAAACACGCGTGTTCGTCGACTTTGTGGTCGAGCGTTTCCGCGCGGCGGACTTCGCCCGGCGCATGAGCGGCAACTGAGGCCGCGGGCCGGGGTTATTACCCGCAGCAGATCGGCTGCTTCACACGTACAACTGCGGCCATGCCGGTGTCGCTGTGCGCCGCAGCAGCGGCCCGTTCACTCTTTTCCATCTCTTCCAGAAAGCAGACATGACCGTTCTTTTCAAACCCAATCGCCGTGCAGCGCTTGCTGCCACTGCGGCGGCCGTTCTCGTTTTGGCGGCAGGGCCAGCGGCCGCGCAAGGCACCTGGCCGACCAAGCCGGTGCGCATCGTGGTGCCGTTCGCACCCGGCGGCACCACCGACATCCTGGCGCGCGCAGTGGCGCCCGAATTGTCGAAGGCCTTCGGCCAGCAGTTCATCGTCGACAACCGGGCCGGCGCCGGCGGCAACGTAGGCGCCGACATCGTGGCCAAGGCCCCGAATGACGGCTACACGCTGCTGATGGGCACTGTCGGCACGCACGGCATCAACCGCGCGCTGTACGCCAAGCTGCCGTTCGACCCGATCAAAGACTTCGTGCCGATCACGCTGGTGGCCGCAGTGCCCAACGTGATGGAGATGAACGCCGACAAGGCCAAGGAGATGGGCATCAAGAACGTGGCCGATTTCGTGAAGTACGCGAAGAGCCACCCCGGCAAGCTCAACATGGCGTCGAGCGGCAGCGGCACGTCGATCCACCTGGCCGGCGAGCTGTTCAAGAGCATGACCGGCAGCTTCATGACCCACATCCCGTACAAGGGCTCCGGCCCGGCCCTGCTCGACATGGTGGGTGGAAACGCCGACGTCATGTTCGACAACCTGCCCTCGTCGATGGCGCA
Organism: Variovorax sp.; assembly: GCA_040003555.1. Lineage (GTDB taxonomy): Bacteria > Pseudomonadota > Gammaproteobacteria > Burkholderiales > Burkholderiaceae_C > Variovorax. Next base: position 4,137 of record JBDUCH010000273.1, on the reverse strand, counting down.
GATCAAGGCCGGCAAGCTGGTGGCGCTGGCGGTGACCAGCTCGAAGCGCTCGGCCGCGCTGCCCGACGTCCCGACCGTGGAAGAAGCGGGCGGCCCGGCGCTCAAGGGCTTCGAGGCCAGTTCGTGGTTCGGCCTGCTGGCACCGGCCGGCACCTCACCCGAGATCGTGAGCCGGATTCAGCAGGAAGTGGCGAAGTCGCTCGGCACCGCGGCGATCAAGGAAAAGATGCTGGCGCAAGGCGCGATCCCGAGTGGCAACACGCCGGCCGAGTTCACGCGGTTCATTGCGGCCGAGCACACCAAGTGGGCCAAGGTCGTGAAGGACTCCGGCGCCAAGGTCGACTGAAGCCCTACACCCCCCAGACGACGTCTTTTTTGTCCGACAGGGAGTCTTTGAGCATGTGGATCAGCGGCGCGGCGCGCTGGTGCAGGCCCACATGCTGGCGTTCGGCGTCTTCGGCATGGCCTTCGACGGCAAAAGAGTCATGGTTGTGCTGGTTGGCACCTTCGTTGCGCAAAGCGGCCTCCAGCGCGGCAAGCGCCGCCGGGATCTGATCCACGGTGATGATGCCCTTGGGGCCTCCCGCCTTGCCCATGATGTCGAGCAGTTGGCGGGCATTGGCTTCGAGCATCACGATGTCGGCGCTCGCTTGCGATTTGAATCGGTACAGCATGGTTCTTACTTGTAGAGGAAGTCTCGGACGAAAGGGTACGCCGATTGTGCCCCGGGCACCGGGCCGGTTGCCTTGCTGCCGTCGGGCTTGATGGCCAGCATCTGGTAGAGCGAAATCCAGCCCTGCTCGAAGCTCATGGCCGAGCCGGCCAGGTAGAGGCGATAGGCGCGCAGGATGCGCTCGGCGCGGCCGGTCTGGCCGGCCGTGCGCTGCAGCACCGCAAGCGCCTCGTCGAGCTTGGCTTCGAGCGTGTCCGACCAGTGCCAGAGCGTGCGCGCATAGTGCGGGCGCAGGTTCTCGGTATCGACCATCTCCAGCCCGGCCGCCGCCATTTCGCGCAGCACATGCGTCACGTGCAGCAGTTCGCCGCCCGGAAAGATGTACTTCTCGATGAAGTCACCCATGCCGTTGCCCAGTTGCGTCGAGTCGAGCTGCCCCGCGGTGATGCCGTGATTCATCACCATGCCACCGGGCACCAGCAGCGAATTGATCTTGGCGAAATACGCCGGCATGTTGGCCGCGCCGACGTGCTCGAACATGCCGACCGACGAGATGCGGTCGAACGGCTGGTCGGCAGAGAGCTCGCGGTAGTCCCGCAATTCGATCCGCACGCGGCCCTGCAGGCCTTTTTCTTCGATCAGCTGCTGCACGTAAGCATGCTGGTTTTTTGACAACGTGATGCCGGTGGCGTCGACGCCGTAGTGCTCGGCGGCCCACAACAGCAACGCACCCCAGCCCGAGCCGATGTCCAGGAAGCGCTGGCCCGGTTGCAGCATGAGTTTGCGGCAGATGTGGTCGAGCTTGGCCTCCTGCGCCTGTGCCAGCGTCATGCCGGACGTCCGGAAGTAGGCGCAAGAGTAGACGCGACGCGGATCGAGCCAGAGCGCATAGAAGTCGTCCGAGACGTCGTAGTGGAACTCGATCTGCGCCGCATCCTTGTTCAGCGAATGGGCGCCGCGGGACTTGGCCCGCCGCAACAGGCGACCCCACCAGCCGCTGTTGCCTTCGGCCGGATTGCCGGGCAGCAGGCCCACCATCGCATCGGTGATGTCGCGCATCTTGCCTTCGATCTGCACCCGTCCCTCGACGTAGGCCTCGCCGATCGCGCCGATCTGGCTCGACGCCAGCTTGGCCAGCCCGGACCATTCCGAAAAGGCCAGCGTAATGCGCGAGCCCGGCTTTTCGACCCGGCGTCCATCAGGCAATTCCAGGGCGATCGGAACAGAAAGCGCATCCAGGCGCGATTCGATTTTCGGTATCAGGCTCTGCATGAAGATCATTCTTGCGAGCGCGGGTGCACTCGTCAACCGCCCCCTCAGATGCCCCTTGGGCCATTGACACGAGATTGTTTATGCTTAAACTATTTACCCATGAATAGCCAAATGCCGCCCATTCCCGCGCTTCGCAGCGTACTGTGCATCGGGGGCGGCCCTGCCGGGCTGTACTTCGCCCTGCTGATGAAGGTGCGCCAGCCCGCGCTGCAGATCACCGTGGTAGAGCGCAACCGCCCGTTCGACACTTTCGGCTGGGGTGTGGTGCTGAGCGACCAGACGCTGGCCAACCTGGCGGCCGCCGATTCCGAGAGCGCAGCGCTGATCGGCGCGGCTTTCAACCATTGGGACGACATCGAGGTCTTCTTCAAGGGGCGCAGCGTGCGCTCCGGCGGCCACGGTTTCTGCGGCATTGGCCGCAAGCGCCTGCTCAACATCCTGCAAGAGCGCTGCCTGGCGCTCGGGGTCGACCTGGTGTTCGAAACCGATGCCACCGACGACCAGGCGCTGGCCGCCCAGTACAACGCCGACCTGGTGATCGCGAGCGACGGCCTCAACAGCCGCATCCGACAGCGTTATGCCGACGTGTACCAACCCGACATCGACCTGCGCCGCTGCCGCTTTGTCTGGCTCGGCACGAAGAAGATGTTCGACGCCTTCACCTTCGCGTTCGAGCAGACCGAGCACGGCTGGTTCCAGGCGCATGCCTACCAGTTCGATGGCGACACCTCGACCTTCATCGTGGAAACGCCCGAGGAAGTCTGGGAGGCGCATGGCCTCGACAAGATGGAGCAGGCCGAGGCGGTCGCGTTCTGCGAGAAGCTGTTCGCGCGCTACCTCGATGGCAACGCGCTGATCAGCAACGCATCGCATCTGCGCGGCTCGGCCATCTGGATCCGCTTTCCGCGCGTGGTGTGCAAGCACTGGACGCACCGCGTCGAGGTCGGTGGCAGGACCGTCCCGGTGGTGCTGATGGGCGACGCTGCGCACACTGCGCATTTCTCGATCGGTTCGGGCACCAAGCTCGCGCTCGAGGACGCGATCGACCTCGCCAGGACTTTCGAGGAAGGCGGCACCCTGGACGAGGTGCTGGAAGCCTACGAAGGCCGGCGCAGCGTCGAGGTGCTGAAAATCCAGAATGCGGCACGCAACTCGACCGAATGGTTCGAGAACGTGACGCGCTACAGCGGCATGCAGATCGAACAGTTTGCGTATTCGCTGCTTACGCGTTCGCAGCGCATCAGCCACGAGAACCTGCGGTTGCGCGATGCCGGCTGGCTCGACGGCTATGAGCAATGGCTGGCCGGCCGCGAGGGCGTGGCGCCGATGCTGATGCCGTTCACCGTGCGCGGGCTGACGCTGAAGAACCGCATCATCGTGTCGCCGATGGCGACCTACAGCGCGGTCGACGGCGTGCCGCAGGATTTTCTGCTGGTGCATCTGGGCGCGCGCGCGCTCGGCGGCGCCGCGATGGTGATGGTCGAGATGACCAGCCCGACGCCCGAAGGCCGGATCACACCCGGTTGCACCGGGCTCTACAACGACGCGCAGAGCGCAGCGTTCAAGCGCATCGTCGACTTCGTGCACGGCCAGAGCAGCGCATACATCGGCATGCAGCTCGGCCACAGCGGGCCGAAGGGCTCGACGCAGCTCGGCTGGGAAGGCACCGACGAACCGTTGCCGGCCGGCAACTGGCCGCTGCTGGCAGCCAGCGCGCTGCCCTATGGCGAACAGAACCAGCTGCCCGCCGCGATGACACGCGCCGACATGGACACGCTGCGCGACCAGTTCACCGACTCCGCCAAGCGTGCGGCCGAGGCCGGCTTCGACTGGCTCGAACTGCATTGCGCACACGGCTACCTGCTGGCCTCCTTCATCAGTCCGCTGACCAACCTGCGCGACGACGAATACGGCGGCGACATCGTGCGGCGCTGCCGCTATCCGCTCGAGGTGTTTGCAGCGATGCGCGCCGCCTGGCCGGCCGAACGGCCGATGAGCGTGCGCATCTCGGCACACGACTGGGCACCCGGCGGCAACACCGACGCCGATGCGGTGACGGTGGCGCGCCTGTTCAAGGAAGCCGGCTGCGATTTCATCGACGTGTCATCGGGCCAGACCACGCGGGCCGCCAGGCCGGTTTACGGGCGCATGTACCAGACGCCGTTTGCCGACCGCATCCGCAACGAGGTCGG
>JBDUCH010000031.1:0-20214 GCA_040003555.1 Variovorax sp. | reverse complement strand
ACCGAAGGCAAGAAGCGCCAGATCCGCCGCATGTGCGAGCAGGTCGGGCTCAAGGTGGTAGGCCTCAAGCGCATCCGCATCGGCCGTGTCGTATTGGGCAACCTGCCGGCCGGCCAGTGGCGCTATCTGGGCGCCAGCGAGAAGTTCTAGGCCCCCCAGGAGAACCCCGTGCGCACCATTGCCCTCAAAACCATCGCTGCTTGCGTCTCGCTGGCGGCCGCCAGTGCGCTTTTTCCCTTGAACGCCCGGGCACAGCAGGGCACCGTCAACGCGCTGTGCAGCACCGACGCCGGCTGGTGCGAAATGGCCGCTGCGGCATTCACGCGCGACACCGGCATCAAGGTGAACCAGGCGCACAAGGGCACCGGCGAAATCGGCGCGCAGCTTCGCGCCGAAGCGGCCAACCCCAAGACCGACATCTGGTGGGGCGGCACCGGCGATCCGTTTCTGCAGGCGGCGGAGCAGGGACTGCTCGATGCCTACCGGCCGGCCTACATCAACGACCTGCACGAGTGGGCGGTGCGCCAGTACGCCATGAGCGGCAACCAGGTCGGCGGCTTCTACACCAGCACCATCGGCTTCGGCTTCAATACCGACGTGCTCAAAAAGAAGAAGCTGCCCGAGCCGAAGTGCTGGGCCGACTTGGTCAAGCCCGAGTACAAGGGCGAGATCGAAATTTCGCACCCTGCGACGAGTGGCACGGCCTACACAATCATCGCGGGCCTGGTGCAGCAGATGGGCGAAGACGCGGCGTTCGACTACCTGAAGAAGCTGCACCGGAACACCAACACCTACACCCGCAGCGGCCAGGCCCAGGCGCCCAACGTGGCGAAGGGCGAGGTCGGCATCGGCGTGAGTTTTCTGTTCGGCTTCGAGAAGTGGCGCTACGAGAAATTTCCGGTCAAGACCGCCTCGCCTTGCGAAGGCACCGGCTACGAGATCGGTGGCATTGCCCTCGTGAAGGGCGCGCGCAACAAGGCCAACGCAGTGAAGTTCTATGACTGGCTCATGAGCCCGGCCGGCCAGGCCATCGGCGCCAAGGCCGGCAGCTTCCAGACGCCCGCCAACAAGACCTTCAAGCCCGATCCGCGCATCCCGTCCTCCGACGGCGTCAAGCTCATCAAGTACGACTTCGAGAAGTACGGCAAGGCGGCCGAGCGCCGGCGGCTGATCGAGCGCTGGACCCGGGAGGTGGAGTCGCAGCCGCGCTGAAGGGCGCCGCGTCTTCAGCGTTCGCGTCGAACCGCAAAGTCGGCGGTCGCGGTGCCCCGCACATACACCTGCACCGGCACGCTCTCGCGCGCTGCGGGTGTCCACGGCAGCGGCAGGTTGTCCGGCACCACTTCGATTTGGTAGCTGCCGGCGGCCACCGACGGAAAGCTGTAGTAGCCCTGCGCATCGGTGCGCGCTACGTAGCGGCGGTTCAGCATCACGGTGACGTTGGGTACGCCGCCCTCGCTGGCCTCGCGCTTGCCGTTGTTGTCCTGGTCGAAGTACACATGGCCCTCGAGGCGGCCGGAACCGGCACCGGCACCGCCGCCGATCGGCGCGCTGGCGCTGCCCGCACGCGCTTCCCAGCGCAGCGCGATCTGCATCGTGCGGCTCGACGGCAGCGTGAGGATCGGTGCCTGCGTAGCGGTGGTGAGGGCCGACACCACGGCCGGGTTGAGCGATTCCTGCCCGCGCGCCGCCGTGTACTGCGCAATGAACGACCAGCCGCCGCCGAGCGGCCAGCTCACGCGAGCATTCGCGTTCAGGAACTTGCTGCTGTTGTCGCCGATGCCGTTGCTGCCGCGCAGGCTCAGGTCGACGCGCGCCCCGGCGAGGAAGGGCATGCTGCCCAGCACGCCCCAGATCACCGAGCGTGAAGTGACGCCGGACTGGGACGATTGCTCGAACGCCAGCGTGGTCGAGAGCGATTGCGATTCGCCCACGGCCCAGGCATGGTCGACGCCCAGGCGCATCACCCGCTGGTCGCGCCCGTTCGCAAGATCGGCGCGCAACTGGCTCTGGCCCCATTGCGGCGAAATGTGTTCCCAGGTGAGTTGCAGCGATTGCGCGGCCTGGGTGCCGGTGCGCGCGGCCACGGTGCCGGCCAGCGCGTCGCGCGAATCGAAGCGGTAGCGGCCGAACAGGTTGCCGAACAGCGAGCGCCCCTGCAAGCCGCTCACGCTCTCGCTGACCTCGACATTGCCGCCGAGCTGCCATTGCCGTGTCGACACGTCCGCGCGCCAGCTCGCGCCGCGCAGGTCGCCGGCGATCGGGTTGCTGCCCCAACGCAATGACGGGTCGAAATAGAACACGCTCGCGCCCTGCTGCGCCCAGTTGCTGCGCCAGCTCGAATCGACCCAGAAGCCGTTGGCCGAATCGTTCGGCGCGAGCGAGCCCGAATAGGACGGCTTGCCCGCGCTGTGCGCGTAGTTGGCTTGCACGCGCAGCCCGCCGGGCCGCTCCTGCACCGGGCCGATGCCCGGGCCGAGCGTGTCGGCCCAGGGCGCCACGCCCTGCCAGGACACTGCGCCCCAGAACGACTGGGAGTCCTGTGCGTAGCCGGACAGGCCGTTCAGGTTGGCGTTGCGGGTCTCGACCCATTGGAAGGCCGCGTCGGTGCGGCCGATGCCGAGCTGTGTCTCGGGGCCCGCGATCTGCTGCTGCGCGCCGAAGGTGGCGACACTGCCGCGCCCCAGCGTGAAGCCTTGCGAGGTGAGTCCATCGAAGTAGCCGAGACGGCCGGCCGAGGCATTCAGCACCGTGCTGCCGCCGCGCTCGAAACTGGTGGAAATGCCTTCGATCGGCAGCGAGGGAAGATAGACGCGTCCGAGTCCGCGCGACATCGGCGTGGCGGCGGTGTTGATGTCGCCGATGCTGCTGTTGGCGAACCAGCCGTTGTTGAACGGCATTGCGCGCTGGTCGATGCGGCCCGTGTTGCCGTTGCGGTAGGACAGGCTGTAGAGGTTGCCGGTCTGGCCCGACAGGTCGTAGGCAGTGACGGGGTTGCGGTAGCGGTTGATGTTCAGGTTGGCCGAGAAAGCGCCATAGTTTGGCGTGTCGAGGTGGCCTTCGAGCTTGAGCGTTTCGTTGCGTGTGTCGGTCACGCCGCCGCTTTGCCGCAGCGATTGCAGTTCGACGCTGCCGCCGCGCGGCCAGCCGCTGTCGGGCGCCTGGTCGGCCGGCTCGTCGAACGTGGCCTGCGGCCCGCTCTCGAGCAGTCGGTCTTCATAGGCCGCCGGCGCCGGCGCCGGCTCCGCGGCCTGGCTGCTCAGCGCGGTACCCGCGCCGAGCATGCCGAGCGCGCACCCGATCAGCCGGCACTTCATGGGGCGAAGCGCTGGTCGACGGTGATCGAGCCGGATTCACCCCATTCAAGCTTGCCGCGCACGGTGACCGGAAAGCGCACCTGCACCTGCGCGTCGATGTTGCCCGGGCGCGTGGCGCTGAGTGCGATGTCGCGGGTCTCGCCGGGCAGGATCGGCGAGGTGGCGGCGGTGAACTCGAGCGCCGTGCCGCTGGCATCGGTGCCGTTCAGAAAACCGCTGAGCCGACCGTGTGCGGTGCCGTCGTTGCGCACCTTGAGGGTCGGCACCGGCTGGCCATTGACCGGCTGCACCACGCTGCCGACCACGCTGAGCGCGGGCTTCACGTCGCCAATTGCCACGTAGACGATCACGCCCACACGGGCCGAGAGCCCGATCGGCACGCCGGGCCCCGCAGCCTGCTCCTTGCCTTCGATCAGAACCGCGAAGCGGCACTCCGTCGGCGTTGCATCGGCCGGCGGCGTGACCTCGAAGCGGTAGCGATAGGGCCGGCCCGGCGGCACCAGGAGCTCCTTGCGCTCGATCGCAACCCAGGGGCGGCAACTGCCGGGGGCGAGTGCGTCGATGAAGTCGACCGAGCCGTCGGGCTTAAAGGTCCAGTCGGCCGTGCGGACGGTGTAGCTGCCCGGACGAACGTCGACCTGGGAGAGTTCGATCACGCTGCGGATCGGCGTGCCGGGCTTGCCCGTCAGCTCGAAGCGCGGCGGCGACACCGCCAGTGCAAACTGCGCGAAAGCCACCGGGCACAGCGCGCCCAGACCCAGCGCCAGGAGCGCGCGCCGGCGCCACGCGGCCGAAAGCACAGGGGGGTTCAAGGCGACACCTCGATCTCGAAATAGAACTGGAGCGATTGCGCGCGCGCCAGCAGGCGGCCGTCGGCCACCAGGTTCAGCTGGATCGTCTCGGTCAGGAAGGCGTCGCGCACCAGGCCGTCGTACACCAGGGTGCGGCCGCCGCTGCGCAGCGCGCCAGGCAGCAACCGGCCCTGGGTGCGCCAGGTGGCCTGGAGTTGTTCGCCTTCGGTCGGCGCCAGCAGCATGTAAATGCGGGCCGGGCGGTTGAGCCAGCTCGCCAGGTTCAGGCGCAGCGCCACGTTGAGCTGGCCTTCCACCGTGTTGTCACCGCCGCGCGACGGCACCAGCTGGCGCCATTTCATGGGGGTGACAGGCTGGCTCACCACAGTGCCCGTGTCGTCGACGCGGTAGGTGGTGGCCTGCGCCATGCTCGAAAACAAGGCGGCAAACAGCGCCAGCGCGAGGAGTCGCTTCATGGCGCGACCAATTGGTAGATGGCGCGGCCCGTGAAGGTGCCGGCCGGCGCCAGCTGCGCATTGGCATAGCTGAACGTGAGGCAACTCTCGAACCAGCTGTTGAGTGCGACCGACAGCAGCGTCTGCGTCGAGCCGCCGGCGAAGGTTCCGCTCGGGATCGTGGCGGTGTTGTCGCCGCTGCCGCCCGACACCCAAGAGATCGTGTTGAACGGGATCGTGTCGCTGCTGGCGTTTACCAGATTGAGGGGCGTCGTGACACTCAGGGTGGCGCTCGCTCCTGTCAAGCTTGGTAGGCGATAGAAGCCGCCCACGTACACCTGCCCAGTGCCCGGCGTGCAGAACGCGAAGTTGTCGTAGGGGCTGTTGGCGACCGTGCTGTTGGTCGACATGGTTTGGGCCCCGCTGCCGATCGCGCCCGCGGCGACGGTCGCGGTCACCGTGTTGACCGTCGAGTTGTCGCCCGGCGTTCCGCCGCCCGAGTAGGTGCCGGTGAAGGTGCCGGTGCCGACCTGCAGGTAGAGGGCACGTGTGCCCGTGGAGATGTTCACCAGGTACGCTTGCGCGGCGCTGCAGCCGAGCAGGCCGGACAGCGCCAGCGCGGCGCACGCTGCGGTGGAGCGGATGGGCAGGAAAGTCAGGCGCATGGAAGGTATCACCGGGTGCGATTGTCCGTCGCGCGCGCGATCATGGCATGGAGGCCGTGTACGTGACCCGGCCATTGTTGACACCCACGCCGCCATACGTGCCTGCTGCCACCGCTTCGACGTTGGCATAGCTGTAGGTCCATTGGCCCTCCTGCTGCACCATCTTGTTGCTGGCGGTCAGCAGCACGGCAGTGCCGGCGCCGCCTGTGGCGTTGAAGGCCGGATGGGTGATTGCGCTGTTGTTGAAGCCGCTGGTCGTGCTGGCCAGTGGGGCGCTCGCCACATTGATGCGGTTCCAGCCGATCTGTTGCGCCGCGACGCCGTTGTTGAGCGGGCCGGTGGTGTTGGAGTTGAGCGTGATGTTGCCGCCGTTGCCCATCACCCGTACCGTCACCGCGCCGGCGCCGATGTCGCCGCCGGTGGCGGCGACCGCCACACCGTTACCGACCGCCGCCGCCGGCACCGTGATGTCGATCAGGTTGACGGTACCGACGCTGGTGAAACTGGTGCCCGTGCCGACCCGCAGGTACAGCACGCGCGGAATCGTGACGATGAAGTCCAGCCGTGCGGTCGCCGTCATCGACCCGGAGCTCGTGGTGAAATCCGATTCGGCGTGCGCCGACACCAGCGCAGTCGCAAGCGCGGCCAGCAGTGTCAGCCGCGCTCCTGTTCGCATGGCGTTCAGTCGTCAGGTGATGCAGATGCTCAGGGCATCGAGGCGGTGTAGGTCACACGGCCGGCGTTGGTGTTCACGCCGCCGTAGGTGCCGGCCGCGAGGATGTCCTGGTTCAGATAGGTGAAGGTCCACTTGCCTTCTTCGCGCACCACGCCATTGGTGGCGTTCAGCGTGGTGGCAGTGCCGTTGCCGGTGTTCGAGGCGGCGAAGGCGGGGTGGGCAATGCCGGTGTTGTTGAAACCGGTCGTGGTGCCAGCCGTCAGCGGTGCCGCGGCCACAGCGATGCGGTTCCAGCCGACTGTCGCGCCCGAGCCATTGTTCATTGCGCCCGTGGTGGCGGAGTTGAGCGAGATCGTGCTGGCGCCGTTGCCCATGACACGCACGGTGACCGCGCCGTTGGTCAGGTCGCCGCTGGCGGCCGTGGCTGCCACGACCGTGCCATCGCCGACGTTGGCCGCTGGCACCGAGAAGTCGATCAGGTCGACGCCTGTGTTGGCGACGAACTTGGTGCCGGTGCCGACCTGCAGAAACAGCACGCGCGGCACGACGATGCGGAAGTCAAGCTTCGCAGATGCCGTCGCGGCGGCGGCGGCCGGCGCAACCATGGCGCTTTCGGCCAGTGCGGCCATCGGGGACACGAGCGCTGCGAGAGCGGAAACAAGAAGGAGCCTTTTCATGATGAATATGTATTTAAGAGAGGTTGTAAATTGGACAAAGGTCTTAGCTGAAAGTCTGTCGGCGAAACGGACTGTAAGAGAAAGACTACAGATCAAAGCCTTTTTGTGAACTAACGACCGACATCTGTTAAATAAGCACGCTCTTTGTCGCGCCAGTGCCTCAGATCGGCCCGAATTCGTTACCGGGCCCACAAGCCCGACAATCACAGGCCCGCGGCGGCCGTTGGCCGTTGAAAATTCGGCGGCCGCAACCACGTGACTTCAGGGCCGGCAGCCGTGCCGGCCCACGACCCTGAAACATTCCTGCCATGACCAGCGCCAGCACCAAACTCCCTTTCCAGGCCGAAGTGGCCCAACTGCTTCACCTCGTCACCCACGCGCTCTACTCCAACAAGGAGATCTTTCTGCGCGAGCTGATCTCAAACGCGTCGGATGCATGCGACAAGCTGCGCTTCGAGGCGCTCGACCACCCCGCGCTGTACGAAGACCAGCCCGATCTGGACGTGCGGCTGAGCTTCGACGCCGCCGCCAGGACGCTCACGATCACCGACAAGGGCATCGGGCTGTCGCGCGACGAGGCGATTGACAACCTCGGCACCATCGCCAAGAGCGGAACCAAGGACTTCATGGCCAGGCTCAGCGGCGACCAGAAAGCCGACGCACAGCTCATCGGCCAGTTCGGCGTGGGCTTCTATTCGGGCTTCATCGTGGCCGACAAGATCACGGTGGAATCGCGCCGCGCCGGCCTGGCTGCGGAAGAGGGCGTGCGCTGGACGAGCGGTGGCGCCGGCGACTTCGAAGTCGACGTGATCACCCGCCCGGCGCGCGGCACCAGCGTCACGCTGCATCTGCGCAGCGATGAAAAGGACAGCGCCGGGGAATACCTCAACGCGTGGAAGCTCAAGTCGATCGTCGGCAAGTACTCCGACCACATCTCGCTGCCGATCCTCATGGAGAAAGAGGAATGGAAAGAGGGCGAGAACGACCAGCCCGGCGCAATGGTGAAGACCGGCGAATGGGAAACGGTCAACAAGGCCAACGCCCTCTGGAGCCGCAGCAAGAAGGACATCACGCCTGAGCAGTACAGCGAGTTCTACAAGGCCATCAGCCACGACTTCGAGGCGCCGCTGGCTTGGAGCCACAACCGCGTCGAAGGCTCGACCGAATACACGCAGCTGCTCTATATCCCGGCCAAGGCACCATTCGACCTGTGGAACCGGGAGAAGAGCGCGGGCGTCAAGCTCTACGTCAAGCGCGTCTTCATCATGGACGACGCCGAGGCGCTGATGCCGGTGTACCTGCGCTTCGTCAAGGGCGTGATCGACAGCGCCGACCTGCCGCTGAACGTGAGCCGCGAACTGCTGCAGGAAAGCCGCGACGTGAAGGCGATCCGCGAAGGCAGCACCAAGCGCGTGCTCGGCATGCTGGAAGACCTGGCGAAGAAGGCCACGCCGGCGCCAGCCGAAGAGGGCGTGACCGACGTGGTCGACAAGAAGGACGATGCGGCGGCCGAGGACGAAGCCGGCAAGTACGCAAAGTTCTATGCCGAGTTCGGCGCGGTGCTGAAGGAAGGCCTGGGCGAAGACAACGCCAACCGCGAGCGCATCGCGAAGCTGCTGCGCTTCGCCTCGACCACCAGCGACAGCGTGAGCGTCGGCTTCGCCGACTACAAGGCGCGCATGAAGGAAGGCCAGGACGCGATCTACTACATCACGGCCGACACCATGGCCGCCGCGAAGAACAGCCCGCAGCTCGAGGTCTTCAAGAAGAAGGGCATCGAGGTGCTGCTGATGACCGACCGCGTCGACGAGTGGGCGCTCAACTACCTCAACGAGTTCGACGGCACGCCGCTGCAAAGCGTGGCCAAGGGCGCGGTCGACCTCGGCAAGCTGCAGGACGAAGACGAGAAGAAGGCGGCGGAGGAAGCCGCCGAATCCTTCAAGCCGCTGCTCGAAAAGCTAAAGGAAGCGCTCAAGGACAAGGCCCAGGACGTGCGCGTCACCACCCGCCTGGTCGATTCACCGGCCTGCCTCGTGGTGCAGGACGGCGGCATGAGCACGCAGCTCGCGCGCATGCTCAAGCAGGCCGGCCAGCCGGCGCCCGACCTGAAGCCGGTGCTTGAAGTCAACGCCGAGCATGCGCTGGTCAGGAAGCTGGAAGGCTCGGCACACTTCGACGACCTTGCCAACATCCTGTTCGACCAGGCGCTGCTGGCCGAGGGCGGCATGCCGGCCGACCCTGCTGCCTACGTGCGGCGCGTCAACGCGTTGCTGGTCTGATCCGGTTTGCGGGTCAGGCGTACAGCGGTGCTTCTTCCATCGTCTCGCACTGATCCTGCAGCATCTGCACCTGTCCGTTCCAGTAGTCGCTCGAGCCGAACCACGGAAAGTTGATCGGGAAGATCGGATCCTGCCAGCGCCGCGCAAGCCAGGCGCTGTAGTGGATCAGGCGCAGCGTGCGCAGCGGTTCGATCAGCGCCAGCTCGCGCCGGTCGAACTCGCGGAACTGCTCGTAGCCCTCGAGCAGGCCGCTGAGCTGTCCGGTGCGCTGCGCGCGCTCGCCCGACAGCAGCATCCACAGGTCCTGCACTGCGAAGCCGGTGCGCGCGTCGTCCAGGTCGACGAAGTGCGGGCCGCCATCGGGGCGGTCGGTCGGCGTCCAGAGGATGTTGCCGGGGTGGCAGTCGCCGTGCAGGCGCAGGCTCTTGAACTCGGTGCCGAAGGCGCCCTTGGCATCCGTGGCGAGGGCCGTAGCCGCGATCAGGTCGAGCGCCTGGTTGCAGTGTTTCTCCCACAGGCTCTGCACGTCGAGCGGGATCTTGTCGTGGCCCAGCAGCCAGTCGCGCGAGGCGATGCCGAAGCTCTGCAGGTCGAGTGCCGGCCGCGCGGCGAACGGCCGCTTGCCACCCACGGTGTGGATGCGCGCGAGAAAGCGGCCGATCCATTCGAGCACCTCGAAGTCGTCCAGCTCGGGCGGGCGGCCGCCGCGGTACGGGCTCACGCTGAACGCAAAGCCGGCGTGCTCGTGCAGCGTCGCGCCCTTCAGTTCGAGCGGCGCCACGGCCGGCACTTCGGCGGCGGTGAGCTCGGCCGAGAACGCGTGCTCCTCGAGGATCTGCGCCTCGCTCCAGCGGCCCGGCCGATAGAACTTGGCGACCACGATGCTGCGGTCTTCCAGGTGGATCTGGTAGACCCGGTTTTCGTAGGAGCTCAGTGCCTGCAGGCGGCCGTCGCCGTGCAGGTCGAGCGTGGCCAGGGCGTCGAGCACCACGTCGGGCGTGAGCGATTGGTACGGATGGGTGGACGAGGGCGCAGGAGAGGCGGGCGTGGCGCCGGGTTGGTCTGGGTGCATCCGGGCCATTGTCGCGCCCGGCCGCATCGGGCCGCTACGGCTTGATTAGCGACAGCATGTGCCCCACGCGCGGGTGGCTGCGGCCCGCCAGCACTTCGAGGTAGGCCGCCTGCACGGCCTCCGGCCCGCGGTGGTGGTCGGCCACCAGCCAGGGCGCCGCCGGATCGGTGACTTGCGCGGTGAAGGTCGTCCAGGCTTTCAGCATGCGCTCGCCGAGGCCGGCCGAGCCCCACTCTTCGGTGCGCTTCTTGATCTGCGCCGGTGCAAAGAACAGCGTGGCGCGCGGGCCCGGCAAGTCCTTTGCACCGCCCAGCTGTTCAACGTGCGTGCCGCCGATCGAGCTGCTGTAGCGCAGGTTGACGAAACGGGTGTGGACGGCGAGCCGCAGCGCCGCATTGCCCGCGAAGTCGACATATGCGCATGCCGCGTCGCTCGGGACCAGCTCCAGCTCGTCGTAGCCGATCACCCGGCTGTAGCAGCCCAGGCTTTCGCAGAAAAGCTTGTTCCCCGGCGATGTGAGGCCGACCACTTCGAGGCCGGGCCGCTGCGCCAGCTGGAAGGCGGTGCCGTAGGCCGTCTTGCTCGAAGCGCTCGACACCAGGATGGTGTCGGCCTCGAAGAAACCGTTGTCGGCCAGAAAGTCGTCGATCAGCCACGACGTGATGAACAGCGGCCGCAGCAGCGCCTGGGTGTCTTCGGTGTCGGCGGTGTAGAACGGGTCTGCGTTGCAGCGCGTGTAGCGGTTGTAGACCGCGTGCAGCTCGGCGCGATGCGGCGCCGCATCGAAAAAGCCGTCGGGCCTGAGCCGTTCCGGCTGCAGCACCACCTGATCGGCCATCGGGAAGTAGCCGTACAGGCGCTCGCCCACCGCCACGCCGGGATGCAGCGATTGCGCCACGGTGCCGAAGCCCCACACCGGGATCACGCCGAAACCTTCTTCGGCGCTCGGAAAGAACCCCCAGTAGTTCATCGCGGCGCCGAAGGCAGCGTAGGTGATGTTGTTGGAGGTCAGCGCGAAGGACTCGACGCGAACCCGTACCTGGCCGTCGGCCAGAGGCGCGTCTTCGGTGCTGTTCAGGCGCGTGGTGCCGAGCGCGTCCTTGCGGATGAGGAGGGTGGTGGTGCTCATGCGCCCACCTTAGCGCAGCAACGCGACAAGCGCATGCAAAAAAGCCCGCGGGCGTCGCATGGGCGACGGCCACGGGCTTCGGGCGCAGGCCCGGCGCCGGATCAGACGATTTCGAGGTCGACGTCGATGTTGCCGCGCGTGGCGTTCGAGTACGGGCACACCTTGTGCGCGGTTTCGACCAGCAGCTTCTTCTGTGCGTCATCCAGGCCCGGCAGCGTGATCACCAGCTTGACCGAGATGCCGTAGGCCGCGCCGCCGTTCGTCGGGCCGAGGGAAACCTTGGAGTCGATTGCCACGTCGTCCGGCACCTTCACGCTGATCTTCGGGCCGACAGCCTTCATCGCGCCGATGAAGCAGGCGGCATAGCCGACCGCGAACAGTTGCTCGGGGTTGGTGCCCGGCTTGCCCGAACCGGGCGAGCTCAGTTGCACGTCGATTGCGCCGTCACTGGACTTGCCCGCGCCGTCACGGCCACCGGTGGTGTGGGCTTCGGCGGTGTAGAGCACTTTGTCGAGTTTTGTCGTCATGGTGATTTCCTTTGGTTGGAGTGGTGGTGAGAGAAAAAAGAGAAACAAAGAACTCAGGCGGCAGCCTTCACGCGGTCGCGCAGCGCCTGCAGCTGGCGCGTGAGCCCCCTCAGTTCCGAAATGGAGCACTGACTCGCGGCCAGCAGGCAACCCGGGACGCTCGCGGCCTGAGCCTTGAGCTTGCGCCCCGCTGGCGTGAGCGTGATGTGCACGCGCCGCTCGTCGGCCACATCCCGCAGCCGGGACACGAGCCCGTTGGTTTCGAGCCGCTTGAGCAACGGCGTGAGCGTGCCCGAGTCCAGTGACAACTGCGTGCCGAGCTCCGACACCATCAACCCGTCGCGCTCCCAGAGCGCGAGCATGACGAGGTATTGCGGGTAGGTGAGGTTGAGCTTTTCGAGCAGCGGCTTGTAGAGCCGTGTCATCGCGAGCGACGCCGAATACACCGCGAAGCACAACTGGTTGTCCAGCTTCAGCTGGTCGTCGGTGGTGAGTGCGGTGCGCATGGTTGAATTGTAGCGAACAATTAAATTGCGCGCAACTTAATTGAGAGCCTACCGATTGGTAGGCGCGCTGCTCAGCGGAATCTCACTTGCCCCACAGCGTCTTGTACTGCGTGCGGTAGCCGTTGTCGGGGTCGAACACGTTCTTCGGTCCGCCGTCCTTGCCCACGTTGCCCACGGTCACGAGGTGCACCTTGGGCACATAGCCCGACCACTTCTCCTTGCTGAAGGCGCGATTGAGCTCGTCGACGATCTGCCAGCCCTGCATGTTCAGCGGCTCGGGCACGGTGCCGGCCTGGTAGCGCTGGGTGCGGATGCGCTGGTAAGCAGCTTCCGAGCCGTCGCCGGCCGATACGGCCTTGGGCGAACCGTCGCCCTTCTTGCCTGCCGCCGTGAGCGAGGGGCCCATGAAGTCAAAGTACAGGTCGTTGATCGCCAGCGAATGCGTCCACTTGTCGCCGAAGCGCTGCAGCAGCGAGGTGGTGAGCTGCGGCATGCGGGTGGAGCTCTCGGAGATCGGGCTGTCCTCGAAGCTCAGCACGGTGCAGCCGCCACACTTCTTGATGACCGCCTCCATTGCGCGCGCCTTGTAAAGCGCAATGGCGTACTGCGAGTCGGTGAAGATCACCACGCCCGCCTTGCCGCCCGAATCGGCCACCACCCATGAGGCGGCGACATCGGCCACGTCGTCGGTCACGGTGGTCACGTTGGCGTAGAGGCCGGCCTTGTCGTTCGGGCCCGGCTGCTCGCCCGAGTGCCAGCCGACCAGCGGAATGCCAGACTTGGCCGCGCCCGAAAAGGCCGCCTTCTGCTCAGTCGTGTCGAAGCCGCCGACCACGATGCCCGCGGGCTTGACCGCCAGCGCCTGGTTGAGCGCGGCGGTGCGGCCGCTGACCGTGCCCTGTCCGTCGATCACGCGCGCGGTCCAGCCGATGGCTCGCGCCGCTTCCTCCACGCCCTTGCTGACGCCGACGATGCCGCCGTTCTTCATGTCGCCCGCGACGAAGACGATGGTCTTGCCGGCGGTGGCCTTGGGGCCGGTGGTGGGGCCGTCCCACTTCTCCTTGGTCATGGTGGCGACATCGACCTTCTTCTTCGCGGCGTCGAGAAAGTCGTCGGCCATCGCCTTGGTCGCCAGCGTGGCTGCGGCGCACAAGGCCAGCACGGCGGCCGCCGTACGCGCGTGAACACTCTTCTTCATGCTTGTCTCCAGTGGTTGCGGGGGGCCATCTTCATTTCGACGGCGTTGAGGGAACCGGTGCCGCATGGTCGAGCTGCCGCTCGGCGATGCGGCGCTTGATCGAACGGTTGCGCCGCTGCTGCGCCCAGCCTGCGATGCCGATGGACACCAGCAACGTCAGCCCGTTGAACAGCGGCTCCACATAGAAGGCGCCGCCGAACTGCTGGATGCCCGAGATGCCGATGGCGAGAATCGCCACGCCCACCAGCGTGCCCCACACATTCACGCGGCCGGGGCGGATGGTGGTGGAGCCGAGAAAGGCGCCGACCAGCGCCGGCAGCAGAAATTCGAGCCCCACGCTGGCCTGCCCGATCTGCAGCCGCGAGGCCAGCAGCACGCCCGCAAAGCCCGACAGCAGCCCCGAGGCGACAAACGCACCCATCACGTGCCGGCGCACCGAAATGCCATTGAGCTGCGCCGCCTTCGGGTTCGCGCCAATCACATAGAGCGCGCGGCCCAGCGGCGTGAACTCGGTGACCACCCACAGCGTGACGCTCACCGCGAGCACATAGAAGGCGCCGATGGGCAGGCCCAGCAGGGTGCCGCCCGCAATGCCGACGAAGCCGTCAGGCAGCTCGCCCACCACCTGGCGCCCGCCGCTGTGCCACATGGCCACCGCGTAGATCACCGTGCCGGTGCCCAGCGTGGCGATGAAGGAGTCGATCTGCGCCAGCTCGACCAGCAGGCCGTTGAGCACGCCGAACAGCGCCGCGCACGCCAGCACCACCAGCACGGCCACCGGCCAGGGCAGGCCCAGCTGCGTCTGCAGGCTGATCGCGAGGATGTGCCACAGCACGATGCCGTAGCCCACCGTGAGGTCGATCTTGCCGGTGATCATCGGGATGGTCGCGGCCAGCGCGAGCAGCGCGATCACCGATTTGTCGGCCAGGATCGCGCGCAGGTTGAACAGCGTCGGAAAGGTGTCGGGCAGGAGCACCGAGAACAGCAGCGCCAGCGCCACCGTCAGCACCACGAGGCCGTAGACCGGCATCGCGCGGCCGATGCCCTGCAGCAGGGACACGGCCTCGCCGTCGAGCGACTTGTCGGGCTCCAGCGCCGTGGACTTGATCGAACTGCTCATGCGCGAACCTCCTCGCGCGTTGCCGCGCCTGCTGCCAATGCCAGAAGTCTTTCCACCGTGATCGCATCGCCCGTGAGTTCGGCCGTGATCAGCCCGTCGCGAAAGACCAGCACGCGGGTGCATACCGTGGCGATTTCCTCGAAATCGGTGGACACAACGATCAGCGCGGTGCCGGCCTCCGCACGCTCGCGCAGCACGCCGTAGATCTGCCGCTTGGCGCCGACATCCACGCCTGCGGTCGGCTCCTCCAGCACCACCAGCGGCTTGTCGAGATGGAACCAGCGCGCCAGCACCACCTTCTGCTGGTTGCCGCCCGAGAGCTGCTGCACCTCGGCCGAGGGCGCGGGCGGGTTGATGTCGAAACGCCGGATCAGCGCGAGCGCATGGTCGTTCTCGCGGCGCGGGCGGTCGAAGGCCAGGCCGCGATCGCCATGCAGCGCGGCGTTGGGAAACAGGTTTTCGAGCACGGTCATCGAACCGGCCAGGTTTTCTTCGAGGCGTTCGCCGGCGACATAGGCCACGCCGGCGCGGATGGCATCGGCCGGGCTGGTGAATTCGCAGGCATTGCCAAGCAGCCGCATGCGGCCGGCCGACAGCGGCTCGCGGCCGAAGATGGCGCGGCTGATGGCTTCGTGGCCCGCGCCGCGCAGGCCGACCAGCCCCAGCACCTCGCCGCGATGCACGGCGAGGTTCAAGGGGCCGGCATTGCCGCTGGCGGCGCCGTCGAGCTGCAGCACTGGCTCGCTGCGCGCGGGGGGCGGCGCCTTTTCCACCGACGCCGACAGCGCCTTGCCGACGATCAGCCCGACCAGCTCGTGTTCACTGGTTTGCGCCGTGGTCTTGACCGCCACCAGCTTGCCGTCGCGCATGACGGCCGCACGGTCGGAGATGGCCATCACCTCATCGAGCCGGTGCGACACATACAGCATCGCCACGCCGTCGCGGCGCAGCTCGCGCAGCACGCCGAACATGCGCTCCACGTCGCTCATCGGCAGGCTGGCCGAGGGTTCGTCGAGCACCAGCAGCCGCGCTTTCACTTCGAGGGCGCGGCCAATGGCCAGCAGCGACTTCTCGGCGCGCGTGAGCGAAAACACGCGCCGGCCGGGGTCGATGTCGCAGCCCACGCGCGCCATCACGCGGCGCGCGGTGGCGCTGGCGGCGGACCAGTCGATGAGGCCGAAGCGGCGCGGATAGCCGGTGCCGAGGCCGACGTTCTCGGCCACCGTCATCCATTCGACCAGGCCCAGATCCTGGTGGATGAAGGCGACCGGCTGCTCGCGCCGATCGCCACGCCGCCAGTCGGCCTGCGGGCGGCCGTCGAACAGGATCTCGCCCTGATCCGCCGGATAGATGCCCGCGAGCAACTTGATCAGGGTGGACTTGCCGGCGCCGTTCTCGCCGAGCAGCGCGAGGATTTCGCCGGCATGCACATCGAGCGTTACGTTGTCCACGGCCTGCGTGCCGCCGAAGCGCTTGCTGACCGACTGGAACTGCAGCAGCGGCGCGTTCATGGCCCGGCCGCGCCCTGAGTCACGGCGGCGAAACGGGGGTCGAGAACTTCGAGGGTCATCGGCGGCGAGATCGAGTGGCCCGCAGTGTGGCACCAATAAAGATACCGGTATCTAGGTTTTTCCCGGACGTGCCGCAGCGCGCTTCGCCGATTAAACTTCGCTGAATCCGGCGCCGACCGGACTTCAGGGTGAGTGCTGGATGTGGTATCGGTATCACGCGCCTGGCGTTTCGCGTCTTGCTTGCAATAAAGTTCGGACTTGGCCTCGAAAAAAGCCCTTGCTTCCCCCCTGCGGCCCGTGACGATGGCCGACGTCGCCGCGCGCGTGGGCGTTTCCAAGATGACCGTATCGCGGGCGCTCAACCGCAGCGTGGAAAGCGAACGCGTGACCTCCGAGGCATTGCGCCAGCGCATCCTGCAGGCCTGCGAGGACATGGGCTACGTGATCGACCAGACCGCGCGCACCTTTTCCAGCAAGCGCTCCGGCTTTGTCGCGGCACTGCTCCCATCGCTGAACAACTCGAACTTCTCCGAAACCGCCCAGGGTCTCACCAATGTCGTCGAGGCGCGCGGACTGCAGCTGCTGCTGGGCTACACCGACTACCGCGTGGAAACCGAGGAGCGCTTGATCCGCGCGATGCTCTCGCGCCGCCCCGAAGGAGTGATCCTCACTGGCGGCAGCCACACAACGGCGTCGCGCAGCATGCTGCGCGCCGCCGGCATCCCGGTGGTGGAGACCTGGGATCTGCCTGCCAAGCCGATCGAGCATGTGGTCGGCTTCTCGAATGCCGAGGCGGCCGCGGTCATGGTGCGGCACCTGCATGCCAAGGGCTATCGGCGCATCGCCTTCATCGGCGGCACCTCCAACCGCGACACGCGGGGTGCCGATCGGCGGCGCGGGTACGCGCAGGCGATCCGCGAACTGGGCCTGCCCGACGGCCGGGTCATCAGTTTCGGGCAGCCGCCGATCTCAATGGCCCAGGGCGGCGAAGCCGTGGTTCAGCTGATCCGGCAATGGCCCGACGTGGACGCAGTGGTCTGCGTGTCGGATCTGTCGGCCTTCGGCGCGCTCATGGAATGCCAGCGGCGCGGATGGGATGTGCCGGGGCGCATCGCGATCGCCGGCTTCGGCGATTTCGAGGTGGCGCGGACCGCGCACCCGCGCATCACCACCGTGGCGGTGGACTGCGCGGGCATCGGCCGCGCAGCCGGGGAGCTGCTGCTGAGCGCGATCGACGGCCTGCGCGACGGCCATCGGCCGCCCGCCGAGACCGTGCTGATCCCGTTCCGTATCGAGCAGCGCGAGAGCTCCTAGACGGATTTTCTGCTTGACGGGCGAAATAGATACCGGTAACTTTCAACCCCTGTCACACATCGAGGCGCCTGCTGCCCCGCGTCGTGGCCGTGTTGGCACACTGCCGGCCCGGAACGCAGACCACACCGCAAAGAGAGTTTCGCCATGGCATTTCCGAGTCAGCGCGTGGCCGTCATCGGCGTGGGCATCATGGGTTCGGCCATCGCGCGCCGGCTGCTCGACTGCGGCCACAGCGTGAGCGTGTTCGACCTCGACCCGGCCAAGGTCGCGGCGCTGGAGGGGCAGGGCGCGCAGGCCGCAGGCACTGCCGCCGCAGCGGCCGCGGCCAGCGACTTCGTCATCACCAGCCTCAACGCCGCAGCCGTTGTGGAGCGCGCGATCTTCGGCGAGGCGGGCATCGCCGCTGCCCCGGCCGATGCCCGGCGGCTGCTGATCGACATGTCGTCGATCGACCCGCCCGCCACGCGCCGGCTGGCCCAGTCGCTGCGCGAGCGCACCGGCATGGGATTCGTGGACGCGCCGCTCTCCGGGGGCGCGCCGAAGGCGCTGCTGGGGCAGCTGACCGTCATGGCGGGCGGCAGCGCGGATGACGTGGCGCGTGCGCGCGCCGTGATGGACAGCCTGTGCGCCAACTACACGCACATGGGCGAAAGCGGCGCCGGCCAGACCACCAAGCTGGTCAACCAGTTGCTCTGCGCGATCGGCTTCCAGGCCATGGCCGAGGCGGTGCGCCTGGCGGAGGCTGGCGGCGTGGACGCGGCCCGTCTGCCCGCCGCGCTTGCGGGCGGGCGGGCCGACAGCCAGATCCTGCGTGAGTTCGGCCCCAAGATGGCCGCGCGCGACATGACGCCCACCGGCCGCATCGACAACATGCTGAAGGATCTCGATGCGGTGCGAGCCTTCGTGCACGCCGAGCAGCTGACGTTGCCGCTGGCAGGCATGGTCACCGAACTCCATCGAAGCTTCGTCGCCGCGGGGCTGGGCGGCGACGACACGGTCGCGATGATGCGGCAGTTCGACGGCGCCGGCCGCGGCTGAGCCGCGCCCGCGGCGTCGTCAGCGCCCGCTGAAGCGCGAGGGCCGCCGCTCCACGAACGAGCGCACGCCTTCGGCCGCATCCTCGCTGTTCGACAGGCGCTTTTGCGTCTCGATGAATTCGGATACGGCCGCGAGTGGGCCCTGTTCGACCGCCTTGATCACGTTCAGCCGGGTAGCGACCACGGCCAGCGGCGCCTGGGCCGCAATGCGCTGAGCGATCTTGAGCGCCGCATCCAGCTCCTGGCCGGTCGGCACCACCTTCTGAACGAAGTTGCAGCGCAAGGCCTCGGCGCTGTCGAACTCGTCGGCCGTCAGCAGGTGCAGCATCGCGTTGCCGACGCCCGCGCGCTCGGCCATGCGCAGCGTGGCGCCGCCGGTGGCCATGATCCCGCGCTGCACTTCCATCTGCGAAAAGCGGCAGTTGTCGGCCGCCACCACGATGTCGGCTCCGAGCATCAGCTCGATGCCGACCGTGAAGCAGATGCCCTTGACCGCCACCACCATCGGCTTGGTGCGCCGGCGGTAGCCGGGCAGGCCGAAGTCGTGCGGTTCGACCAGCCCTTCGGGCGTCGCCTTCTCGCCGCGCCGCATGTACTCGGCCACGGCCGGTAGGTCGAGGCCCGCGGTGAAGTGGTCGCCGAACGCGTGCAGCACGCCCACGCGCAGCGCCGGGTCGTCGTCGAGCCGCGTGTAGGCCTCGGCGAGCTGCCTGAACATCGGCGGCGTCCAGCCGTTGCGCTTGGCCGGGCGGTTGATGCCGATCAGCAGCACGTGGTCGAGCACCTGCGTGTCGATGCAGCCTTCGGCGGGTGGGTCAGTGGCGATGGCGGTCATGGCTAGTAGGTATAAACGCCGCGCTTCGTCTTGCGGCCGAGTTGCCCTGCAGCGACCATTTCCTTGAGCAGCGGGCATGGCCGGTACTTGGAATCGCCGAACTGCTCCAGGTACACCTCCATCACGGCCAGGCACACATCGAGGCCGATCATGTCGGCCAACGCCAGCGGGCCGATCGGCTGGTTGCAGCCGAGCTTCATGCCGTCGTCGATGTCCTCGGCCGTGGCGAGCCCTTCGGCCAGCACGAAGAAGGCCTCGTTGATCATCGGCACCAGGATGCGGTTGACCACGAAGCCGGGCGCGTTCTTCACCGTGATCGGCGACTTGCCGAGCCGGACGGCCAGTTCCTTCACCGCATCGTGGGTGGCGTCGCTGGTGAGGTAGCCGCGGATGATCTCCACCAGCGCCATCATCGGCACCGGATTGAAGAAATGCATGCCGATGAAGCGGTCGGCACGCGAGGTGGCGGCGGCCAGCTGCGTGATCGAGATCGACGAGGTGTTCGACGCGATGATCACCTCGGGCGCCAGCAGCTCGTCGACCTGTTTCAGGATCTTGAGCTTGAGCGCGTGGTTCTCGGTGGCGGCTTCGATCACCAGCTGCGCACCCTTGAGTTCGGCGTAGTCGGTCGAGCCCTTGATGAGTGCCAGCGCCGCGGTCTTCTGCGCTTCGGTCAGCTTTTCCTTCTTGATCAGCCGGTCGAGGCTGCCGGACACCGTGGCCACGCCCTTGTCGACCGCGGCCTGCGCGATGTCGACCATGATGACGTTGACGCCCGCCACCGCACACGCCTGCGCGATGCCGTTGCCCATGGTGCCGGCGCCGATGATGCCGACGGTCTGAATAGCCATTTGGGGAAGCTCCTGGAAAATCCGACATTGTGGGTCAAGCCGTGAATTAAAGTCGTCGCCATGACGACGTTTGGAACCCCTCTTTCCCCCTCTGCAACCCGCGTGATGCTGCTCGGCTCCGGTGAACTCGGCAAGGAGGTGCTGATCGCCCTGCAGCGCCTGGGCGTCGAAACCATCGCGGTCGACCGCTACGAGAACGCGCCCGGCCAGCAGGTGGCGCACCACGCGCGCACCATCACCATGAGCGATCCGGC
>JBDUCH010000272.1:0-5991 GCA_040003555.1 Variovorax sp. | reverse complement strand
GCCGTGCGCCTGGTGTTCGAGCCCAAGACCTCGCGCATCAGCCAGGAGGACTTCATCACCACCTTGCTGGCGCAGACCTCGCTCGAGACCTCGTCGCCGATCAACCTCACGATGGTCGGCATCGACGGCAAGCCGACGCAGAAGTCGCTGCGCCAGATGCTCAACGAGTGGATCGCGTTCCGCGAGATCACGGTCGAAAAGCGCTCGCGCCATCGGCTCGACAAGGTGCTGGACCGCATCCACATCCTCGAAGGGCGGCAGCTGGTGCTGCTCAACATCGACGAGGTGATCGCTATCATCCGCGCCGCGGACGACCCCAAAGCCGCCTTGATCGCGCGCTTCAATCTGAGCGACCGCCAGGCCGAAGACATTCTCGAAATCCGCTTGCGCCAGCTCGCGCGGCTCGAAGCGATCAAGATCGAGCAGGAGCTGAAAGGCCTGCGCGAAGACCAGAAGAAGCTCGAAGACATCCTTGGCAGTCCGGCCACGCTGCGCCGCCTGCTGGTGAAGGAAATCGAGTCCGATGCCAAGACCTTCGAGGATCCGCGCCGCACGCTGATCCAGGCCGAGAAGCGCGCCGTGGCCGAGGTAAAGGTGGTCGATGAGCCGGTCACCGTGATCGTCTCGCAGAAGGGCTGGGTGCGTGCGCAGAAGGGCTGGGCCAGCGAACGTGCCGCTGGTGCGCCCGCGCCGGAATACAGCTTCAAGTCCGGCGACGCGCTGTACTGCGCGTTCGAATGCCGCACGGTCGACACGCTGCTGGTGTTCGGCACCGCCAAGGACAAGGGCGTGCGCGTCTACACCGTGCCCGTGGCCTCGCTGCCGGGCGGCCGCGGTGACGGCCAGCCGGTGACCACGCTGATCGACCTCGACAGCGGCACGCACGTGGCGCATTACTTTGCCGGCCCGCTCGGCGCGAACCTGCTGCTGTCCAACACCGGCGGCTACGGCTTCATTGCCGCGGTCGAGAACATGATCTCGCGCCAGCGCGGCGGCAAGGCCTTCATCGACGTGGGCGAAGGCGAGCAGTTGTGCCGACCGTCGCTGGTCGGCGGCGCGAGCGGTGCCGAGCCGCTGCCGGCCGCGACGCATGTGGCCTGCGCCTCGACCGGCGGCCGCATCCTGACCTTCGACATCAGCGAGCTGAAAAGCCTTCCCAAGGGCGGTCGCGGTCTGACGTTGATCGACCTCGAAGCCAAGGACACGCTCGCGGGTGCGGCGGCCTACACGCGCAGCGTGAAGATCGAAGGCATCGGCCGCGGTGGCAAGGAGCGCGAAGAAACGCTGGAGATCCGAACGCTCAACAACGCACGCGCCGCCCGCGCGCGCAAGGGCAAGGCGGCCGACCTCGGCTTCAAGCCGGCCAGCATCGTGCGGGTGCAGTGATGGAAGTCGGAACCATCGCCATCGTGATCGCCGTGGTCAGCGGCCTGGCCAGCTTCTTCGTCGGCCGCTGGCTGTCGCGTGGCCGGCGCGAGAAAAAGGCCGCGCGCGAGCGTGCGGTCGCCGAAGCCGTGCAGAGCCGCCAGGTTCGGCGTGCGCGCGAGCGGCGTCAGCAACGCTGACCCCTCGATCGGAGTCATTTCAGTCCTGCCCACCAGCGCACGTTCTTGCGCGGCGCACCCACCGTCAGGACTTCGCCGATCACCGGCGTGGCCAGCTCGATCTGCTGCGCTGCCGACAGATCCGCAATGCGATCCAGCGGGTCGTGCCAGGTGTGGAAGGCCAGGTCGAAGGTGCTGTTGTGCACCGAGAACAGCACCTTGCCGCGCAAGTCCTGGAAGGCCTGTACGGTCTGCTCGGGCGTCATGTGCACGGCGGGCCAGTTGGCGTCGTAGGCGCCGTTCTCCATCAGCGCCAGGTCGAAACCGCCGAAGCGCTCGCCGATCTGCTTGAAGCCGGCAAAGTAGCCCGAATCGCCGCTGTAGAAGATGCGCTGCGTGCCGCTCTGGATCACCCACGAGGCCCAGAGCGTGCGGTCGCGGTCGTTCAGCGTGCGGCCGGAGAAATGCTGCGACGGCGCGGCGGTGAGCTGCACGCCGTCGTGCGCGCCGGCCTGCCACCAGTCGAACTCCTCGATGCGCTCGGGCGGCACGCCCATCTCGACAAGCCGGGCTTTCACGCCCAGCGGCACGAAGTAGCGCTGCACCCGCTTCGCCAGGTACTCGATGGTCGGCACGTCCAGGTGGTCGTAGTGGTCGTGCGAAAGGATCAGGCCCTCGATCGGCGGCAGCTGTTCCAGCGTGAGCGGCGGCTTGTGAAAGCGCCGCGGCCCGATGAAGCTGAAGGGCGAGACGCGCTCGCCGAACACCGGATCGATCAGCCAGAACTTGCCGCGCAGCTTGAGCAGGTGCGACGAGTGGCCCAGGCGCACCACATGGTTGGCCTGCGGGTCGAGCGCCTCGAGCTGCGCGGTGGTCAGCGGCTGCACCGGGATCGGATCGACCGGCACCGTGTCGACCTTGCCGGCGAAGAGAAAGCGCGACCAGATCTTCCAGGTGCCGGCCGAGGGCAGGGCATCCGGGTTGGGCGGGTTCTGGAACGTGCAGCCCTTGAACTGCGGCGACGCCGCGTAGCGTGCCTCGCAGCCGCTGGTGTTGCTGCAACTCGCGACGAGCAGGCCAGCCATGGCGAGCAGAAGTGGGCATGCGGCGAGTGGTGCAAGGTGCATGGAACGGGCGGGTGGGCTGAGGGGCGCACCAGCTTACCCAACACAGCCCCTTCAATGGTTTCAGGCTGCCAGCGGCGGTTCTGTGGGCGCCAGGCCGGCCGCGATGGCGGCCAGCAGTGCGTCGCCGAAGCCGCCGCGCGCCCGTGCGTCCTTGCGTGCGCTGGTTGCCACGCGCGGTGCCGCACTCCACGCGATGCGTGCGCCGGCCCGCTCCAGCGCGGCCACCAGCGCCACGTCTTCGCTGCACGCCAGCGGTGCGAAGCCGCCGACACGTCGGTACGCCTCGGCCGACACGCCAAGGTTGGCGCCATGGATGTGGTGGTGCCCGTCCGCATCGGTGTAGGTGCGCGCGAAATGCGTGCGAATCAACGCGTCGTGTTCGGCATGCGGCGACCAATCGTCGATGCCGACCGAGCCGCACACGGCATCGGCACCGAGCGCGAGCTGGTGCACCAGCCATTGCGGCGAGACGATGGTGTCGGCATCGGTGAATGCAAGCCAGCGCGCACCCTCGTCCAGCAGCCATTGGGCGCCCACGGCGCGTGCGCGGCCGACGTTGCGCGCGGTCACTTCGAGTGTGCACACGCCGTGCTGCCTTGCAATGGCGGCGGTGTCGTCGCTGCAGCTGTCGAGCACCACCACCGTGCAAACCGGCTCGCCGCCGAGGTCGGCATGCGTCGCAGCCAGCCGCACTGCGCCGAGCGTCGCGCCGATGTATGCGGCCTCGTTGTGGGCCGGAATGACGATGCCGATCACCGGATGCCCTCGCGCTGCGCTACCGAGTGCGGGGCACGGCACCAGACCTGCAGCAGGAAGTCGGCTTCTTCATGGAGGACGAGCCGGGCCAAGCCGAGCCCGGCCAGTGCCGCATGCACCTGCGCGGTCGGCAGGGCGCGCTCCGCGAAATCGGGTCGCCAGTCGCAGGCGACCAGCGTGCCGCCGGCGGCGAGCGACGCATCGCAATCTTCGGCAAGTTGCTGCATCGCCGGCGCATCCAGAAAGTAGCCGACTTCGCTCAACACGATCAGGTCGAACGGCGCAGCGTCGCGCGGCCAGTCCGCCGGCAGCCGCTGCTGCACGATCTGTACGTTGGGCAGGCCGGCGGTACGACGGCGTGCCGCCGCCAGCGCGTGCTCGGAAAAGTCGCTCGCCAGCACCGCGTCGCAGCGCTGCGCGAGTTCCACCGTGAGTTCGGCCGCACCACAGCCCGGCTCGCAGGCCCGCGCATAGCGCGCGCGCGGCAACGCGGCCATCAGCACGGCGCGCTTGCGTTGCTCGTACCAGCGGGTGCGCAGCGCATACGGGTCTTCGTTCGCGCCGTACAGGCCTTCGAAGTAGCTCTTCTTGTCGCTCATGCGAACAGCACCTCGAATGGCCGTGCCGCGCGCGCGACCGTGCTGCTGCGCAGGATCGGGCCCGCGCCGGTGGAAGGATCGAACGCCAATTGGCTCGTGAAGGCCTGAACCGCCCGGCGCTTGCGGCGCACGGCGTCGCTGCCAAGCGCTACGTGCCGCGCACGCCACCAGGGCATGCGGGCGTCGCCGGGCCGGGCCCAGTGCCAGGCCCATACCGGCACCTCGACCAGCCGGGCACCGACGCGTGCCGCCGCAAACGCGCAGGCATGGCCGCATGCCTCGTGATCGGGATGACCGTCCATGCGCCAGGTGGTGAAGACCACATCGCCCGGACGCAGCAACGGCAACAGGCGATCGGCCAGCAGGCTGCGCAGCACCCGAAGCGCGCCATCGGGCAGGCCGAGCCGCACCGGCGCTTCCGGAACGCCGAGCCGTTGCAGCGCGCGCCGGCTTTCGATCGGCCGGATGTGTGCCAGTTGGTCGGCGGGCCACTCGCTGGAGTCCGGATGGCTGGCGCTCCCGTCCGTCACGGCAACGATGCAGATCTCGCGGTGGAGCGCCGCGAGTTGCGTGAGCAACCCGCCGACTGCGAGCACCTCGTCGTCCGGGTGCGGCGCCACGACCACGGCCCGCGCGCCATCGGGCACGAGTGCTGCGGCCGCCACCGAGGCCACGCTCGCCAGGCCCGGCCAGGCCAGCCAGTCCGTCTCGGACGTGCCTTCGCCGCCGTCGATCAGGCGGTCGTCGTTCATCACAGCCGCCATGACAGGGCCTGCGTGGTGTTTGTCAGGCACTGACCGAGCGCGGCGAGATCGCGCTCCGCGTGGCTCTGGCGCATGAACACCGGAAGGTCGGCCATGGCATGCGCAAAGCGTTCGTTGCGGCACAGCGGGCCGGCGCCGAGCGCTCGGCCGGCATGGCGCAGCACCGATTCGGCCGCCGCTTCGATGGCCAGGCGCGTGCGCAGCGTCAGCGCCTGCGCGTTGGCACCCGGCTGGGCATCGATGGCTGCCGCCGCCTCGCGCAACAGCGCGGCGGCGCCCGCCACGGCCACGTCGATCGCGCCCAGATGGCCGAGGCGGTGCGGGTCGCTCGCGCCGCGCGAAAGGTCGCGTGTCGTGGTCGCAATACCCAGCGCGCCGCCGAACCAGCAGGCCGCAATGCCGGCGCCGCCTTGCCAGAAGCCCGGGCGGCGCGTGTAGTCGCCGGGCGCGCCGACTTGCAGGCCGCGTGCGTTGTCGAACTGCACGTCGACGCTTTCGCTCGCCGCCATGCCGACCGCCTTCCAGCCGTTGTGGGTGACCCGCACGCCGGGCTGGTCGAGCGCCACCGCGGCCAGGCACGGTTCGCCGTCCAGGTTCCAGCCACTGACCACCGCATGGGTCATGCTCGGCGCCCCGGAGCACCAGGCCTTGGTGCCGTCGATGCGGAGCTCGGGCCCGTCGCCCAGGGGCGCAAACGCCAGCCGCGCGTCGGGCGGCTCGGCGCACCAGGTGCCCCAGCGGGTGCCGGGCGTGGGCGTCGGGCCGTCGAGTTCGGCCAGGATCGCGATCGCGTCGGTATGGCCTTCGAACAGCTTGACCAGCGGCAAGTCGTGTGCCGCCACTGCGGCGAGCCGTTGCCAACGGGCGAGGGTGCGGCCCGATCCGGGCAGCGGCAGTTGGTCAAGGCCTGCGGCGACCAGGTGCGCCAGCGTGAGGCTGCGGCCGTGTTGCTGTTGCAGGCGGACGAACGGATCGTCGGTGGTGGGGGCAAGCATGTCGTTGTCTCTTGTCTCTTCGTGGGCGGCGAGCTGAAGCTAAGCGGGGCGTCATCGGCAAACCGTCGGTGCAGAGCGTCGCGCGCTGTAGGAGCGGGGCCGGCTGGCCGGGCGTCCTAAGCCGTGCGCGCTATGGCGGCCGTGGGGCATGGCCGGCACAGTCGGGCTCGGCCGCGAGGCGCGCGGCACCATCGAAGGAGACACCA
>JBDUCH010000030.1:0-20266 GCA_040003555.1 Variovorax sp. | reverse complement strand
CCGAAGAAGAAGCAAGCACGGCAAGGCCCGCTGCGACAATCGCAGCATGCCTTTCGCCCCCCTTCAAAATGACACCTTCCTGCGCGCCTGCCGGCGCCAGGCGACCGATCACACGCCCGTCTGGCTGATGCGCCAGGCCGGGCGCTATCTCCCGGAATACCTGGCGACGCGCACGAAAGCGGGCAGCTTCATGGGGCTGGCCACCAACGTCGACTACGCGACCGAGGTCACGCTGCAGCCGCTCGAACGCTTTCCGCTCGACGCGGCAATCCTGTTCTCGGACATCCTCACCGTGCCCGATGCGATGGGGCTGGGCCTGTCGTTCGAGGCTGGCGAAGGCCCTCGCTTTGCGCGGCCGGTGCGCGACGAGGCGGCGATCTCGGCGCTGGAAGCACCCGACCTGGACAAGCTCAGGTATGTGTTCGATGCCGTGGCATCGATTCGCCGCGCACTCGATGGCCGTATGCCGCTGATCGGTTTTTCGGGCAGCCCCTGGACGCTGGCCTGCTACATGGTGGAAGGTGCGGGCTCCAGCGACTACCGACTGGTCAAGACGCTGATGTACAGCCGGCCCGATTTGATGCACCACCTGCTGGCGGTGAATGCCGACGCTGTGGCCGCCTACCTCAACGCCCAGATCGATGCCGGCGCGCAGGCCGTGATGATTTTCGACAGCTGGGGCGGCGTGCTGGCCGATGGCGCATTCCAGACCTTCAGCCTGGCCTACACCGCGCGCGTGCTGGCGCAACTGAAACGCAACGGCGCGGATGGCGAGTCGGTGCCGCGCATCGTGTTCACCAAGGGCGGCGGGCTGTGGCTCGACGCGATGCGTGCGCTCGACTGCGAGGTGCTGGGACTCGACTGGACGGTGAACCTCGGCCAGGCGCGCACGCTGGTCGGCGAGGCCGGCGCGGGCGCCAAGGCGCTGCAGGGCAACATTGACCCCAACGTGCTGTTCGCGCCGCCCGCGCAAATCGAGGCCGAAGTGGCCCGGGTGCTGCAAAGCTTCGGCACGCCGCACACCGATCGCAGCACGACCGGGCCGACGCATATTTTCAATCTGGGCCACGGCATCAACCAGTTCACGCCGCCGGACCACGTGGCCGCGCTGGTGTCGGCTGTGCATGGTCAATCGCGCGCGCTGCGGCGATAAAAACCAGGGCGGGCGCGTGTTAGAGGTTGTAAGCGCCAAAAACGGCACTTTTTCACTTTGTCAAGCCAAAAACGTCGATGGCGTCAGACTTATGCACAAAAGCCGTGCTGCGGTGCGCAAAAACATCCGAGCGGCCTCGCACGGTGCTCCTAAAGCGATAGCACTCGTAAGTGGTTGATCTGTATGGATATTGAGTTTTGCTTTTTTTGCGGGCATTCCAATGGAAGCCTTGATTTCCGTGGCTTGGGAGGGTGTCGGGCAGGGATATCAACAAAGTTATCCACACATTCGTTGGACACCCTGCAAAGCGCAAGCAAATCAACAACTTAAGTCGCCTTGCTCCAACTCGCTTTAAGAATCATCCGCACTGGACGCCGGCCGTGATGGCCTCGGTACCGGGTGCTGACACGGGGGTTTCTCCCCCTCTTGCGCCGTCCTCCCTGCAGCTTGTCGAGGATGGCTGGCGGCTCGACGTGGCCGTTCAGACGCCGGCGCACAGCGCGCTCGGCGATTTGCTGAGCTATGCAAGCAACGTGCCGCTGCCAGCCGGAACCTTGGTGCGGGTGCCACTGGGACGGCGGGAAGTCCTCGGCGTGGTGTGGCGCAGCGCCGAGCGCGCGGCGGAAGACGACGGCTTCGAACTCAAACCCATTGCCGGCGCGCTCGACGCGTTGCCACCGCTCGGTGCCGGTTGGCGTGACCTGGTGGCCTTTGCAGGGCGCTACTACCAGCGCTCGCTCGGTGAGGTTGCGCTGGCGGCACTGCCGCCGCAGCTGCGCGATCTGACCAGCCTGCAGCTGGCGCGCCGGCTCAAGCGCCAGTCGGGCACCGGTGCGGCACAGGTCGATGCTGCGGACGCTACGAAACTAATAGCCCTCAGCACAGAGCAAATGGGCGCTCTGGCCCGTTTTGATGCTGAACCCGGCCCGTTCCTGCTGTTCGGCAGCACCGGCAGCGGCAAGACCGAGGTGTACCTGCGGGCGGTGGCATCCCTGCTCGAGCGCGATGCCGACGCGCAAGCACTGTTGATGGTGCCCGAGATCAACCTCACGCCGCAGCTCGAAACCCGCGTGCGGGAGCGCTTCGGCGCCGGCGCGGTGGTGTCGCTGCACAGCGGCATGACCAACCCGCAGCGGCTCGCAAGCTGGCTGGCGGCGCACAGCGGGCAGGCGCGCATCGTGCTCGGCACGCGCATGGCGGTTTTCGCATCGATGCCGGCGCTGAAGCTGATCGTGGTCGACGAAGAGCACGACCCGAGCTACAAGCAGCAAGAAGGCGCACGCTATTCAGCGCGCGACCTCGCCGTCTGGCGCGGCCAGCGCGAGGGCGCCAAGGTGATCCTCGGCTCGGCCACGCCATCGCTCGAAAGCTGGCACCGGAGCCGGCCGGCCGACGGTGACAACACGGGCGGGCGCTATGCGCGGCTCACGATGCCTTCGCGCATCGGCGAAGGCGCGTTGCCCACGATCCGCGGCGTCGACATGAACCTGCAGCCGCCGAAGACCGTGCTCTCCGGCGCCCTGCTTGACGCGATCGGCCAGCGCATCGCACGCGGCGAGCAGAGCATGGTGTTTCTCAACCGGCGCGGCTACGCGCCCGTGCTGGCCTGCAGCGACTGCGGCTGGAAGAGCGAATGCCCGCATTGCAGCGCGTACCGCGTGTTCCACAAGATCGACCGCACGCTGCGCTGCCACCACTGCGGCTTCACCGAGCGGGTGCCCCGCGCCTGCCCGGCCTGCGGCAACCCCGACATCGCCCCGGTCGGCCGCGGCACCGAGCGGCTCGAGGAACACCTGGCCGAACTGTTCGCGCCGGTGCAGCGGCCCGATGGCAGCGCGGTGCGCATCGCACGCATCGACGCCGACAGCACGCGCAAGCAGGGCGCGCTGGAGCAGCAGCTCGCGCAAGTCCACAGCGGCGAGGTCGATGTGCTGGTCGGCACGCAGATGATCGCCAAAGGCCACGACTTCCGCCGCATCACACTGGTCGCGGCCGTGAACCCCGATGGCGCGCTGTTCTCGAGCGACTTCCGTGCGCCCGAGCGGCTGTTCAGCCTGCTGATGCAGTCGGCAGGCCGGGCCGGGCGCGACGCCCGCTACCTGGCCGCACAGGGCAGCACGGCCGAGATGTGGATCCAGACGCACCACGGCCAGCATCCGTTGTTCCAGGCGCTCAAGCACCACGACTACCCGGCTTTCGCGCAACAGCAGCTCGATGAGCGCCGCGCCGCCGGCATGCCGCCGTTCGCGTTCCAGGCCTTGGTGCGGGCCGATGCACGGAGCCAGCAGGCGGCGCAGGACTTTCTCAATGCCGCGAGCATCGCCGCGGATGCGCTGGCGAATGCAGAACACGTAACACGCTACTCCGCCGTGCCGCTCGCGATCCAGCGCGTGGCCAATGTGGAACGGGCGCAGATGCTGGTCGAGAGCGGATCGCGCGCCGCCCTGCAGCGTTTTCTAGCGGAATGGCAGCCACTGCTGCACGACCTGCGCCGTACGCCCGAGGGCAAGGGCGTGATCCGCTGGCTGATCGACGTCGATCCGCAGCAGATCTGATTTTTCAGTGAATCGCCGTGGGCGCCTTGGCCATCTGAACGTATTGCAGCTCGCCACGGCGGCGTCTGCCCGAGCGCAACATCAATGGCAGCGCGGCTGGGGCGGCCAGCCCCAATGCCACCAGCGCATCCAGCACGCCGGCCTGCCACAGCCAGCCAGCGCCGGCCATCCAGGCCAGGCACAGTATCCAGCGAACAAGCATAGACATTGGGTTCCTCACAGTTGTGAACCATTCTGGCAGCACCGATGAGAACTTCGGTATTCGCCAAATGGCCGATGAGAGAACTATTGCTCTGTGAACGCAGTTTGTTTGTAGGAAATTTTCTGAAACATTTGTTGACGCGCGCTCGTTGCGCGGCAAGCCTGTCAGCATCGACGCATTGAACGGTGTTCGAACCCGCAGGACATGGCTTGATGAAAACCGCATATTGCATTGGCTTGGCGTTCTGGCTCGCTGTAACCGGCGCCACCGCGCACGCGGCAGAACTCGAGTTGCAGGGCAACAAGCTGATGGTCGTCGGCATGCTGGACGGCAGCGCGCTGGTGGCCTTCGTCGAGCATGTCAACAGCGGTCGGGTTCGCACCGTGGTGTTCGAGAACTCGCTGGGCGGCACCGCCGAGGTGGCCGAGGCCTACGCCCGAGTGATCCACGACAAGGGGCTGCTGACCGAGGCCCGTGGCCAATGCCAGGCCGCCTGCGCCTATGCCTTTCTCGCCGGCAAGGAGCATCGATTCGGGCGTGGCCCGCAGCTCAATGCCCTGGTGATTCCACTGGCGAAGCGGCCCACGCCCGCCGAATTGCAGGCCGGCCGCTGGCGCGGCGATGAACCGCAGCGTGCATCGGTCGAAGTCGTCAGCGTCTCGGCCACAGCCGCCACGGCCGTCAACCCGGAGAGCGCGACGCCTGCGCCGTCCAGGGAGCCCTGGCCGCCTGGGCAGGGCGTGGTGTTCACCTCGACGCCGACGTTGTTCGGCCGGGTTTACAACACCTACTGGTGCGACGGCAGCCAGGGCACCGACTTCTCGCGCTGCGACCGCCTGTCGAATGCCGACCCCTACCAGCTCGGCGTGCTCACAGCCAGCGGCGCGCACTAGCGCATCCAACCGACCGCCAACGGGAAGCTGAAGAAGGCTGCCACCGTTGT
The DNA here is from genome assembly GCA_040003555.1 of Variovorax sp. GTDB lineage: Bacteria > Pseudomonadota > Gammaproteobacteria > Burkholderiales > Burkholderiaceae_C > Variovorax. The sequence goes on along the minus strand of JBDUCH010000030.1, from coordinate 15,413 downwards.
CCAGAGAATGATGCGTGCGATGCGGCCGTTGTCAGCGCCAAAACGCTCGGCCAGCATCGACACGTTGCTCGCACTCGGCAGCGCAGCCACCAACACCAGCACCACCAGCGCCGGGGGGCTCAGCGGCAGCCCCGCGGCGATCGCAAGCCAGCCCAGCCCGAGCACCAGCAACGGATGCACCACCAGCTTGACGGCGACCACCGGCAGCACGTCGTGCAGCGCACCGGCCCGCCGCATGCCCGTGGCCATCAGGGCGGATCTGGCGAGCACCGCGCCGATGGTGAACAGGGCCGCCGGCGAAGCCGCATCGGCCAGCATCGCCACGGTACGGTCGATCGGGCCCGGGAGCCGGAACTGCAGCGCCGACGCCAGCGCGCCGAGCAGGATCGCCCAGGGCATCGGATTCACGAACACGCCGCGCAGCGCTTGCCGCATCGCCTTGCTCGCCCCGTGCTCGTCCGCACCGTCGAGCCGCGAGAGCGCGATACAGAGCGACGAGGTGATCACCATGTCGAAAGTGATCGTGATGATCACCGGCCCGGCCGCCTGCGCACCCAGAATGGCCGAGAGCAGCGGCACGCCCATGAAGCCGGTGTTCGGAAAGGCGGCCACCAGCGCGCCGAAGCTGGCATCGTTCCAGCCGATGCGCCCGTTGCGGGTCAGCGTCACCACCGCCCCGACGAGCAGCAGCGCCGCCAGGCCCCAGACCAGCGCCACGCTGCCGTCAAGCAGTTGCCCGATCGGCGTGCTGGCCCCGAAGCGATAGAGCATGCAGGGCAGCGCGAAATACAGCACGAAGATGTTGAGGCCCGGAATCGCTTCCAGCGGCAGCACCCGGCGCCGCGCGGCTGCATAGCCGGCGGCGATCAGTGCGAAGAAGGGGAAAGTGACAAGAAAGACATGCAGCACACCGTCCATTGTCATGGCACGGTGTGCGTCACCTCTCGGCCGCGATCAGCGAAAAACAACCTGTTCCGCGATCAGCGTCCCGTTGACGATCTGCGAGCCCGACACCGTCACCGCCGCGCCGCTGCCCAGGTTCGCAGCCGTGCCGTTGCCGAACACGACGCTCGCGCCGCTCGCGTCCACCGGCTGCCCCCGCACCTGGAAGCTCGCGGGCGAGACGAAATTGCCCACCGTGCCGATGAGCGTGAACGCTGCCGGGCCGCCGGTGCCCGGGATGTTTCGCAGCTTGAGCTTCGAAACCTTGAGCACGCCGTTGGCCATGATGCCCGCGACTTCCACCTTGACGCCGTCGCCGAGCGAGCCGGGCGGCCCGCCGGTGATCTGCGCCGAAGAAGCATCGACGGTTGTTCCGAGCACCCGGAAGGAACCCGAACCGGCGTAGTCGGTGATGACGCCACCCAGCTGAACCGCCACGCCCGTGATGGCAGGAACCGGGTACCACGGCTGCACCAGGCTGACCGTCAGCGGGCCCGGCAAGGCCGCCACATCGGCGCGCACGCGGACGATCGCGCCATTGGCCAGTGGCGTCGAGTCGAAGGCATTGCCCAGCACAGCCAGCCCGTAGTTCACTGTCAGGCCACCCAGCGTGAAGGTGCGAAGCGTGGTGTTGAGGTTCTGGACGGTGCCGGTCACGATGGGTACGGCCAATGCGCGCTGCTCCACGCGTGTCGCGCGCAGTACGCCCGGTTCGGCCGGCACTCCCCACACCTGCAGCGTGGTGCCCAGTGGAATCGCCGCGAGACCGGGTGCGTCGGCCCAGACCGTGGCCGCGTCGGTGGTCACCGTGGTGCCCCACACCACGAAACGACCCGCGGCCGTGTCGACAGAGAGCATGGGGCCGCGCAAGTCTGCCGACGAGACGACCTGCGTGGCGACGCCGGTGGTGAAGTCCAGGCTGACAGGCCCGGTCACCCGGGCGGTCATCCCGATCTGCAGGGCCGCCGCGTCTTCGATGCTCAGGCTGGCGCTGTCGGTGTTGTAGCGCAACCCGTTGACGATGATGCTGCCCAGCCCGCCAACCGCGCCGATGCCGACCGCGTCCGCCGTGCTGACGCCGGTGCCACCGGAGCCGACACCCGAGTCGTCGCCACCGCCGGTGGCGGCGGTGGTGGTGGAACCCGCGCCGCCCGTGGATGCGGAACCGTCGCCTGCATTGCCGCCGCCATCGCCAGCGCCGCCACTGCCGCCGCCGTTCACGCCGAAGCCCGAAGCCGTGCCAGCTGCACCGAACGCCGCCGACCCGCCGCCGCCGCCGCCGCCGCCGCCACCGCCACCGCCACAAGCCAACAGCAGCGCGGCCGAGAAGGCGAGCAGGCTGCTGCGCAAAATTTTGAGTGTCATGTGCCGCCTTTCAGCGTATTGGGTGCCGGGGGCTTGCGCGAAACCGGGGCGTCGTCCTCGAAGTAGCTGTAGACGCCCACGCGCATGCGGGCGGAGCCGTTGCCGTCGGCTTCGTCGACCGCCGCAGCCAGTAGATGCGTCAGTTCATGGTGAAGCGCGTCCCAGCGTTGGCGAACCAATTGCTGGATCCGGTCGCAGGCCTTCGCATCCAGCCCTTTGGCAAACACCGCGCGCTCCAGCATGCGCGCCTCGTCGCCGAGGATGTTCGAGACCCCCGCGAGCACATGATCCCGGGCGTTGTCGCCGAGGAAGGTCAGCATGGCCTGCAGATCTCCAACGGGCACGAACCCGGTCGCCTTCAACTCGGCACGGCCGTCCTGCTCCGTGGCCATCCGCAGCCGCACCAGCTCGTCGAGGATGGCCCGGTGATGGACATTGCCGCGGCTGGCCTCCCGCGCCACGGCCTCGAACGACAGGGTGCTGCCTTCGGCGACGACCGGCAGCAACCGGCGCTCTGGGTTGTCGGCGAGCATCTGCAGCCACAGCGTGAGCGTTTTCGCTGCGGCCGATGTTTCGGTGTGCGGCAGCGTGTCGCTCGACTCGCGCACCCTGGCCGTCACGGCCTTGCGGCTCAGCCCGGTGGTGACCGAGAGCTGGCTGATGTTGGGCTCGACGCCGGCATTGCGCCACGAACGCCGCGCTTCATCGAGCAGCAGGTCGCGCAACACGCTCTCCAGATGCGAATGCTGCACGCCCATGGCCAGAGCGAGCCTGACCACCGGCCGCATGATACGTGCGCAGGCGGCAAGTGCCCAGCCGAGCCGGTTTTCCATGAGTGCGCGCAAGGCTCCTTGTTCGGTCTTGAAGCCGGCGCTCGCGGCCGGCCGTGTCGCAAGTATCGCCGGGCCATCCGCCGCCAGCCAGCAGCAGCGGCTTGCAGGGCAAGAGGTCGAGCACCTGTCTTACAAGCACGCTACGACAAATATAAGAGAACTTAAGCATCAATGGGAAATTTTCACATTTGGAGAAAACATGACCCGAATGCTTGTTGCACTGGCGGCGTGGTGGGCTCGCCAGCGCGAGCCCGGCCTTGCTGCGACCGAAATCCTGCATGCCGTTCAACGCAGCAAAACCATCATCGCGGAGCTTCAGCCGTTGCCGGGAAGCGGCCACAAGCCTTTCGATTGCGTCGTATCGGAAGGCTGACTGTGTCTGTACCGAAACCTTCACCCGACCACCAGCTTGGCCGCCTGTGCGACATCTACATGCGCAGCAACCGCGCGCTGGTGCATGTCCGGCAGACGTATATCGAGGCACTCGGGGACCAGATGTGCGGCGGGCGAGCCGGGCCATCGGACGCCGACCTCGAAATGCTGGAGCTTCTGAGCGCCGCCGAAGCGAGGGCCAAAGAAGCGTACCTCCAATGCGCGATGGCGGCCGCCGCTGCGCTGGCAGAGCGCGCGAGTCGATCCCTTGACGCGGGAGGATCAAGATGACCCGCGCTTCCGGAACTCTCGGGAGCGCTGCGCCGGCTTACGGCCAGCTGGGCGACTTGCTCGCCCTGCTGCTGCGAAACAATGCGTCCGAGCTGTACGTCTGCAACTTCTGCCAAACCATGACCCGCGGCCCAGCCCTGCGCTGCGCTGCGTGCGGCACCGAACGCGCGACTGCCAGGGCGCAGTCGACCCGCGGCGATCGGTGAACCCGGCGGGCCGCGCAACCGCGTGGCACAGGATGTAACGGCGCCGCGGCAGGTCAGGCCAGTATCATTGCGCGCCTTCCGTCTGGTTCTGTCTCCCCCGCCTGCATGTCTTCCGGTCTCAATCTCGCCCAGCAGGAAGCCGTCAACTACCTGCATGGCCCCTGCCTCGTGCTCGCGGGTGCCGGCTCGGGCAAGACGCGCGTGATCACGCACAAGATCGGCCGCCTGATCGAGTCCGGCATGGCGCCCAAGCGCATTGCCGCCATCACCTTCACCAACAAGGCTGCAGCCGAGATGCGCGAGCGCGCCAAGGGGCTGATCGGGCGCGAAGCCAAACACGTGGTGGTCTGCACTTTCCACGCCCTGGGCGTGCGCATGATGCGCGAAGACGGCGCGGTGCTGGGGCTGAAGCCGCAGTTCAGCATCCTCGACAGCGACGACGTGACGAAGATCCTGAAGGACGCCGGCGGCACCACCGACGCTGCCACCGCGCGCATCTGGCAGTGGACGATCAGCAAGTGGAAGAACATGGGCCTGAACGCCGCGCAGGCCGAGGCGCTCGCTGCCGACGACAACGAACGCGTGATCGCGAAGATCATGGGACGCTACGAGGAGCGCCTGGCGGCCTACCAGAGCGTGGACTTCGACGACCTGATCGGCATGCCGCTCAAGCTGCTGCAGCAGCATGACGAGGTTCGCGCCAAATGGCAGGCCGCACTCGGCCATGTGCTGGTCGACGAATACCAGGACACCAACGCGACGCAGTACGAGGTGCTGAAGGCGCTGGTCGGCACGCGCGGCCACTTCACCGCGGTGGGCGACGACGACCAGTCGATCTACGGCTGGCGCGGCGCAACGCTCGACAACCTTAAAAAGCTGCCGATCGACTACCCCACGCTCAAGGTCATCAAGCTGGAGCAGAACTACCGCAGCACCAGTGCGATCCTGCGCGCGGCCAACAACGTGATCGGCCCGAATCCCAAGCTGTTCCCGAAGACGCTGTTCAGCGAACTGGGCGAAGGCGAGCCGGTGCGCGTTGTCGATGCCGACAGCGAGGCGCATGAAGCCGAGCGCACCGTGGCGCGCATCCAGAGCCTGCGCGCGGGCGAGACGATCACGCAAAGCTCGCAAGGCACGCAGAGCCAGGAGTGGCGCAACTTCGCCGTGCTCTACCGCGCCAACCACCAGGCGCGCGTATTCGAGCAGGCGCTGCGCAAGGCGCAAATTCCGTACAAGGTGTCGGGTGGCCAGAGCTTCTTCGACCGCGCCGAGATCAAGGACTTGTGCGGATGGTTTCGCCTGTGGGTCAACAACGACGACGACCCGGCCTTCCTGCGCGCGGTGACCACGCCCAAGCGCGGCATCGGCCACCAGACGCTGCAGAGCCTCGGCGTGTTCGCCACGCAATACAAGCTGAGCCTGTTCGAGGCGCTGTTCAGCCCGTCGCTGCCCAGCGTGATGGCCAAGCGCTCGCTCGAAGGGTTGCACGAGTTCGGCCGCTACATCAACGATCTCGAATACAAGGCGCGCCAGACCTTCGGCGCCGAGGACTCGCGCGCGTTCATGGCCGAGTGGCTGAAAGAGATCGACTACGAGAAGCACCTCTACGACGGCGAGGACAGCGAACAGGTCGCGGCCGCACGCTGGACCAACGTGATGGAGTTCTGCGACTGGATGTCGCAACGTGCCGGCGGCACCATCGACGACACCTCGGGCGCGTCGGTGGTGAGCGAGCGCAAGAGCCTGCTCGAAGTGGCACAGACCATCTCGCTGCTGTCGACCATCAGCGAGCGCGAGCAGGATCAGAACGTGGTCACGCTCTCCACGCTGCACGCGGCCAAGGGCCTCGAGTGGCCGCACGTGATGCTGGTCGGTGTGACCGAGGGAATGCTGCCGTTCAAGCTCGACGACGACAACGGCCGGCAGGAAAAGGTCAGCGACGACACGCTGGCGCGGCTGCAGGAAGAGCGCCGCCTCATGTACGTGGGCATCACGCGCGCGCAACGCAGCCTGGCCGTGAGCTGGACCAAGAAGCGCAAGAAGGGCCGCGACATGATCGCCGGCATACCGAGCCGCTTCATCGCCGAGATGGCGCTCGACAAGACCACCGCGAAAGAAGATCCGCGCGAAAAACTCAAGGCCCTGCGCGCCGAGTTCGCCAAGCGCGCAGCCGATACGGCGACCGCTGCTGCTGCGGCGGCGGCTGGAGCCCCATGAGGCCGTGGCGCATCGCGGCCGTCGTGCTGGCGGCGTGCGTTCAATGGACTGGTGCAGCGGCGCAGGTTGAGTGCCCGTCCGACGCGCAGGCGCTCCCGCTCGTGGCATTGTTCGGCAGCTGGGAAGCGCGTTTCGACGGCATTCCCGGCGAAGCCGTGGTTCAGCTGGCGCGGCACCCCGACTATGCGGGCGTGCGCGGCAGCATCACGCGCGGCGGCGCGACGGCCGAACTGGCCGGCGACATCGACGACGAGGGACTGCTGACCATCGACGAGTCGCAAGACGGACGGGCTATCAGCGCGACCTGGTCGGGCGCGATGCGGCCCGGCTCTTGCGGAAGGGTGTTCGAAGGCACCTGGCGCCAGGCCGCCGACGAGCGCACGGCGCACTTCGTGCTGCGCAAGACGTCATCAGGCAACGGCAGCAGCCACGACAACACCAACGGATCCGAGGTCAAACCATGAACAAGCCCCTTTTTGCCCTGCTGGCGACCCTCGGCGCCGGCGCGGCCCACGCCCAGTCGACGGATCGTCCGCCGAGTCCGCTGGCCGATTCGCAACTCACCTGGCAGCAGTGCCAGCGCCTGGACAACAGCAAGGACGCCCGCCTTGCCTGCTTCGACCGCTGGGCGCAGCAGCAGACACTGCCCTCGGCTTCGGTGCCGGCAGCGCCGCCGGTACTGGCGGCAACGCAGCCGGCCCCACCGGTCGACGCGAGCGTGCCGGCCACGCGCGTGGTGTCGGTCGGCACCGAAGAAGGCTGCCGCGACCGCCAGTACTCGACGCTCTCGCGCTTCTGGGAACTGGAGAACGGCAGCGACTGCGGCACCTTCACCTTCCGCGGCTACCGGCCGCTCAACGTGGCGTTCTCGGCAGCCAACGACAAGCCGCAGGTTCCGACCTCGCCAGCGGCCGGCCACACCGGCACCGCGACGGCCTACCAGGCCAACGAGATGCGCATCGGCCTGTCGGTGCGAACCAAGATCGCGCAGGGGCTGCTGACGCAGGACGACCCATCGAAGAAGGACTCGCTCTGGTTCGGCTACTCGCAGCAGTCGACCTGGCAGCTCTTCAACGGCGCGATCTCCCGGCCGTTCCGCACCACCGACCATGAGCCCGAGCTGATGTATGTCTACCCGACCAACATCACGCTGCCGGGCGGCTGGCGCTGGCGCTATGCCGGCCTCGGGCTGGCACACCAGTCGAACGGCCAGAGCCTGCCCTACTCGCGCAGTTGGAACCGCTACTACCTGATGGCCGGCATGGAGCTGGACGACAGCTTCCAGGTGAGCGCACGGGTCTGGAAACGCATCAAGGAGAACGCAGACAGCGACGACAACCCGGACATCGCCAACTTCATCGGTCGCGCCGAACTGACCGGCCGCTGGAACATCAACCGCGACAACACGCTTTCCGCCACGCTGCGCAACAACCTGCGCAGTGACGGGCGCGGCTCGATCCGGCTCGAATGGCTGAAGGCGATCGGCGACTCGGCCAAGAGCAACCTGCGCTTCCACACACAACTGTTCTATGGCTACGGCGACACGCTGATCGACTACAACCGCAAGCGCACGGTGCTGAGCGTCGGCCTGAGCCTGGTTGATTTCTAGCCGTTGTTACGGCCAGTCGGCGCGCAGTCGGCGCAGGTGCCGTACAGCGTGAGCTCATGCCGCTCGACCGTGAAGCCGGCCGGCGCCAGCTGCTTGAAATCGCCCGGGCAGTGGTGCACGTCGAACACGCGCTGGCAGGCCCGGCACTGAAAGTGATGGTGGTGCGCGTGCCGGGTCGACTCGTAGCGCGGCGCCTCGCCGGGCAGCGCCACCGCCTCGATCTCGCCGGCCTCGGCCAGCAGCTTGAGGTTGCGGTAGATCGTCGCCATGCCCAGGGCCGCGACCTCGCGCTGCGCGACTTCAAGAATTTCGGCCGGCAGCAAGGGGCGTGCGGCGGCATCGATCACACCGCGGATCGCGGCACGCTGGCGGGTTGAGCGCTGTTCCATCGGGGCAGTCTAGCCAAATTGACTTGGAAGGCCGCACGCGCCAGGGGCTGACCATGGCGTGCAACTTGCTGTGGACTGTGTTTGCGGAAGTGGCCTCATGACTTCAACATTCATCAAGGCCGCAGAGGTCTGGTTGCCGAGCGACGACGGCTCCCTGCTCGAATTCGGAAGCGGCGCATTCGGCTCCGCCAGGCGATTCGCGGCCATCAGCCGGGAGATGTGCTTCGGCCGCGGAGAAGGCTTGCCGGGCCGCGCCTGGCAGGAAGGCCGGCCCATCCTGCTGCGCGAGTTCGAGGGCTCGAACTTCCGCCGCATCTCCGCCGCGCGCGACGCCGGGCTAACCTGCGCCGTCGCGCTGCCGCTTTTCGTGCACGACAGCCTCACTTCAGTGCTCGTGATCTTCTGCGGCCACGAGGCCACCGCCGCCAGCTGCCTCGAACTCTGGCATTGCGACGCACGCATCACCAGCGACATGAGACTCGTCGACGGTGCCTTTGGCCCGAACGCCCAGGCCTTCGAGTCGGCCTCGCACGAGACCTACCTGCCGCGCGGCGTGGGCCTGCCGGGGCTGGCCTGGCAGCGCGGCGAAGCCGTGTTCCTGGAAAATCTGCCGGCCACCCCCGCACGCTTCCTGCGCGCGCAGGAAGCGGCCGACGCGGGCCTTCTGCGGGGACTGGCAATCCCGGCGGGTTCCCGGCTCGAGGACAGCCATGCCGTCACCTTCCTTGCGAGTGCGACCTTGCCGTTGGCGCGGCGCATCGAGCGCTGGGTGCCCGTTGCAGAGGGCGGCTTGCTGCGGCGCGTCTACGCCTTCAGTGAACTGCACGGCGGCGCCTCGCTCACCGAAGCCACCCTGCCCTTGTCAGCGCCGATGGGATCGATCGCCAAGGCCTGGCTTGGCGGAGCGCCGGCGATCAATGACTGGCCGCCCTCCGAACCCGGCGCCCCCGCCGCAGCCGCGGCGGCAATCGGATCCTCCGCGCTGTTGGCCATACCGGTGGTGTGGGAGGGCGAAGTGGTCGAGGTGTTGGCGCTGTACCTTTAGACGAGTAAAAAAGCCCCTGATTGCGTTAAGAATCAGGGGCTTGGAAGACTGGTGGCCTGGGGCGGAATCGAACCACCGACACGCGGATTTTCAATCCGCTGCTCTACCAACTGAGCTACCGGGCCTTGGTATGGAGCCTTCGATTATACAGCGCTTCGCCGGCCTCTTGAAAGGTCGACGCCGAGTTGCTTCAACTTGCGATAAAGATGCGTGCGCTCCAAGCCGGTCTTCTCGGCCACGCGGGTCATCGAGCCGTTTTCCATCGCAAGGTGGAACTCGAAATAGGCTTTCTCGAAACCATCGCGCGCGTCGCGCAGCGGGCGATCGAGGTCGAAGCTCTGCGTTGCGCGCGGGCCGGGTTCGGCGGCGGGCGGCATCGCGGGCAGTTGCATCAGGCCGGCATCGCCGGTGGTGGTGACGGCAGCGGCGTAGTGGCTGGTGGTCGGCACCACGCTGGCGGCAGCGCGGCGTGCGCTTTCACGCGCCAGGCCCTGCTCCACCGCTTTCAGGAGCTTCTGCAGCGTGATGGGCTTTTCAAGAAAGGCGAAGGCGCCGATGCGCGTGGCGTCGACCGCGGTGTCGATGGTGGCGTGGCCGCTCATCATGATCACCGGCATGCTGAGCAGGCCGGCGGTCGACCACTCTTTCAGCAGCGTCACGCCGTCGGTGTCGGGCATCCAGATGTCGAGCAGCACCAGGTCGGGCCGGGCGCGCTGCCGCGCCGCACGCGCTTCCGCGGCGTTTTCGGCGAGCTCGACGTTGTGGCCCTCGTCGTTGAGAATTTCGAAGAGCAGGTCGCGAATGCCCAGCTCGTCGTCGACCACAAGAATATTTGCCATGAATGCTTGGTTGTACGCGCTCAGGCGACGGTAGTGGGCGTGTGTTCTTCGGATGTTGCGGGGTTGGCAGGTACGTCGCCCGCCAGCGCGAATGATAGCGAGACTTGGGCCCCTGCCACAGCCCCCTCGAACATGCGATTCGAAAGCTCGACGCGTGCGCCATGCTCGTCGGCGATTTTCTTGACCACCGCGAGGCCAAGGCCGGTGCCCTTGGTCTTGGTGGTGACGTAGGGCTCGAAGGCGCGCTTGAGGATGTTTTCCGCAAAGCCGTGGCCGCTGTCTTGCACCGTGAGGCGCACGCGCTGGCCCGAATCGCCGAGCCGGGTGTGCACGATGACTTCACCGGCCGCGGCGTTGTCGCGCCGTGCGGTCTCGGTCGCGTCCTGGGCGTTTTGCAACAGGTTGTGTATCACCTGCCTCAGTTGTTGCGCGTCGCCGCGAATCGGCGGGCAGCGCGGGTCGAGGTCGGCCCGCACCACCACCGATGCATTCTCGGCTTCATAGAGGTTCAGCACGTCGGCCACCAGGGCGTTGAGGTCGACCGGTTTCAGGTCGGCGGCGGGCAGGCGCGCATAGTCGCGGAACTCGTTGACCAGCCGCTTCATCGCGTCGACCTGGTCGACGATGGTTTTCACCGACTTGGTCAGGATCGCCTGCTCCGGTGCGTCGACCTTGCCGGCCAGCTTCATCTCGAGCCGTTCGGCCGAGAGCTGGATCGGCGTGAGCGGGTTCTTGATCTCGTGGGCCAGGCGGCGCGCCACTTCGCCCCAGGCCTGCGCCCGCTGCGCCGACACGATTTCGGAGATGTCGTCGAACACCAGCAACCGCGCCGCACCCGGCAGCTCGGCGCCGCGCGCAACGATGTTGACCGCGTCCTGCGCCATGCTGTTGCCGGTCGGGTGCAGTTCGAAGGCGTGCTGCCAGTGGTCAAGGCCGTGCTGCGCGCGCTCGACCTGGAATTCGTCGAACTGCTGCTGCACGTTGCGCGCGAACTCCGCCAACCCCGGCACCTCGGCCAGTGCCTGGCCCTCGAAGGCAGCCAGCGGCGCACGCAGCACGCGCGTGGCGCCCGGGTTGGTCGACAGCACGGTGCCGGCCGCGTCGAGCACGATCACGCCGGAGGTGAGGTTGTCGAGGATGGTCTGCAGGTTGCCGCGCGCGGCATCGAGCTCGTCCATGGTCTTTTCGACCGCGCCGCGCGCGTCGGCCAGCTGCTGCGTCATGACTGCGAACGAGCGCGTCAGGCCGCCGAGTTCGTCCTTGCCCTGCAACACGGCGGTGGGCCGCAGGTCGCCGGCAGCCACCTGGCGCACACCGTCGGCCAGCACCAGCAGCGGGCGCGCGAGCTGGTTGCCGAACAGCACGGCCAACAGCACCGCACCGAACACCGCGAGGAACAGGCACAAGGTCAGCGTGCCGATGTACATGCGGCGCAAGCCTTCGCGCGCCAGCGCGCGCTCCTGGTACTCGCGGTTCGCCTCCTGCACCGCGAGCGCGTTGGCCACCACGGCAGGCGGCAGCGGCCGCGTGACCTGCAGGAAGCGGGGCTCGCTGCTGAAGTCGAAGCCCGGCCGCTGCACCATCGTGAGCGCGTGCACCGCAGCGGGGGGAGGCGGAGCACCCGGCACCGGCGAGGCCTCGTCCAGGCCCTCGATGCGCGCGACCGCGCGGTCGGTGCGCGCCTGGCGAAACTGCTGGGGCGTGGGCCGCTCGGGGTTGATCTGGTAGCGCGACGCGCCGGCACCCGCCACCAGCTGGCCAGTGCCGGTCCAGAGCACCACGTCGCTGGCGCCGAGCTGGTCGCGGATGCGCTCCAGTACCAGACCGGCGCTCGCGTCGGGCACGTCGGCCAGTTGCGCGCTGGCCGTGCGTGCCTTGGCGGCCAGATCGTCGGACAGCGAATCGAGCGTGGCGCGGCCGAGATTCAGGCCGGCGTCCAGCGCTCCTTCGACCTTGACGTCGAACCAGCTCTCGATCGAGCGCGACATGAAGTTGTACGACACGACGTAGATCAGCACGCCCGGCACCACGCCCACCAGCGCGAAGATCGCGGCCAGCTTGATCAGCAGCCGGCTGCCGAACTTGCCCTGGCGCAACCGGCGCACGAGGCGGAACGCGACCCAGCCGATCACCAGCATCAGCAGCGCCGCGACCACCACGTTGATGCCGAACAGCCGCGCATAGTTGCGCTCGTAGAGTGCGCGGTTGTTGGTCGCCTGCGCCAGCAGGAACATCATGACCAGCCCGATGGCCGTGATGGCCGCCGCCCCGACCCCGAGCGCCCAGCGCACGGCCCGGGATCGACGGCCCAGCCGGGCGGCGGTGGCCGTCGTGTCGTTTGCGCTGTCTCCGGGCGTCGGGCTCACCGGGACTTCTCCACCGTCAGCTTGGCGGCGCGCTCGGCCGTGATGTTCCAGTCGGCCTGGCCCGCCACGCCGATCTGGAACGGACGAGGCAATTGCGTGGTGTCGAGCCGAAAGCGGAACTGCACCGGGTGCACCGAATCCTCACCGATCTCGGCCACCTCGCCCATGCGCAGGCGGCCGATGCGTTTGACCGCATCGAGGGCATCGGCCAACGTGTCGAAGTTCTGGTTCAGCGTGGCGCCGAACCCGGCATTGGTGATCGGCACCGGCGACACGTTGAGCCGCCAGCGCCGGGTGAGCGGCTGGTAGGCCAGGCGCATGTGGCGCGAAACCTGGGCCATCTTCTGATCCGTCCAGTACCAGCGCTCGCGGTACAGCTCCGCGTCGGCCACGAAGTAGACGGCGATGCCCTTGTCGAGCACTTCCTCGACCAGCGCCGGCAGATCGAACTGCACGGCGGCGTTCAGGTAGATGCTGTCGCCGCTGCGCTCCAGCCGAAGCTGGGTGATCTCGGTGAGCGGGGCCTGCGCCGCAGCCGGGGCGGGGAGCCAGCCCAGCCACAAGGCCAGCAGCAGTGCACCAAGCCAGGCCGCAAGGCGGCGGGCGGGCCGCTCAGCGGGCTTGCTTTTCGAGCAGGGCGTAGAAGAAACCGTCGTGTTCACCCAACGCATTGTCCGGGACGGCGCGCGCATTCCCTGTGCTTTGGGGCAGCAAATGGCCCGGCGAAGGCCGCAAACGGGCATCGGTGTTGTGTGCAAGGAACGCGTCGATTTGGTGCGAGCCCTCTTGCCTGAACACCGAGCAGGTGCAGTACAGCAGGCGTCCACCCGGCCGCACCAGCGGCCAGAGCGCCGCCAGCAGCATGGCCTGCTGCACGGCCAACTGTTCGATGTCGCTTTCGCGGCGCAGCCACCGCACGTCGGGATGTCGGCGCACGATGCCCGAGGCGGTGCACGGCGCGTCGAGCAGGATGGCATCGAAGGGGCGGCCGTCCCACCAGTTCTCGGGCCGGACGGCATCGGCAACCAGCACCTGCGCCTGCAGGCCGAGGCGGGCCAGGGTCTCGTCGATGCGGCGGCTGCGCGCGGCGTCGATCTCGAGCGCGGTGACCTCGATCGCCCGCGTACCGGCATACTCGACCAGGTGGGCCGTCTTGCCACCGGGCGCGGCGCAGGCGTCGAGCACGCGCAGTGGCCCGGCGCCGTTCGACAGGCCGTCGAGCAGCAGCGGTGCCGCCAGTTGCGCCGCGCTGTCCTGCACCGAGAACTCGCCTTCGGCAAAGCCGGGCAATTGCTGTACCGGGCGCGCTCGCACCAGCTGCAGGCCGCTGACACCGACCGGAGTGGCTGTCAGGTTCACAGCCTCCAGCGCCCGCAGGTAGGGCGCTACAGCCGTTTTTCGCGCATTGATCCGCAGCGTCAGCGGTGGTTGCTGGTTGTCAGCCACCAGCACGCGTTGCCAGTCGCGTGGGTGGTCGCGCTTGAGGCGCTCGATCCACCAGCGCGGGTGATTCCACTGGGCCACCGGTTCGCGGTCGGTGTGCTCGACCAGCGCGTCGCGCTCGCGCAGAAAGCGCCGCAGGCAGGCGTTGATGAAGCTGGCCTGGGCCCGGGTGGCGGGATCGCGCTTGGCGGCTTCGACGGCCTGATCGACCAGCGTGAACGGCTCGTACGGCGAGTGGGTCGCGTCCCAGCCGAGCGCGAGCGCGGTGCACAGCAGCGCGTCAGCGCCCGGCGGCGGCGTGCGCTTGGCAAGCTGGCGCCGCAGCGCTTCGGCGCGGCCGAGCCAGCGCAGCGCCTGGAAGCCGAGCGCCTGCACGCCGGGGCGCAGTCCGGGCTCGACCGCCTCGAAGGCGGCGCTGCCCGAGGTGCCGGTACGGATCGAAGCCAACGCGTTGGCGGTCAGCTGCAACTGACGCCACAACGGTGGCTGCAGCTGCGGCGATGAGGGGGAAGGTGCGGGAAGGTCTGACAAGCGGTGGATGGTAACAACGGCGTCAAAGCAAGGGCGCGGCGCGGCGCAGACGGAACGCCCACGCCACCAGCAGTGCCGGGAACTGGCCGACCGCGGCGTTGTACTGCCCCACCGCCAGATTGAACTGGCCGCGCGCGATCTCGGCCGCCGCCGAGGGCTCGGGCCAGACGATGGGCTCGGCCGCCGGATGGGAAGCGGCCTCGCGCCGCCCGCTGAGCGGCGCCGGGCGCGACAGGGTGCCGTCGGCATCAAAGCTCAGGCCGGCTTCGGGATGCAGGCGCTGCCAGGCCGCCAGCAGCACGCGCAGCGCCGTTCCGAGCGCCGCCACCGCCTGCGGATCGAGCGGGTGCAGCCGGGTCGCCGCCAGCATGGTGGTGAGCTGGCCGGTGGCCGCACGCAGCGATGCCGCGGCGGACAGATCGCCGTTGCCGTGGGTCGCAGGTTCGGCCTGCGCCGTCTGGCTCTGGACAAAGTCGAGCTGGCGCAACAGCGCGGCATCGAGCGTCGCGTAGGCCTGCAAGGCCACGGAGCGCAGCCGCATCAGCCGGTTGTGCGCGCCGACGAACCAGAACAGCACCAGTGCGGCGCCGACCCAGAGCGGCCAGTTATCGGGCAGAAGATGCATGGGAGGTGGCGCGCAGGCAAAAAAACGCCCCCGATCCGCAGGCGGAAAGGGGGCGTTCCGGGCCGGTCATGACCGGGCTGCTCTGCGAGTTATTCGCTCGCAGCACCTTCGCTGGCGTCGACCGTGGCCGTCGTGGCCTCGTCGCTGCCAGCCGAGTTGCCGGCCAGCTCGGCGGCTTCGGAGTCGGCAATGGCGCGGCGCTCGGCCTCGTCCATCGCGTCCTTGACCTTGCGCGCCTGGTGGTAGGCCATGCCGGTGCCCGCGGGGATCAGGCGGCCGACGATGACGTTTTCCTTCAGGCCGCGCAGCTCGTCGCGCTTGCCCATGATCGCGGCTTCGG
>JBDUCH010000271.1:0-5997 GCA_040003555.1 Variovorax sp. | reverse complement strand
ACCATGTAGCGGTAGTCCTTGCCCCAGCGGCGGCAGAAGTCGGCCACGTTGCCGGCCTTGCGGTGCGTGCGGCGGGCGCGCAGGCGGTAGTACACCTCGACCTGCGGCTGGTTCGGGCTGTCGGCCAGGGCGGCGCGCAGGTCTTCCCAGGCGGCGCGCTCGGCGGCAGCGGTTTCGGGGTTGTAGCTGTCCGACAGCACGAACACGTCGAACTGTTTGGCATGGCCGGTGGAGGCGACCGATTCGCAGGTGGCGCGCAGGCCGGCGAACACCGTGGCCACGTCCTCGTTGCAGATCGGCATGATGATCGCGGTGCGGGCTTCCGGGTTCATCGGGTGGGCGGCCACATGCTTGGCCGAGAGCGCGTGCTTGTCACCGCGCACCGAAACGTAGAAGCCCATCAGCGCAGTCACGAAGCCGGTCACGACCCAGCCCGACAGCAGCGCGTACAGGCCGATCTGGCCGTATTCGAGCCAGAGGTTGTCGTAGTCGGGCTGAATGCCGGCAAACAGGGTCGCGGCGATCACGGTGCTCAGCAGCGTCAGCGCCATGAAGGCAAAACGGCGTTGTGCGGCAGCGCGCTGCCACGGCTGGGCTGCCGGTGCGCCGGCCGGGGTGGCAGCGCGCGGGCCAGCGGCACCGAGCTTGACCAGCATGGCGGTGCCGATGCTGTTCCAGAAACCGCGCCAGGGGCGGGGCGCCATCGAACCGCGGTTGACCGGCGGGGCCGTGACCGAGTTCGGGTGGCG
This sequence comes from Variovorax sp., assembly GCA_040003555.1. Classification (GTDB taxonomy): domain Bacteria; phylum Pseudomonadota; class Gammaproteobacteria; order Burkholderiales; family Burkholderiaceae_C; genus Variovorax. The sequence continues at coordinate 5,248 of JBDUCH010000271.1, read as the reverse complement.
CTCTTCGCGCAGCAGGCTGCTGCGCGCCGACACCAGGGTTTGTTCGTCTTCGATCAATGTATCGATCACGTTCATTTGTGAGAAGTCGTTGGGCTTCATGTCGGCTTACCAGTGTTGTTTGGTGGAGGCGGGGGTGTCGCCAATTGCCGGAAAGCGCTTGAACACGCAATCAGGTGCCGCGCCGCCCGAGGCGTCGTGCGCGCCGAGCTGATGTCCCGCGCCACGGGGCCGCGAGAGTGAAAACTGCTTTTGACGCAGGCCATCGCGCTGCGGACGCAGTGCGAAAGAAGGGCTGGTATGTGCTGTCATGCCTCTACAGGGGCAAACCCTGTGCCAGCATGGAAAAGTCGTTTCAGATCAACGACTTGGGCCGATTTTGTGGGTCAGGGAGCGGGTTTTCCCGGCTCGCGGGCCGCGAAAGCCCTGTTTTTGTCGCCAAACCCCGACAAGCTGTCGGAGCGCGGTTGGCAAACCCAATGAAATCAACAGCTTATGTGCGTCGCTCGTCAGCGACAGGGTCGCCGGACGCGCTGCCGGCATCGGCCTTGAACAGGCCGGGCGTCAGCTCGTGCTTCTGCAGAAGCCGGTAGAACTCGGTGCGATTGCGGTCGGCCAGACGCGCCGCATCGGCCACGTTGCCGTCGGTCAGCTTGAGCAGGCCGACCAGGTAGTCGCGCTCGAAACGCTGCTTGGCCTCGGCATAGGTCTGCACTTCGACCGTCGGCACCCGCAGCGCGCGCTGCACCAGCGCCAGGGGGATCAGCGGCGAGCTCGACAGCGCGCAGACTTGCTCGACCACGTTGAAAAGCTGGCGCACATTGCCCGGCCAGGCGGCCGTGGTCAGCGCCTTGAGCGCCTCCGGCGCAAAACCGGAGAGCCGCTTGCCGTATTTGGTGGAAAGCCGGTGCAGGAAGTGGTTGGCCAACAGCGGGATGTCTTCGCGCCGTGCGCTGAGCGGCGGCAAGGTCAGCGTGACGACGTTGAGCCGGTAATAAAGGTCTTCGCGGAACTGGCCGGCTTCCATCGCGACGTCGAGGTCGCGGTGGGTGGCTGAGATGATCCGCACGTCGACCGCGATCGACTGGCTGCCGCCCAGCGGCCGCACCGCGCGCTCCTGCAGCACCCGCAGCAGCTTGACCTGCAGGGCCGGCGGCATATCACCGATTTCGTCGAGCAGCAAGGTGCCGCCATCGGCCTGCTGGAACAGGCCCTTGTGGTTGGCATGCGCGTCAGTGAAGGCGCCCTTCATGTGGCCGAACAGTTCGGACTCGAGCAGCGCCTCGGGAATCGCACCGCAGTTGACCGCGACGAACGGCTTTTCGGCGCGCGCGCTGGCACGGTGGATGGCGCGTGCCAGCAGTTCCTTGCCGGCGCCGCTGTCGCCGCGCAGCAGCACCGACGCATCGGACTTGGCGATCATGCGGGCTTCGGCCAGCACCTCGGCCATGCGGTTGCTGCGGCTCACGATCTCGGCGCGCCAGCTTTCGTCACTGCCCTTGCTGGGCACGCTGGCGGGTGCGCCGAGCGCGAGCGCCTGGCCGATTTTCTCGAGCAGCTCGCGCGCGTCGTAAGGCTTGGTCAGGTAGGTGAAGACACCGCGTGCGGTGGCCTCCACCGCATCGGGAATGGTGCCGTGCGCGGTCAGCAGGATCACCGGCAGCGAGGGATGCCGCTTGCGGATTTCGTCGAACAGTGCAAGGCCGTCGCGACCCGGCAGACGCACATCGCTCAGAACCAGCTGCGGATGCTCGATTTCGAGCTGCGTGAGCGCTGACTCGGCCGAGGTCACGGCCGTGACCTGGTAGCCGGCCGAATTGAGCCGCATCGACAGCAGCCGCAGCATGTCCGGGTCGTCGTCGACGACCAGCAGCCTTGCGCCCGGCGTTGAAGAAGCAGTCGCGGTGCTCATGGTGGCGGCTTGGCGTTGCTGGCCGGTGGTGCCGCCGCGGGTGCGGCCGGGGCCGCCGCCGGTGGGTTGTTGGGCCGCGCGAAGCTGCGCTCGATGGCACGCAAGGCTTCCATGCGATCGTTCAGCTGGTCGATCCGGCGCTGCGCATCGCGCACCTGCTGTGCCTGCCGTTCGCGGTCGTCCTCGACGCGGCGTTGTTCGAAGTAGCGCGAGGTGAGCACGCGTGCGAGCGGATGCAGCGCCTGTGCCTCGGGCGACGGGTTGGCCATCACCCGCTGCATCAGGCCCGCAGCGCGCGCCAGATCGGCCGACACGCGCGTCTGGGCCAGTGCGAGCGCGAGCTGCATCTGAGTGGTGGGGGAGTCGGCCGGGTCGCCGAGGCGGGTGATCTCGGCTGCAAGGTCGTTGCCGTTGAGCGGGCGCACCTTGTCGGCGTACGCCAGCATCATCGCGATCGGCGCGGGGCTACCGGGCGGTGGCGGCGTGAGGCGCGACGCCGGCGCCGCGGGCTCGACTTCAACCGGCAGCACGCGCGGCGCAGGCGCGGGCGGCGGCACCTGGGCTTCGGCCGGTGGCTGGGGGGGCGTGGTGCAGCCGGCCATCAACATGGCGGTCGCCGCAACCAGGGCGCTTTTGCAAACAGTCTGGAACAACATGAATCGGGGGCTTGGGAAATCCGGGCGCGCTCAGTTGGAGCGCGGCAGTTCGATGCGAAAACGCGCACCGGGGCCACTCGGCAGCAAGCTGATATGGCCACCGTGTGCAGCAATGTACTCCTGCACGATCGACAAGCCGATACCGGTGCCTTTGACCGCATGATCGGGTTGCCGCCCGCCACGGTAGAAGGGTTCGAAGATGCGGTCGCGGTCTTCCGGCGCGATGCCGGGGCCGGCGTCGTTGATGTCGATGCAGGCCAGGCCCGGCGCGCTCGACACCACGATAGTGATGGTGCCGCCGCGCGCCGAAAAACGGATCGCGTTCGACAGCAGATTGGCGATCGCGGTGCCGAGCTTCACCGGGTCGACCGTCACAGTGAGCGGCTCGCCTTCGGCCCGCACCGTGAGGCCCTGCGCCTGCCATTGCAGCCGCTGTGCATCGATTTGCTCCTCGACCAGGCTCAGCAGTTGAGTGCGCTCGCGCCGCAGTTCGCGCGCTTCGAACGCGGCCGCATTGAAGCGCAGCAGCGCTTCGATCTGGCCCTGCAGCGCCACAGTGTTCTGCTGGAGGATCTGCGCCACTTCGCGCTGGGCCGGGTTGAGTGCGCCGGTCACGCCGTCTTCCAGCAGCGACACGCCTTCGCGCAACGCGGCCAGCGGGGTCTTGAGCTCATGCGAGACATGACGCAAAAAGCGCGCCTTGTCGGCGTCGAGTTCGGTCAGCCGCAGCCGCAGCCATTCGAGCTGCTGCGACACGCGCCGCACGTCGGCCGGGCCGCGGATGTCGATTGGTTCGTCCAGCCGGTTCTGGCCGAGCCCAACGATCGCGCGCTCGATGCGCTTGAAGGGCCGCGCCAGCCAGATGCCGAAGGCCAGCGCCAGCGACACCGCGAGCCCGCTGGCCGCGATCACTTGCCGCATCAGCCGCCGGCCGGCGTTTTCGATGCGTTGCGCCAGCGCGTTGTTGCCGGTTTCGATGAGAAATTGCGCCTGCTGTGCGATGTTGGTGTTGAGTCCGTCGAGGTCGCGGAACTGCAGTGCCATGGTGCTTTCGCGCGTGAGGGCGGTATCGGAGGGGCCGTTCATAAGGCCTTCGATCACCCCGAGCTGCGCGCGCCAGGCGTCGATCGATGACGGCGGCAGGCCGTTGTCGACCAGCTTGCTGACCACTTCGTTGGCGTCGCGCGCCGCGTCGTTGAAGCGGCGCCGCAACACCGCATCGTTGAGCACCAGCGACTGGCGCGCCGCACGCTCCATTGCTGCACTGCGCTCGGCCAGCGACTGGGCGCCGCCAGACAGCGCCAGCGCACGCGAGGCCGCATTGCGGCTCTGGGTCATGAGTGCGTCGTACTGGAACAGCGAACGCAGCGCGACGCCCACCAGCAGCGCCGTGATCAGCAGAAACGCAAACAGCAGCAGTTGCTGGAACGAGCCGCGCGCGGAGTGGGTGGTCGGCATCAGGCCGCGAGCGCCAGCTCGCGCGTGAGCACTTCGCCGCGCAGCGTGTAGGCAAGCGAACGCGTGATGCGCAGGTCGACCATCTGGCCGACCAGGCGAGCGTCGCCGGCGAAATTCACCACGCGGTTGCACTCGGTGCGGCCCATGAGTTCGGCGGCATCCTTGCGCGAGGCGCCTTCCACGAGCACGCGCCGGGTCTGGCCGACCAGCGCCTCGCCGAAACGCTTGACGTTGGTGTCGATCACGGCCTGCAACTGCTGCAGCCGCGCCAGCTTGACCGCATGCGGCGTGTCGTCGTGCAGCTGGGCGGCCGGCGTGCCGGGGCGAGGGCTGAAGATGAAGCTGAAGCTGGCGTCGAACTCGCAGTCGGCGATGAGCTTCATCGTCTTCGCAAAGTCGTCGTCGGTCTCGCCGGGGAAGCCGACGATGAAGTCGCTGCTGAGCGCCAGCGCGGGCCGGATCGCGCGCAACTTGCGCACCGTGCTCTTGTATTCCATCGCGGTGTAGCCACGCTTCATGGCCATCAGGATGCGGTCGCTGCCGTGCTGCACCGGCAGGTGCAGGTGGCTTACCAGTTGCGGCACCTTCGCGTAGGCCTCGATCAGGCGCGGCGTGAACTCGTTCGGGTGGCTGGTGGTGTAGCGGATGCGCTCGATGCCGGGGATCTCGGCGATGTACTCGATCAGCAGCGCGAAGTCGGCGATCTCTGCCGTGTCGCCCATGCGGCCGCGGTAGGCGTTGACGTTCTGGCCGAGCAGCGTGACCTCGCGCACGCCCTGGTCGGCCAGGCCCGCGACCTCCACCAGCACGTCGTCGAGCGGCCGGTTCACCTCTTCGCCGCGGGTGTAGGGCACCACGCAGTAGCTGCAGTACTTGGAGCAGCCTTCCATGATCGAGACGAAGGCGGTGACGCCGTCGACGCGCGCCGGCGGCAGGTGGTCGAACTTCTCGATCTCGGGAAAGCTGATGTCGACCTGCGGGCGGTTCAGGCGCTCGCGCTCGTTCAGCATCTCCGGCAGGCGGTGCAGGGTCTGCGGGCCGAACACGATGTCGACGTAGGGCGCGCGGGCGATGATGGCCTCGCCCTCCTGGCTGGCCACGCAGCCGCCGACGCCGATCTTCACGCCCTTGGCCTTCAGGTGCTTCACGCGGCCGAGGTCGGAGAACACTTTTTCCTGCGCCTTCTCGCGCACCGAGCAGGTGTTGAACAGGATCAGGTCGGCCT
>JBDUCH010000270.1:0-6007 GCA_040003555.1 Variovorax sp. | reverse complement strand
ACTCCGCCACCGTGCGCATGAAGCTCAAGAGCCTGATCGCCAACTTCAACACCGAGCAGGTGTTCAAGGCCGACGACAAGATCGACCAGATCGTGCTCGAAAAAAAGGAGTGCACCTACTCCTACTTCGCCGACCCGATGTATGTCTGCATGGACACCGAGTACAACCAGTACGAAGTCGAAGCCGAGAACATGGGCGACTCGCTCAACTACCTCGAAGACGGCATGCCGGTCGAAGTGGTGTTCTACGACGGCAAGGCCATCTCGGTCGAACTGCCGACCAGCGTCGAGCGCGAAATCACCTGGACCGAGCCGGCCGTCAAGGGCGACACCTCGGGCAAGGTGCTCAAGCCCGCCAAGATCTCCACCGGTTTCGAAGTGCCGGTGCCGCTGTTCGTGGCCCAAGGCGACAAGATCGAAATCGACACCCGCACCGGCGAATACCGCAAGCGCGTCTGAGCGCACCCGGCCTCGATAAAAAGCTTCCTCGGGAGCTTTTTTTTCGTACGCTGCGGGCATGAACCACGCCGCCGCTGTCAGCACCGAAACCGATGGCCCGATCAGCACCATCGTGCTGAGCCGCCCGAAACAACGCAACGCGGTCGACCGCGAGACCGCCGAAGCCCTGCGCGACGCCTTCGTGCGCTTCGAGGCCGACGACAGCCAGCGCGTGGCCGTGCTCTGGGGCGAGAACGGCGTGTTCTGCGCGGGGGCCGACCTCGGTACCGTGAGCGACCCAACACGCCGCAACGAGGTCGACCCCGAAGGTGGTGGCAAGGGGCCGATGGGCCCCACCCGCATGGCACTGCGCAAGCCACTGATCGCTGCCATCAGCGGCCACGCGGTCGCGGGCGGGCTCGAACTCGCATTGCTGGCCGACCTGCGCGTGGCCGAGCAGAGCGCTGTGCTCGGCGTGTTCTGCCGGCGCTGGGGCGTGCCGCTGATCGACGGCGGCACCGTGCGGCTGCCACGCATCGTCGGCATGGGGCGCGCACTCGACCTGATCCTGACGGGGCGCGCGGTCACGGCGGACGAAGCGCTCGCCATGGGCCTCGTGAATCGCGTTGTGCCCAACGGCACATCGCGTCAAGCCGCCGAGCAACTGGCGCACGAGATCGCGGCCTTTCCGCAGCTATGCATGCTGACCGACCGCGCATCCGCCTATGCACAGTGGGACTTGCCTCTGGCCGAGGCGCTGCGGCAGGAAGGCCGTCTCGGCGCGCCGATCGTCGCGGCAGAAGGCGCAGACGGTGCCGCGCGTTTCGTGCAGGGCGCGGGGCGGCACGGGAGCTTCTAGACTTCCGGGCTGGCCCCTATCCTGCTTTGTCCCCGCTGACACCTCGCGCATCCACAATCCGGACACCATGAACAAGATCCACGACCTTCACGACAAACGCCTGGCCGACGCCTGGGCCACGCTGCAGGCACATTCGGACAAGGGCCTGCCGCTCGACCCGGATCCGTCCCGCCTGGCCTTTGCCGACCCCGAATTCCTGCTGCGGCGCGAAACCCGCGGCCTGCGCATGCAGCTCGAACTGATGAAGCCCGACATCGAGATGCGCGCCCACGGCATCGAGAATACCGTCGTGGTGTTCGGCAGTGCGCGCTTTCGCAGCAAGGAAGAGTCCGACGCACTGATCGCCCAGGCCGAAGCGGCCGGCGACGCGGTGGCACTCGAGCGCCTCAAGCGCCTGGCGCGCGGCTCGCACTACTACGAAGAGGCCCGCTCCTTCAGCAAGATGGTGGCCGAGTACAGCAAGGCCAAGGATCCGGAAGACCAGCTCTTCATCTGCACCGGTGGCGGCCCGGGCATCATGCAGGCCGCCAACCGCGGCTCGTACGAAGGCGGCGGCCTCAACATCGGCCTGGCCATCGCCCTGCCAATGGAAGAAGAGGCCAACCCCTACGTCACGCCGGCGCTGAGCTTCAAGTTCCACTACTTCGCGATCCGCAAGATGCATTTCATGATGCGTGCGAAGGCGTTGGTCGCGTTCCCGGGCGGCTTCGGCACGCTCGACGAGCTGTTCGAGGTCATTACGCTGGTGCAGACGAAGAAGTCGAAACCGGTGCCGATCGTGCTGTTCGGCACCGACTACTGGAAGAAGCTGCTCGACTTCGATTTCATGATCGAGGAAGGCGTGATCTCGCCCGGCGACGTGAAGCTGTTCGAGTACGTCGACGCGCCGGCCGACGCGTGGGATGCGATCAAGCGCTTCTACAAGCTCTGATCACCGCGGCTCGGAGCGCGCAGCCCCCACACCGCACGCGTTCCGGCAGCCACCACGCCGCCGACCACCCAGAACACGCCCGCCACGCCGATCAATGCCCCCGCGGCGCCGAACAGCATCGGCATCGCGACGCTCGATGCATTGAGCGTCATCACGCGCAGCCCCAGCGCCTCGCCATGGCGTGCGTGCGGCGTGATCTGGTGCAGCATGCTCATGACCATCGGCTGCACCGCGCCCAACGCGATGCCCAGCACCACCGAACAAGCGCCCATTCCGAGCGCAGACGACATGAGTGGATAGACGGCGAACACCAGCGCGGTGATGACGTTCGACACCGTGATCACGCTGCGTTCGCTCAAGCGCGAGGCGACGATCGGCAACACCACGCGGATGCCCGCTGCAGCCACGGCGAACGCGCCGAGGATCGAGCCGATCACCGATGCGCTGAGCCCCCGCTCATGCCCCAGGATGGGCAGAACGAAGGTGTGGACGTCCCAGGAGGCCGACTGCAGCCAGTTGACGAACAGCAGGCGACGAAACATCGGCTGCGCCAGCAAATCCCAGGCGCGCGGCTTCGGCGCGCCGGGGGGCTGTGGCGTGATTGGCAGCTCCGTGGCGCCGCGCGCGAGCAGCCAGCAGGCCAGCGGCAGCAGCGCCGCCAAACCAAATGCCACTCGGTAGCCGGCCATCGCCCCGGGGCTGGGGCCGGCGTGGTCGATCAGCAGGCCCGCGGCGAACGGCCCGACGAAGTTGGCGGCGGCGGGCGAGATCGCCAGCCAGCTGAACACCTGCTTGAGCTGTGTCGGGTTGGATGCCGCGCGACCCACATGGCGCTGCAGCGCGATCACCGCGATGCCGGTCGCGCCGCCCGTCAGCAGCGCGGCAAGGCAGAGCACCGGGAACACGGGGAACGCCGCAGCCAGCGCCGCGCCGCTCGTGGCCGCGCCCACAGCGATCGACAACGGCAGGCGCAAGCCGTGCCGGTCGGCGAAGCGCCCCGCCGGCAAAGCGAGGAATACCTGCGTGAGCGCGAACAGCGAAAGCATCACGCCCACTGCCGCGGCGCTGTAACCCTGCTGCAGCGCCAGCAACGGCGCCGCGAGCCGGGTGCCGGTCATGGCGGCATGCAGACACACCTGCGCAACGATCAAGCGCAGCAGCTCAGGCGTCACAGGGCTGCGTCGTCCTCGCTGCCCGCGGGCGGCAGCAAGGCTTGCGATTGCGCCTCCGGCAGTGCCTCGACCTGCTTGAGCGCGCGGTGCATGACGTTGCTGCGCGTCTGCGCCTGATCAAGCGTGTTGAGCACGGTCTGGGTCTGCGCCTTGACCTTCGAAAGCACGTCGCCGAACTTGCTGAACTCGGCCTTGACCGCGCCCAGCACTTGCCACACCTCGCTCGACCGCTTCTCGAGCGCCAGCGTGCGAAAGCCCATCTGCAGCGAGTTCAGGATGGCCAGCAGCGTGGTCGGGCCTGCCAGCGTGACGCGGTGCTTGCGCTGCAGGCCCTGCATCAGATCCGGGCGGCGCAGCACTTCGGCGTAGAGGCCTTCAGTCGGGAGGAACAGGATCGCGAAGTCGGTGGTGTTCGGTGGCTCTATGTACTTTTCTTCGATCGATCGCGCCTCGAGCCAGATGCGGGTTTCGAGCGCACGGCCCGCGAGTTCGACGGCCACCGGATCGGCGCGCTGCTGGGCGTCGAGCAGCCGCTCGTAGTCTTCGTTGGGAAACTTGGCATCGATCGGCAGCCACAGGGGCTCGCCGTCGGCCTTGCGGCCCGGCAGACGGATCGCAAAGTCGACCGTGTTGCGCGTACCGGGCCGGGTGACCACCTGGGCCGCGTACTGCTCCGCGGCAAACACCTGTTCGAGCAACGCACCGAGCTGCGCTTCACCGAAGATGCCGCGCATCTTGACGTTGGTCAGCAGGTGCTTGAGGTCGCCCACGCCCTGCGCCAGCGTCTGCATCTCACCCAGGCCCTTGTGCACCTGCTCCAGGCGGTCGGCCACCTGCTTGAAGCTTTCGCCGAGCCGCGCTTCGAGCGTGCTTTGCAGCTTCTCGTCGACCGTCTTGCGCATCTCGTCGAGCTTGGCCGAGTTGGTCTGCTGCAATTGCGCGAGCTGCGTCTCCATGGTCGTGCGCACTTCGGCCAAGCGGCGCGCGTTCGATTCGCTCAGCCCCTGCAACTGCGTGTTGAGCGTGTCGGCCAGCGTCTTCTGCAGCAGCGTGAGTTGCTGCGCGAAGGCGTCGATCTGCGCATTCTGCGTGCGGGTGGCCTCCGCGCCCTGCTGCACCAGTGCGGCCTGGAAGGTCGCGAAGTTCTGGCCGAGCTCCTGGCGCGTCGCGCGCGACGATTCACCGATCTCCTGGCGCAGCATGCGCGCAGTGCTTTCGTTGCCCGATGCCAGGGCCGCAACAAGTTCTGCATGCCGGTCGGACGCCGGCTTGCGCAGCAGCAGCCACAGGACAAGGATGAAGTTCAGGGCCGCGAGGCCCAGCAGGGCCCAGAGCCCCAGTTCGTTGGTAGGCACGTGTCTGCGATCTATCGGGTGGCCAGCACCGCAGGATTGACGGGCGTGAGCGCCTTGTTCTGCGTGAGAAAGCCGATGAGGTTGTCGGTCGCGAGGTCGGCCATGGCACGGCGTGTGGGCACGGTCGCGCTGGCGATATGGGGCGTGAGCACCACGTTCGGCACGGTCAGCAGGTCGGGGTGCACTTTGGGCTCGCCCTCGAACACGTCGAGGCCGGCGGCAGCGATGCGCTTCTCGCGCAGCGCGGTGGCGAGCGCTGCGTCGTCGACGATGCCGCCGCGGGCGATGTTGACCAGCGTCGCAGTCGGCTTCATCAGCGCGAGCTCGGCGGCACCGATGGTGTGATGCGAGGCCGGGCTGTACGGCACCACCAGCACCACATGGTCGGCCGTCCTGAGCAGTTCTTCCTTGCTCGCATAGCTGGCCCTGCATTCGGCCTCGAGCCCGGCGTCGAGGCGCGACCGGTTGTGATAGATCACCTTCATGCCGAAGCCGTGTGCGCCGCGCTTCGCAATGCCCTGCCCGATGCGGCCCATGCCGATGATGCCGAGCGTGCTGCCATGGATGTCTGAGCCCGAGAACATGTCGTAGGCCCATTTCGTCCATTGGCCGGCGCGCAGGTAATGCTCGCTCTCGGTGATGCGGCGCGCGGTGGCCATCAGCAGCGCGAAGCCGAAGTCGGCCGTGGTTTCGGTGAGCACGTCGGGTGCGTTGGTGCCGAGCACGCCGCATGCTGTCATGGCGTCGACGTCGAAGTTGTTGTAGCCCACGGCCATGTTGGCGCAGATCTTCAGATCCGGGCAGGCGTCGAGCAGCTCGGCGTCGATGCGTTCGCTGCCGGTGGTGAACGCGCCCTGCTTGCCCTGCAGCTTTGCGATCAGTTCGGCCTTCGACCAGGCCGCGTCGGTCTGGTTCGATTCGACCTCGAAGTGCTGTTCGAGACGGGCGATGGTTTCAGGAAAGATCGCGCGGGCGACGAGTACCTTGGGTTTGCTCATTGTTGTTTCAGCGGAAGAAAATCAGGGTGGTGAGGATGAACAGCGGCACCAGGATCGCGCCCGACCAGGCCATGTAGCCGAAGAAGCTTGGCATCTTCACGCCGCGGTCTTCGGCGATGGCCTTGACCATCAGGTTCGGCGCGTTGCCGATGTAGCTGTTGGCCCCCATGAACACGGCGCCGGCCGAGATCGCGGCGAGGGTGCTGGCGTAGGTGGTCATCAGCGCCTGCGGATCGCCGCCGGCGGTGTTGAAGA
>JBDUCH010000269.1:0-6010 GCA_040003555.1 Variovorax sp. | reverse complement strand
GACCGCATCGGCCAGCTCACGATGCGCAACCTCGACATCGTCGACACGCGCGACAAGCTCATGGCGTACACCCGCACCGGCCTGCTGGCACCGGGCTCCACGCCGGTGCTGCCGAAGCCGAAGGGCGACTAAGTCCGTCAGGCTTCAGCGTCGGCTAAGGAAGATGGGAGCCCCGGCGCTACGATGCCTGGATGGCTTCCCTTCCCCTCACGCCCCTTCCCCCGAAAAGCTCCCTGTCCGCCACGTTGCGGCGGATCTTCCGCCTGGCTGCCCCTTACTTCCGCTCGGAGGAAAAGTGGCGCGCGCGCGGCATGCTGCTTGCCATCGTCGCGCTCAACCTCGGCTACGTTTACGTGGCGGTTCTCGGCAATCAGTGGTACGGCCGCTTTTATGACGCGCTCCAGAACAAGAACGCGGCCGTGTTCTGGCGGGAAATCGGGGTCTTCGGCTGGATCGCATTCGCCAACATCGCGGTTCAGGTCGTCAAGTTCTACCTGACCCAACTGCTGCAGGTGCGCTGGCGGGCCTGGATGACCCGCAGCTATCTCGGGCGCTGGATGGCGGACAAGACCTTCTACCACCTTGAACTCGCGCGCTACAGCGAGCAGGCGACCCAAACGCCGGACAACCCCGACCAGCGCATCCAGGAAGACATGCAGATGTTCACCGACTACACGATGAGGCTGTCCATGGGGCTGTTGAACGCCGTCGTGACGCTGGTGAGCTTCGTCGGAATCCTCTGGGGCCTGTCGGGTGCCTTCGATTTCACCCTCGGTGGCAGCACCTACCAGCTCGCGGGCTCGATGGTCTGGCTTGCGCTGGTGTACTGCGTCGCCGGCACCGTCGTCACCCATTTCATCGGCCGCCCGCTGATCGGCCTCAACTTCCGGCAGCAGCGCTTTGAAGCCGACTTCCGGCATCACCTGGTGCGCGTGCGCGAGTACAGCGAGGCCATCGCGCTCGACAACGGCGAACCGGTCGAACGCCGCCAACTCGACACTCGCTTCGGCAACGTGCTGCGCAACTACCTGCAGTTGATCAAGCAGCAGAAGAACCTGGTGGGCTTCACATCGTTCTTCGGCCAGGCCGCGGTGATTTTTCCCTTCATCGTGTCAGCACCGAGGTTCTTCTCCGGGGCCATCCAGCTGGGCCAATTGATGCAGATCTCCTCGGCTTTCGGCAAGGTGCAGGACGCCCTGAGCTGGTTCGTCGACAACTACGACAGCGTGGCCGTCTGGCGCGCCACAACCGATCGCCTCACGAGTTTCGACGACGCGATGCGGGCCCACGAGTCGACCCGCAGCCAGGTCTCGCGGGTCGACGCCGACGCGCTCCACACCGACGACCTCGACGTTGCACTTCCGAACGGAGCGCCACTGCTCGCCAAGATGGCTGTCAACGTGCGCCCCGGCGACACGGTGCTGCTGCAAGGCCCTTCCGGCAGTGGCAAGTCGACCCTGTTCCGCGCCTTCGCGGGCATCTGGCCCTTCGCGCGTGGGCACGTCAGCGTGCCGGGCAACGCGATGTTCATTCCCCAGCGGCCCTATGTGCCGGACGGCACCCTGCGCGATGCCCTCGCCTACCCGAACCCCGCTGCCGACTACAGCGACGAAGCGCTGAAGAAAGCGCTCGTCGACGCCTTGCTGCCCGACCTGGCCAGCCGGCTCGACGACAGCGACGCGTGGAGCCAGAAGCTTTCGGGCGGGGAACAGCAGCGCCTTGCGATCGCGCGGGTGCTGCTCAAGAAGCCGGCCTGGCTGTTCGCCGACGAAGCCACCAGTGCGCTCGATGCCGAGGCCGAGAGCACCCTGTATAAACGGCTCGCCACGACCGTGCATTCCGCGGGCGGCGCCATGGTGTCGATCGCGCACCGGGCCGCCGTGGGCGACCACCACCGACAGCGCTGGACACTCGTGCCGGAGACCGAAGGCGCGCCGGCACGCTACCGCCTGAGCACCGAAGGGGCCCCTGCATGACCATCGCCGACACGCCCGAGCCGCCCTACTACGCCGTGATCTTCAGCTCGCTGCGCACCGACGGCGACAACGGCTATGGCGCAATGGCCGAGCGCATGGATGCGCTCGCGGCGCAGCAGCCGGGCTACCTCGGCGTCGAATCGGCCCGGGAAGGCCTTGGCATCACGGTGAGCTACTGGCGCGACCTCGCATCGATCCGCGCCTGGAAAGCCCACGCCGAGCACCTGGTCGCGCAGCAGACCGGCCGCGGCACCTGGTACACCGACTACAAGACGCGCATCTGCAAGGTCGAGCGCGACTACGGCCTCGACGACGCGTTCGCGTCGCGTTCCGAATAGCGCGCCCAGCCCCGCTGGCGCAGATCGCACGCCGGGCAGGTGCCGCAGCCATAGCCCCAGGCATGGCGATGCGCGCGGTCGCCGAGGTAGCAGGTGTGGGTGTCTTCGACGATCAGGTCGATCAACGGCTGGCCGCCGAGTGAATCAGCGAGCCGCCAGGTGTCGGCCTTGTCGATCCACATCAGCGGGGTCTCGATCAGCAGGCGCCGCTCCAGCCCGAGCGACAGCGCGAGCTGCATCGCCTTCATGGTGTCGTCGCGGCAGTCCGGATACCCCGAGAAGTCGGTTTCGCAGACGCCGGTGACGATAACCTGCAGGCCGCGGCGATAAGCCAGCGCACCGGCCAGAGTGAGGAACAGCAGGTTGCGTCCCGGCACGAAGGTGTTGGGCAAACCGTCGGCCTGCATCGCGAACGCCACCTCGTCGGTGAGCGAGGAACCGCCGAGCTGGTGCAGCGCGTCCAGCGTGAGCAGATGGTCTTCGCCGAGCCGTGGCGCCCAGGCGGGAAAGCGCTCGCGCAGGTGGGCCAGCACCACGCCGCGCATGTCGAGCTCGACGCGGTGACGCTGGCCGTAGTCGAAGCCGAGCGTCTCCACGCGTTCGTATTTGGAGAGCGCCTGGGCCAGGCAGGTGGTGGAGTCCTGCCCGCCGGAAAACAGGACAAGGGCGGTCGTATGCATCTGAAGTTTGGGTCTGGAAAGCCGCTGTAGGCCAAGCGCGCAAGTTTCGCAGCATCCCCCGGTTCGGTCGCTACGATCCGGCGCATGACCTCCCGACACCTGCTGGCTTGGGCCGCCACCTTCATTGCAATGATCGCGATCGACCTGCTCTGGCTTGGCGTGATCGCCAAGGGGCTGTACCAGCAGGGCATGGGCAACCTGATGGCGCCGCAGCCACGGCTCGGGGTTGCCGCGCTGTTCTACCTGATGTATCCGGTCGGGCTGGTGATCTTCGCGGTGCTGCCCGGCATGGCGGCGGACAGCCTCACGCGCGCGGCACTGCTGGGCGCGCTGTTCGGCCTGTTCGCGTACGGCACCTACGACCTCACCAACCTCGCCGCAGTGCGCGGCTGGCCGGTTGGCCTGTCGTTGGTCGACATGGCCTGGGGCACGTTCGTCAGTGGTGTCTCCGCAACAGCGGGGCTCGCCACACTGCGCTGGTTCACCTCGCGCTGACCGCTTCCGGGGAAAATCGGGGCCCCTTTGGGAGGAGGCCGATCGAATGCGCGCAAGTGGGTCGCAAGGCGACCACGACAAGTTTCTGGAGACACGGAGTTTCGCAGCCCTGGACGGCTTGCGTGCTGTTTCCGTTTTTCTCGTTTACACCTTTCATTTCGGTGGGCCGGCCTGGGCCAGGCTCTCCGGCTGGCTGGGTGTCTACGCCTTTTTTGTTCTCTCCGGTTTTCTGATCACCACGTTGCTGGTGCGCGAGCGCGACGCCACCGGCCGCGTGTCACTGAAGGCGTTCTACATCCGCCGCAGCACACGGATCCTGCCGCTCTACTTGCTCGTCTACCTGGTGGTGCTGGCCCAGAGCTGGTTCGCACAGGGCGAACCGTGGGCACAGATGAAGGCGGCAACGCCGTACTACCTCACTTTCCTGAACGAGTTCGCTGACCTTGCGCCGCTCCACATGACATGGACGCTGGGCGTGGAGTGGAAGTACTACCTGGTGTGGCCGCTGCTGTTCGCCCTGTTCGGCGCCACCGTCGCGTCACGCTTCACCACGGCCATTGGCTGCGCGATCGTTCTGGCTGCGATCTGGCTCAGCCACATCCCGCCGGCCTGGTTCTCGCCCTGGCACTACCTGGGCATGATGGTCGGCTCCCTGGTGGCCATCGCGATGCACACGCGCGGCACCTTCCGCTGGGCGCGTGCGCTGATGCGCGACGGGGTGGCCCTCGCCATCGCCCTGGCGCTGTTCGTGATCCACCGCAAGTCGGTCGTCATCGCCAACCGGCTCGGCGAGCCGCAGATGATTGCCCTCTACACCGTGCTGGTGGGGTTGTGGCTGCCGTCGCTGATGGCCCGCACCGGGATCGGCCGGGTGCTGGGTCGGCAGTTCCTCGTTTTCATCGGGCAACGGTCGTACGCGATGTACCTGGTTCAGTACCTCGCGGCCCAGGCCGTCATTGCCATGCTGCCCGGCACGGTGGCGGGGCCGCTGCTGCTCGGTGGCGCGTTCGTGCTGGCGCTGGTCGTATCGGATCTGCTCTATCGCGCGTTCGAGAAGCCGTTGACGCAATGGGGCCGCCGGTGGGCGAAGGCGGCCAAGCGGGAGCCCAGGCCGGAGGCAGGTGGCTCGCACTGGCAGCCGCTGTCCTAGAGAAAGCGCTCCAGCAACCGGCGCGAGCCTCGGTCCAGCGCCTTGACGTCGGGGATTCGGAATTGCACGCCGTGCGCGCTGCCGATCAGCAGCGCTCCGCCTTCCAGCCGGCGGATGTCTTCCTCGGCCTTCAGCACGAAGCTGGTTTCGCCGCGGTCGGTGTTCACGTGCCAGGTGCTCGGCACGCCAAAGCTCGACACCCGGTGCAGCTTCTGCAGGATCGGTGCAAAGTCGCGCGCCACCAGGTCGGCCTCGAGAACCGCGCGCATGGCCGCCGGCAACTGGTCGATGCGGTCGATCCAGACCTGCTCGCGGCCATCGCTGCCGACCAGCGAGAGCCCCTGATCCGGCGCCGTCAGCGGAAACGCGCGCACCGGCACGATGCCCACATGGCGCTCGCCTTCGGCGTCGACCAGCACCAGCCGTCCGAAGTCGTCGCGCTCGAGTTGAAAGTTCGTCGTCATCATGCTTCCCCCGCCGGGTGCGCCGCATGCGTGTGCAGCACTGCCGCGACTGCGCTGCGCTCGGCGGCCGCCGCGTCGGTGTCTTCCTCGTCGGCCTGTCGCAGCTGGGCCTGGTAGAGCCGCCAGTAGGCACCCTGTTTTTCCATGAGCGCGTCGTGCGGCCCGACCTCGACCACCTCGCCGCGATCCATCACCACGAGGCGATCTGCCTTGCGCAGGGTCGACAAGCGGTGCGCGATCGCGATCGTGGTGCGGCCCTTCACCAGGTTGTCGAGTGCCTTCTGGATTTCCTTCTCGGTCTCGGTGTCGACCGCCGAGGTAGCCTCGTCGAGGATCAGGATGCGCGGGTCGATCAGCAGCGCCCGCGCGATGCTGATGCGCTGGCGCTCCCCACCCGAAAGACCCTGGCCGCGTTCGCCCACCAACGAGTCGTAGCCGTGCCCCAGGCGCAGGATGAAGTCGTGCGCATGGGCTGCGCGGGCCGCCGCGACGATCTCCTCGCGCGTCGCCTCGGGTTTGCCGTAGGCGATGTTCTGCGCGATGGTGCCGAAGAACAAAAAAGGCTCCTGCAGCACCAGCCCGACATGGCGCCGGTAGTCGGCCACGGCAAAGCGGCGGATGTCCGTGCCGTCGACCTTGATGGCGCCGTCAGTCACGTCGTAGAAGCGGCAGATCAGGTTGACCAGCGTGCTCTTGCCCGAGCCGCTGTGGCCGACCAGGCCGATCATCTCGCCGGGCCGGATCGTCAGGTCGAGATCCCGGATCACCGCGCGCGAGCCGTAGCGAAAGCCCAGGCCCTTCATCTCGATCTGCCCCTGCAGCTTCTCGACCTTGACCGGGTTGGCCGGCTCCGGCACGTTGCTCACGTGGTCGAGGATGTCGAAGATGCGCTTGGCGCCGGCGGCGG
>JBDUCH010000268.1:0-6036 GCA_040003555.1 Variovorax sp. | reverse complement strand
ACGGGCAGCCACAACCCGAAGGACTACAACGGCTTCAAGATGGTGCTGGGCGGCCGTGCCATCTACGGCGACGAGATCCAGGGCCTGCGCCATGTGATGGAGGCCGGCAGCGCCACGCTGGCCGAAGGCGGCAGCGTGCGCCAGGTCGACGTGCTGCCAGAGTACGTGAAACGCATCGTCGGCGACATCAAGCTGGCACGCCCCATGAAGATCGTGGTCGATTCGGGCAACGGCATCGCCGGCGCCTCGGCGCCGGCCATCTTCCGCGCGATCGGCTGCGAAGTGACCGAACTCTTCAGCGAGGTCGACGGCAACTTTCCCAACCACCATCCCGACCCGAGCAAGCCCGACAACCTGAAAGACCTGATCGCCGCATTGCAGAAAGGCGATGCCGAACTCGGCCTGGCCTTCGACGGCGATGGCGACCGGCTCGGCATCGTCACCAAAGACGGCCAGAACATCTTTCCGGATCGCCAGATGCAGCTATTTGCGCAGGACGTGCTGTCACGCGTTCCTGGCGGCACCATCATCTACGACGTCAAGTGCTCCCAGCGCCTCGGCCCGGCGATCGAAGCCGCTGGCGGCGTGGCCATGATCTACAAGACCGGCCATTCGCTGATCAAGGCGAAGATGAAGGAACTCGATTCGCCGCTTGGCGGCGAGATGAGCGGGCACATCTTCTTCAAGGAGCGCTGGTACGGCTTCGACGACGGCACCTACGCCGGTTGCCGCCTGCTCGAAATCCTCAGCAAGAGCCCCGACGGCAACTCGGTGCTCAACGGCCTGCCCACCAGCTTCTCGACGCCCGAACTCAACGTGCAATGTGCCGAAGGCGAGCCGCACGGCCTGGTCGATACGCTGGTCAAGACCGCGCTTTTCGAGGCGCCGGCCAAGGTCTCGACCATCGACGGCCTGCGCGTCGACTGGCCCGATGGTTTCGGCCTGATCCGTGCGTCGAACACCACGCCGGTGCTGGTGATGCGCTTCGAAGGCCAGACCGACGCCGCGCTGCACCGCATCCAGGATCGGATGCTGACGCTTCTCAAAACCGTCAAGCCCGACGCCACGCTCGCAGAGGCTGCACACTGAGCCGCATGCGTTCGCTGTCTCTGCGCCTGTATGGCGCGGTCACCTGGTTGATGCAGCCACTCGTTCGCCGCAAGCTGCGGCGCCGTGCCGTGGCCGAGCCCGGCTACGCGATGGCGGTGGAAGAGCGTTTCGGCCACTACCCGACCACGCCGGCCGGCACCGACTGGTGCTGGATCCATGCGGTGTCGCTCGGCGAGGCACGCGCCGCCGCGATCCTCATCGACGAATTGCGGCGTCAAGCACCCGGCATCCGGCTGCTGCTTACGCACGGCACCGCCACCGGCCGCGAAGAGGGCGCCAAGCTGCTCCAGACCGGCGACATCCAGGTCTGGCAGCCGTGGGACACGCCTTCGGCCGTCGCGCGCTTTCTGGATCGCTTTGCGCCGCGCATCGGCGTGCTGATGGAAACCGAGGTCTGGCCCGAGATGACGGCCGCCTGCGCCGAGCGCGGCATTCCGCTGGTGCTGGCCAACGCGCGGTTGAACGAAAAATCTCTCGCGTCCGCCGAGCGGCTCGGCTGGCTTGCTCGGCCGGCCTACTCGGCGCTGGCCGCCGTGTGGGCGCAGACCGAAGCCGATTCGCACCGGCTGGTGTCGCTCGGCGCCAAGGTTGCGGGCGTGTTCGGCAACATGAAGTTCGACGCTGCTCCCGAGACGCGCCAACTCGTGGCCGCCGCCAACCTGCGCGCAAGGCTGCCCAAGCCGGTGGTGGTGTTCGCGAGTTCGCGCGATGGTGAGGAGCAGCAGTTTCTCGAGGTGCTCAAGCGCTTCGGTGCCACCGTGCCCGTGCCGCCGGTGCAGGTGGCCGTCAACTCGATCGCCAAGCGCGTGCACGACGTGCAATGGATGATCGTGCCGCGCCACCCGCAGCGCTTCGACGAAGTGGCCGCGCTCGTCGAGGCCCACGGCTTCGCGGTGGCGCGCCGCAGCACGGCGGGCGAAGAGCCGGGCGACGCCGAGATCTGGCTCGGCGATTCGCTGGGCGAAATGGCGCTGTACTACGGCCTGGCGCACGTCGCGTTGCTTGGCGGCAGCTTCGAGCCGCTCGGTGGCCAGAACCTGATCGAAGCGGCCGCCTGCGGCTGCCCGGTGGTGATGGGCCCGTCGACCTTCAACTTCGCCGAAGCCGCCGAGCTCTCGCTCGCGACTGGTGCCGCGCAACGCGTGCCCGACATGGAACATGCCGTGAAGGTTGCGCTCGCACTGGTGGCCGACCCGGCACGCCACGAGGCCATGGTGCAGGCCGCGCTCGCGTTCTCGTCGTCCAACCGGGGCGCCGCCCAGCGCACGGCGGCGGCGCTGCTGGCTATTGCCGAGCCGACCAAGCCGGCGCTGTAGTGCAACGGCTCGCCGTGCAGATCGGGCGGGCAGCTGTTGCCGATGAGGCGGAGGTCGCGTCCGTCCTGCAGGAAGCCGCCGCCTGGCTCGGCCGGCCTTGGCTGCGGCTCGACTGTGTGGCCGACCGCGCCGCGCTGCGCACGCTCTACGAGATTCGGCTTCAGCCTGCACAGCGTGGTGTCCAAAGGAGCGGTGTCTTTTGCGCGATATGAGCTGCTGATCGCGCACGGGTAGTTGGCTCGACGCGTCGCAGTTGGGCACTCGTCGCTCCGCACGAGCCCTGCGTGCGGAGCCTGGCAGTTGACGAGACGAGCGTGCCGCATGCTCGAAGTTGGTGGTGTCAATCGACGGCGGTGGGAGACGCTTCTCGCTCCATAGCGGCTGCTCGCTCCGCATCGAAGCCGACATTCAAGTCAGCCGTTCTGCTTCAGGCGGCCGCGATCTCGCGCGCACCGGGATTGGCCCCCGGGGTAGTGCATGGCTTGCGCGGCGCAGCAGCGGGTGTTCTCAGAGCTTGCGCGCCACGACGGCCCGAGCCTGCGTCATTGACTTGGCTTCTCATTGGGCGCATATTGTTTGCCCGAGTTTTGCAACAGAAACGGAGGTGCGGCGATGACAACGATGGCCAAGCCGACGATCGACGGTGTTCGGGAGCGCGCTCGCGGGCAGGTGATCACTCCCACAGACGACGGCTACGAAGGGGCGCGCAAGGTCTACAACGGAATGATCGATCGGCGGCCCTCGGTAGTGATCCGTGCGGTCGACGTTGGCGACGTGATGGCCGGGGTCGACTATGCGCGCGAGAACGGCCTAGATCTGTCGGTGCGCGGCGGGTCGCACAGCGTTCCCGGCTTTGGGACATGCGACGGGGGCGTCGTGATCGACCTCTCGCAGATGAAAGGGGTGCGGATCGATCCGAATCTTAAGACGGCGCGGGCGGGCGGCGGAACCCTGTGGGCCGACTTCAATCATGCGACGTACCCGTTCGGCTTGGCAACCACCGGTGGAATCATCGGCTCGACCGGCATCGCCGGGCTGACGCTTGGCGGCGGCATCGGCTACCTCACGCGCGGGTTCGGGCTGTCGCTGGACAACCTGCTCTCGGCGGATGTCGTAACGGCAGACGGACAATTCCGCGTGGCGAGTGCCGCGGAGAACGAGGATCTCTTCTGGGCGATCCGCGGCGGAGGCGGGAACTTTGGCGTGGTGACCTCGTTCGAGTACCAACTGCACCCGGTGAAGGACATTACGGCAGGCATCTTTTTCTATCCGATCGAGAAGATCCGCGAGGTGTTGCAGTTCTACCGCGACTATGTGGCGAAGGCGCCGGAGGAAATGGGGCTGTTCCCAGCGTTCCAGATTGCCCCGCCACTGCCGTTCATCAAAGCAGAGGACCATGGCAAGACGTTCATTGCGATCGTCTCGTGTTGGGCCGGGCCGATGGACAAGGCCGGCGCGGAAATGGCGAAGATACGCGGCGCGGCGCCGGTCGTTGCGGAGATGGTCGCGCCGATGCCGTACTACGTGATCAACGGCCTTTTCGATGCGCTGCTGCCTCCGGGCCTGCAGCACTACTGGAAGGCTTCATTCGCGACCGAGTTGACGGATGGCGCGATCGAGGCCCACGCCCGGTTCGGCCCGCAGGTGCCGGTGGTGAACTCCACGATGCACATCTACCCGATCAACGGAGCCTGCCACCGGGTGAAGCCGGACGCGACCGCATGGGGCCATCGCGACGCGAGCTTCGCGACCGTAATCGCTGGGATGTGGCCGGATCCCGCTGACAACGCCAGGAACACGAAGTGGGTGAAGGAGTACTACAAAGCCCTGGAGCCCCACTCGCAGGCAGGTGGCTACATCAACTTCATGGCCGAGGACGACCAGGGCCGGGTCAAGGACAATTTCGGAGCGCACTACGACAAACTGGCGTCGATCAAGCGCAAGTACGACCCGGGCAACCTGTTCCACATGAACCAAAATATCCAGCCGTAGCATGGTAGTCGACGCGCGACGCGGGGTGGCATCTGAATCGTCCACCTCGGATTGAGCGTGCCGTCGAGTGACTGCTCCTGGCGCTAACGGCGACCGACGGCTCCTGGCCGGCAGTCGTCACCAGCTCTTGGTGCGTAGCGCTCGTCCAACCAGCACCAGCAATATTCCGAGCGCCTGTTTTCTCAAGCCAAGTTTGGCGCGCCCGTGTCACTCTATTCGATATGTTTCGCATGAAGTCTTGAGTGTCCGCAATGCAGTTGCTGCCGGAGGTCACTCATCAGGGGCGACGAGGTTTGTGAACACGAGGCGGCCGATCGCGATTCGCCGGCTGTGTTGCCGTTCCTGTGCTGACTTTGGCGGTATGAGCCCGCCGCGCTTGAGGTCAGTGCCCAAGGCTGCCAGCGGCGGCGATGATCTGCGCCGCATTTGGGAAGCTGCTGAGGCTGTTCGGCCCGTCCGGCGCTTCGATCTGTGCCCAGTCGACGATGCCGGCCGCATCGACCAGGAAGTGTCCGACGAGCTGAGTGCCGTGGCTCTCGAGGATCGCGGTGTCGGCGTCGTCGAGCTCGAAGCCGTCCTTGGCGTTGACTGCAGTGTTGGCTTCCAGGGGCTGCAACGGTTCCGGCAGTTCGCCGCCAGGGTTGACGCGTGCCGCCTCGAATTGCGCCATGCTTGCGCTATAAGGCCATTCGGGCCGCTCGCCGCTGCCAGTGGGCAGGAACTCGATATGCGGCACGCCGAAGGCCCGGTGCGTGCGGCAATCCGGGTCGCTCAGCAGCATGACAGGCGTCGGCCGGTAGCGGAAATACAAGCGGGCGCGTTCCACCGGCGTATTGATCACGGCCAGGGTCTCTATGCCTGCGGCGTGCAGGGCAGGCTGTACGCCACCCAGCTGTATCACCTGGCGCCGGCAGAACGGGCAGTGTAGTCCGCGAAAGAAGCCGATGAGGAACGGCCGACCGCGCAAGCCGGCGAGAGAGATCATCCCTTCGAGATTGGCCGCAGGAAGCGAGAACGCGGGCGCAGCTTCACCCGGCTGCAAGGGGCGTTTCTGGTCCACGGGATTTCCTTTGTCGTCATTCAGGAGAATGACGGAAATTCGACCGTATCACTTGTCCCAGGAAGGCACAACGCTTGATTGTCGATCGAATGAACGACTCGCCTGCGGCCGGCATTCCATCCAGACCGCTCATGGTCGGCGGACACTCGAAAGACCGTTCACGGCCACCCCCTCAGCGCGTCGGCGGATTCAAGATCACCGGCGGCGGTGGCGGCGAGGGCATCACCGGCGGTGCCGGGTTGAACGGCTGCTGGGGCACGGGCGGCACGGTCGGAATGGTGGTGGGTACAACCGGTACCGGGCTCTGCGTTGCGGCCGAAGGGGCATCGGCCAAGGCCGCCGCGGCGGCGCTCCCGGGTGCGGCCAAAGTGGCGTTGATGGCTTGCAGGTCGTTCTCGGTCAGCGTGCCGTTGGCCTGGCGCAGCTTCAGGTTGCCCAGCAGCACGTTGTAGCGCGCCTGCGCCAGGTCGCGCTTGGTCTGGAACAGCTGGCTCTGCGAATTCAGCACGTCGATGTTGATGCGCACGCCGACCTGGTAGCCGAGCCGGTTGGCGTCGA
>JBDUCH010000267.1:0-6067 GCA_040003555.1 Variovorax sp. | reverse complement strand
TCGAAGAAGACGAAAGGCCCGACCGAGCGGCGCTTCGCGGCCGGCAGCAGGCGCCGTACCTTGAAGCCGCCGCCGAGGTCTTTGTCAGCGGGATGCAGCAATAGAAGCGAGTCCATGCTGCATCATGCCTCAGCCTTTTCCGGCAGACCAGCGTGCGGACACCTTGGCCACGCGCTCGCCGAACAGGCGTGCCGTCTCGAGGTCGCCTGCCGGCATTTCAGCCGGCGACGAGTCAGACGGCGACTGCGCCATCGCGCCGCTGAACGAGCCAACATAGTTGACGTCGCTGCGCAGCGCCGCCTTGGCGTTGCTCGGCATGATCGCGGTGCCGACCCAGACACCGCCCTGCTGCATCGCCAGCGTGAACAGGTAGTGCAGCGTCGAGAGCTTGTCGCCGTTCATGGTGGCGCTGTTGGTGAAGCCGGCAAACAGCTTGTCCTTCCAGGCCTGGGTGAACCAGGGCTTGGACGACGCGTCGGCAAACTTCTTGAACTGCCAGCTCACGCTGCCCATGTAGGTGGGCGAGCCCATGATGATGGCGTCGGCGGCGGCCAGCACCTCCCATCCGCCCTCAGGCAAATTGCCGTCGGCGTCGATCTGAACGAGTTCGGCGCCGGCACCGTCCGCCACGGACTGAGCCATGCGCTGCGTGTGGCCGTAGCCCGAATGAAAAACGACTGCGATCTTTGACATGTGAATTCTTTGGCTCAAGCAATCAAGAGAATCAGCGCTTGCTGTCGATGCTCAGGCGACCAGCGCCGAAGCCAGCCAGTGCGAGCAAGCCGCCGGCGATGGCGATGTTCTTGTTGAAGTTGATCTGCTGCATCATCTTCATCGCGTCAGGCGCCGACCAGTACTTGTGGAAGAACACGGCAGTAGCGATGGTGAACAGGGCCATGACGATCGCCACGATGCGGGTCTTGTAGCCGAGCAGCAGCGCAATGCCGAGCCCGAGTTCCACGAAGACCGCGATCGCCGCGCCGACCTGCGGCAGGGGCAAGCCAACCGAAGTGATGTAGCCCACCGTGCCTGCGAAGCCCATGAGCTTGCCGATGCCGGCGGGAATGAACAGGTAGGCGATCAGGATACGGCCGACCAGGGCCAGCGTGTCTTGCAGCGAGGTGGTGGTGACGCCCGAGGAAGACATCGAGGCGGTGATGGAAGCGGACATTGAAAAACTCCTGGTTGAAAAAGAAGAAAAGACAAATAAGAACCGGGCCACCCGCAGGCGGCCCGGAAAATCAGGCGGCGAGATCGAAGACAAGGACTTCCGCGTCCTTGCCACCGGCCAATGCGAGTTGCGATTCGCCTTCGAGCATGGCGGCGTCGCCGGTGCTGAGCTTGCGGCCATTGACCTCGAGCTCGCCGCGCACCAGGTGCACATAGCTCTTGCGCCCTGGGTCGAGCGCGAGGCTGGCCTTTTCATCGCCGTCGAGCAGCCCGGCGAACAGCCTGGCATCGGCATGCACCGTTACCGAACCCTCAGCACCATCCGGCGAAGCCACGAGGCGCAGTTTGCCGCGCTTCTCAGCCACGTCGAACTGCTTCTGCTCGTAGTCGGGCGCAATGCCGCGCACGTTCGGCTCGATCCAGATCTGCAGGAAGTGCGTGGTCTCGTCGGCCTTGTGGTTGAACTCGCTGTGCATCACGCCGCGCCCCGCGCTCATGCGCTGCACGTCGCCGGGCGGGATCGACTTCACGTTGCCCATGCTGTCCTTATGCGCGAGCTCGCCCGACAGCACGTAGCTGATGATCTCCATGTCCTTGTGGCCATGGGTGCCGAAACCGGCACCCGCCACCACGCGGTCTTCGTTGATCACGCGCAGATTGCCGAAACCCATGTGAGCCGGGTCGTAATAGCCGGCAAACGAGAAACTGTGAAACGAGCGCAGCCAGCCGTGATCGGCGTAGCCGCGTTCCTGTGATTTGCGGACTTGCAACATCGTTGAACTCCTGGCCCTTTCGGGCCTTCTCTTCGCATGCCGCGCCCTGTGCGCGGCGGATGTGAATAACTTTAGGGCGCAGCCCCCGGCCACCAGAGGCCACCATTTGATGGCACCATTCAAATTATTTGAATGATGGAGCCCGAATGCCCAGCCCCCGCGACGTACTCACGCCCGATGCCCTGGCCATGCTGCAGACCGTGGCCAGTGCGGGCAGCTTTGCCGGTGCGGCCCGCATCCTCAACCTGGTGCCGAGCGCCTTGAGCTACCGCGTGCGCCAAATCGAGGACGCGCTCGACGTGCTGCTGTTCGACCGCAGCGCGCGCCAGGCCCGCGCCACCGAAGCCGGCGCTGAACTGCTGCGCGAAGCCGCGCGCCTGCTGGCCGACATCGATGCCGTGGCCAACCGCGTGAAGCGCGTGGCAACCGGCTGGGAGCCGATGCTCACGATCGCGGTCGACAGCGTCATCGCGCGCGATCCGATGCTCGACGTCGTCGGCGCCTTCTATGCGCTGGAACCGCCGACGCGGCTCAAGCTGCGCGACGAGACCCTGCTCGGCACCATCGAAGCCCTGACCACCGGCGAGGCCGACCTGGCAATCGGCACCGTGCTCAATGCCGGCAGCCTGGCGTTCACCGCTAGCGGCATTCTCAGCCGACCGCTGGGCGAGCTGCGCTTCATCTACGCGGTGGCACCGCACCATCCGCTTGCCCGTTTCGACGGCGAGCTGACCGAGGACGTCCTGCGACAGCATCGCGCGGTGGCAGCCGCCGATTCGTCGCGCGCCGGCCCCAGCATGACCGTCAACCTGGTCGGCGGGCAAGACGTGTTGACGGTGCCGACCATGCAGGCCAAGCTCGCCGCGCAACTGCACGGTCTGGGCGGCGGCTACCTGCCCGAACCGATGGCGCGGCCTTATGTCGAGGCAGGCCATCTGGTTCAGTGCCGCACAGCACGACCGATGCATTCGGTCGTTCTGCACTGCGCCTGGCGCGCACGCAGCGCCGGCAAGCCGGGTCGCGCGCTCGAATGGTGGCTCGCACAGTTCGAACACGAAGGTACGCGCCGCGCCCTGCTGGAACGCCACAGGGGGCGGTGACGGCCGGCCGTTGTAGAGTGTGCCGATCCCGACCACACACAAGAAGAGAGACCGTATGCCTGCTCGCCCTCCCGCCGACCGCCACCGAACCCCTGGCGCCGCTGCGCCGCGCCACTTCGCCATCGTCGGCGCTGGCATCGCGGGCGTGGCCTGCGCGCGCACCCTCGTCCAGGCGGGTCATCGCGTCACGGTGTTCGAACGCAGCACCAGCCCCGGCGGCCGCATGGCCAGCGAGAGCACGCCGTTCGGCCGCTTCGACAGCGGCGCCCAGTACTTCACCGTGCGCGACGAACGCTTTGCGCTGGCGCTGCAGACCACGCCGCAGCTGTGCAGGCCATGGAGCGCCAACCTCGTGCGCGTGCTCGACGCCCACGGCCGCGTGGCCGAAGCTGCATTGCCCGCACGCGAACCGCACTGGGTCGCACAACCCGGCATGGACGCCGTGGTGGCCGCGTGGGCCAAGCCACTCGGCGATGCGCTGCTGACCGACACGGCCGTGAGCCGGATCGAACGCGACGCGCTCGACGGCAAGCGCTGGCAACTGCGCACCGAAAGCGCCGGCGGCGGCACCCATGTGTATTCCGGCTTCGACGCCGTGCTGCTGGCCGTGCCGCCGGCACGGGCCCGCGCGCTGCTCGACGATGGCGCGCTGTCGGCCACGCTGAGCCGCAAGCTCGATCCGGTGCGCGTGGCGCCGTGCTGGACGCTGATGATCGCGTTCCCGCAGGCCAACCAACCCACCATGTCGCACCTCGGGCCGCAGTGGAACGCTGCGCGCAGCACGCACCACCGCGTGGCCTGGCTGGCCCGCGAATCTTCCAAGCCGGGCCGTGAGCGCATCGAACGCTGGACGCTGCAGGCCAGCGCCGCCTGGTCGCAGGAACATCTGCGCGACGACGCAGCGCGCGTCGGAGCCAAGTTGCTGCGCGCCTTTGCCGAGATCACCGGCATCCACGCCACGCCCAGCCACGCCCAGGCGCGCTGCTGGAGCGAAGCCCAGACGCAAGTGCCGGCCGGCAAACCGCACCTGTGGGACGCCAAGGCCCGCATTGGGCTGGCCGGCGACTGGTGCACGGGACACCGGGTCGAAGACGCATTCCTTTCGGGCTTGTCGCTCGCCCTTGCCGTGGCGTGATCCCGACCGGCCGGTTCGCGCCTTCGCCCACCGGGCCGCTGCATGCCGGCTCGCTGGTCGCGGCGCTGGCCAGCTGGCTCGATGTGCGGGCCCGCGGCCTGCAGGCGCGCTGGCTCGTTCGCATCGAAGACGCTGACACCGAACGCTGCCTGCCCGGCATGGGCGAAACGATCGTTCAGCAACTCGCCGCCTGCGGCCTCGTACCCGACGCGCCGCCGGCATGGCAGACCCGGCGCGTTGCGTGCTACCAGCAGGCGCTCGATCGGCTGCAGGCCGACGGCCTTGCCTACCCCTGCGGCTGTTCGCGCAAAGACATCGACGAGGCGATGGCACGGCGCGGCGTGCCACACCAGCGGCATGGCGAGCGCATCTACCCGGGAACCTGCCGCGAAGGATTGCACGGCAAGGCGGCACGGGCCTGGCGCTTTGCGACGGAAAAGTCCGAGTCCGGGGCAGTGCGCTGGCTGGATCGCCGGCTCGGCGCCCAGCGCCAGGACGTGCGTGCCGAGGTCGGCGACTTCGTGCTGAAGCGCGCCGACGGCCCCTGGGCCTACCAGCTTGCGGTGGTGGTCGACGATGCAGATCAGGGCATCACCGATATCGTGCGCGGCGAAGACCTGGCCGACAACACAGCGCGCCAGATCCTGCTGCAGCGCGCACTCGGCCTGCCAACGCCGAGCTACCTGCACACGCCGCTGGTGCTGGCGGCCGACGGGCAGAAGCTCTCCAAGCAGAACGGCGCCGAAGCACTCGATACGAGAACGCCGCAGGCCGCGCTGAAGGCGCTACAAGCTGCCGCGCAGGCGCTCGGACTTCCCGCGAGCGATGCCACGACGGTTCCCGACGCGCTGACCGATTGGGTGCCCGCCTGGCGCGATCTCTACAATCCGCGGCCGTGAGCCCCATGCCTTCTTCTCTCCCCCCTTCGCCACCGCCCGCAGACCCCGCGGACGATGCCAAGCCACATCCGCTGCACCGCCGCCTCAAGAGCTTCGTCAAGCGCGGCGGCCGCACCACCGAAGGCCAGGCCAAGGCGTACGAAGACTTCGGGCCGCGGTTTCTGCTGCCCTACCGCGCCGAGCCGCTGGACTTCGACCTGGCCTTCGGCCGCCACGCACCGCCCGTGCTCGAGATCGGCTTCGGCATGGGTGAGGCCACAGCCCACATCGCGGCGCTGATGCCGGACAGGAATTTCCTCTGCTGCGAAGTGCACGAGCCGGGCGTCGGCAAGCTGCTCAAGCGCTGCGGCGAACAGGGCATTGCCAACATCCGCATCGTGGCGCACGACGCGGTCGACGTGCTCGACCACATGCTTCAGCCCGGCACGCTGGCCGGCGTGCACGTGTTCTTTCCCGATCCGTGGCACAAGAAGCGCCACAACAAGCGCCGGCTGATCCAGTCGCCGTTCGTGCGCAAGCTGGCCGAACGCCTGGCGCCCGGCGGCTATCTGCACTGTGCGACCGACTGGCAGCCGTATGCC
Organism: Variovorax sp.; assembly: GCA_040003555.1. Taxonomy (GTDB): domain Bacteria; phylum Pseudomonadota; class Gammaproteobacteria; order Burkholderiales; family Burkholderiaceae_C; genus Variovorax. The sequence goes on along the minus strand of JBDUCH010000267.1, from coordinate 409 downwards.
GAGCAGATGCTCGAGGTGTTGTCGGCTGAGCCGATGCTGCACAACACGGCGACCGACGCCAGCGGCTACGCGCCGAAGCCCGATTACCGGCCTCTGACCAAGTTCGAGAACCGGGGGCTGAAGCTGGGGCACGGCGTGTGGGATCTGGTGTTCGAGCGGCCGCTCAGCGCGCCCACTTGAGCAGTCCGGTGCGGCTCAGCCCCGACGCGCCGAGCCTCGAGCGGATCGACCGCCCTCAGCGACGCGCATTCGCCGTGTCTTCGTTCGGGATGCCTTCGATCGGCGCCTCGGCCGTGCCGACCGTGCTGCGCGTGAAGGACTCGACCATCTCGCGGGTGCCCTGCGGGTCTGAAATCCACTTGGCGTAGAAGTCGTAGGGGCAGTCGGCCACGCCCTTGTCGCCCTCGCG
>JBDUCH010000029.1:0-20482 GCA_040003555.1 Variovorax sp. | reverse complement strand
GGCTGCCGCGCCAGCGGGGGCCGAAGCTTCGGCAGCAGCCGGCGCGGGCGTCTGGGCAAAGCCGGTGACGCCAGCGGTGAGAACGCTCAGGCCGAGCGCGAGGGAGACGAGCAGTTTTTTCATTTCGGTGTTCTTTCGTGCCTTGAAATACCTGAAATCAGAGGGCTTCGCGGCCGGTTTCGCCGGTGCGGATGCGAACGACCTGCTCGAGGTTGTAGACAAAAATCTTGCCGTCGCCGATCTTGCCGGTGCGGGCTGCGCCCTCGACCGCCTCGATCACGCGCTCCACCAGTTCGTCGGACACAGCCGCTTCGATCTTGACCTTCGGCAGGAAGTCGACCACGTACTCTGCGCCACGGTAGAGCTCGGTGTGGCCCTTTTGTCGGCCGAAGCCCTTGACTTCGGTCACGGTGATGCCTTGCACACCGATCGCCGAGAGTGCCTCGCGCACCTCGTCGAGCTTGAAGGGTTTGATGATGGCTGTGACCAGCTTCATGGTTTTATGACTCCTGAGAAATAAGGGGATGGCGCGGCAACGGAGGCCGCGCCTGGCTGTGCCGCGGTCAGAGCGTCTTGGTGAGGGTGACGATGAATCGGGCCTTGTTGATGGACTGCTGCTGGGCGCCGAATGTACCGAAGTCCGGGATTTCGATGCCGGGGTTGCTGGTCAGCAGGTAAGAGCTTTTCTTATTGGCGCCCACCACCGCACCCGACAGCGACAGGCCGCCGCCGAAGTCGTAGCTGGCACCCACGTTGTAGTCCACATAGCTCTTGTAGCCGAGGCTGCGGATGTCGCTCGACATGCGCGTGTAGCCGACCGCCGCCTTTAGCGTGAGCTTCGGAACGATTTCCTTGCTGTAGGCCAGGTTCAGGTAGCCGGTGCCGCGGCCCTTCAGGCCCGAACCGTTCTTGGTGCCGGCAAAGCCGAAGTAGTCCTTGGACACGGTGTGCGAGTACTTGAGGGTGAACGAGCCGATTGCGTCATCGGCCCAGGTGCCGGCGCCGTAGATTTCGGTGGTGTTGCCCAGGCTGTTGCCCGGGTAGATGTAGGTCAGCACGCCCACGTCCCAGTCGATCGGGCCGCCCTTGAACTTGTAGCCGCCGTAGATGTCGCTCTCGATGCTGTTGCCCGGGAGCCAGTTGACGCTGGAGTTCCAGTTGCCCACGTAGAAGCCGCTCTCGTGCGCGTAGTCGAAACCACCCTGGATCGCGGGCTTGATGGAGCGCGTCTTGTAGTAGTCGTTCTTGCCGATCTGATCCTGATCCTGGCCGCGGAACTTGTAGTTGGTGGTCAGCGAGATGTTGGCCGTCAACGGCGAGGCGGGCGCCGGCGCCGGCTCCGCTGCCGGCGTCGTTTGGGCCAGGACTGCGCTCGACGCGGTCAGTGCGGCGGCCAGCGCGACCAAAGCCTTGGCGGTTTTACGGTGCATCATCGGGGGAACTCCTCGGAGGGTGTGGATGGTGGGGGGTGGAACCCATTCAAAGCAGGGAGCGTGCCAAAGTGCACAGCGGCGATGCCGCGGGGCAACACGAGTTCCCATGTAAACAACCGATTCGTCATCCAAATGTTTCGGTGTCGGGGCGAAAAGCCAGTCAGATTGCACCAAAGATGGACGCGCCATCTTGGTGCAATGAGAGAAAAATGAGTTTGTCTTTGGTGCAAAGCCGTGCATTGCTCGGCTTGGAAGCGGCCAGGGTCACGGTCGAGGTGCATCTGGCCAACGGTCTGCCCAGCTTCACGCTGGTCGGCCTGGCGGATGTCGAAGTGAAAGAGGCGCGCGAGCGGGTGCGCTCCGCGATCCAGAACGCCGGCCTCGAGTTTCCGAACAACAAGCGCATCACGGTCAATCTGGCACCGGCCGATCTGCCGAAGGATTCGGGCCGCTTCGACCTGCCGATCGCCCTCGGCATCCTTGCCGCCAGCGGCCAGATCGATGCGGCGCGACTGGCTGGCTACGAATTTGCCGGCGAGTTGTCGCTGTCGGGCCAGCTGCGGCCGGTGCGCGGCGCGCTCGCCATGGCGCTCGCGCTGCACGGCCGGGGCATTGCGACCCGGCTCGTACTGCCGACCGACAGCGCCCGGGAGGCCGCCCTGGTGCCGGGCTCGCAGGTCTACGGCGCCCGCCATCTGCTCGATGTGGTGCGCCAGTTTCTGCCCGCGGGCGCCACCGATCTGCCGGAGCCAGCACCCGGTGATGACGGATGGACAAGGGTTACGGCCGAAGCCGGCACTCACGTCGCAAGTTATCTGGAGCTGTCCGACGTGAAGGGCCAGACCGGGGCCAAGCGCGCGCTCGAGAGCGCGGCGGCGGGCTCACACAGTCTTTTGATGGTCGGCCCGCCAGGCTCCGGCAAGTCGATGCTGGCGCAGCGGTTCGCCGGTCTGTTGCCAGCGATGACCGTCGAAGAGGCGCTGGAGAGTGCGGCGGTGTGGAGCCTTGGCGGCCGCTTGGCGGTCGAGCGCTGGTTGCGCCGTCCGCTCTCGGCGCCGCACCACACGTCGAGTGCGATCGCCCTGGTGGGCGGGGGCTCGCCGCCGCGCCCCGGCGAAATCTCGCTGGCGCACCATGGCGTGCTCTTCCTCGACGAGTTGCCCGAGTTTCCGCGCGCCGCGCTGGAGGCGCTGCGCGAACCGCTGGAGACCGGCACGATCACGATCGCGCGAGCCGCCAGGCGCGCCGAGTTCCCGGCGCGCTTCCAGCTCATTGCCGCGATGAACCCTTGCCCCTGCGGTTTTTCGGGCTCGACGCTGAAGGCCTGCCGCTGTACACCCGACCAGATTTCGCGCTACCAGGGCAAGCTCAGCGGCCCCCTGCTCGACCGCATCGACCTGCACATCGAGGTGCCGGCCGTGTCGGCGCAAGAGCTGCTGACGGCGCAGCCGGGCGAGGCGACCAGCGGGATCCGTGCCCGGGTCGAGGCGCCGCGCGAGTGCGCCGCCACGCGCCAGGGCAAGCCGAACCAGGCACTGCAAGGGCACGAAATCGATACCCACGCCGCGCTGGACGATGCGGGCCTGCGCTTCATGCAAACCGCCGCCGCCAAACTCGGCTTGAGCGCCCGCTCGACGCACCGCACGCTCAAGGTCGCGCGCACCATTGCCGACCTGGCGGGCGCAGCGCAGGTACAGACGGCGCATGTGGCCGAAGCGGTGCAGTACCGCCGGGCACTGCGCGGCGCGGCCTGAGCGGCCGGTGCGTCAGGGGGTCGCTATGCGCGCTTGACGAGGCGAACGATGAACAGCAGCACCACGGCACCCACGGTTGCAACAGCAATACTGTCGATGAGGCCGCCACCGAGCCAGACCCCAAACGTGCTGAAGAGCAAGCCTCCAAGGAAGGCACCGATCACACCGACGATGAGATCGCCAATCAGGCCAAAGCCACCGCCCTTGAAAAGAACGCCGGCCAGCCAGCCCGCAACAAGACCCACGACGAGAAACCACAGCAAGCTCATTTATCTACTCCCTTTACTGGTCGAAATGACCGTTGAGCGGCGAGCCTAGGGGGCGCAAGTCATGAAAGAACCGGGATGAAGTTGAACCGTGAATTTGTGCCCTCCCGGCAAGTTTTTCGGATGACGGCGTGACCCACCGCACCGGCGGCTAAACTGCCGCCGCTCGCTGCCAGCGCTTGATGGCAGTTTTGCAACAGGCAAGTGCCTGATCTCTAGTCCAAGGAAATCTCTCAGTGAACCGCATCGAACTCGTCGAAAAAATCGCCACCGCCCATACCGTCAGCAAGGCCGAAGCCGCGCGCATCCTCGAAACCGTGACCAGCGCCATCGTCGCTGCAGTCAAGAAGGGCGACCCCGTTCAGATCGTCGGCTTCGGCACGTTCAAGCAGGTGGCGCGTGCTGCGCGCACCGGCTTCAATCCGCAAGCCGGCACCAAGATCAAGATCGCCGCACAGAAGGTGCCCAAGTTCGTCCCAGGCGCGTCGTTCAAGGCAGCGGTGGATCCCAAGGCCGCTAAGCGCAAGGCCGACAAGGCAGCCGTCGCAAAGCCGGCCGCCAAACCAGTCGCGAAGAAGGCCGCTGCCAAGAAGAAGTGATCTGTTTCGCCGCACACGCTGCGGAGCAAGCACCGCGGCCCTGAGGGGCCGTTTTTATTGAGAAAACGCACCCGTTGATGATGAACCGATCGTCCGCATCGCCTTACGACGGCCGCATGGTCGGCTGGCTGTCGGTCGGGCAGCTCATCACCTGGGGCAGCGTGTTCTATGCGTTCGCGCTGCTGATGGCGCCGGTCGAGCAGGCGCTGGGCTTGAGCCGGGCGCAGTCGTCGCTGGCATTCAGCCTCGCGCTGCTGGCCGAAGGCGTGATGGCATGGACAGTCGGCCGCTGGATCGACCGCGGCCACGAACGTGCCGTCATGACCGGTGGCTCGCTCGTGATGGCGGCCGGCCTCTTCGCTCACAGCTTCATCCAGAGCGCGGCCGGCTTCTATGCCGTGTGGATCGTGCTCGGCGCGGCGCTGGCCGCCACCCTCTACAACCCGGCGTTTGCGATCGTGACGCGCCGCTTTCCCGACGACTTTCGCCGCGCCATCATCACGCTCACTTTTCTGGGCGGGCTGGCCAGCACGGTGTTCATCCCGCTGGTCGCGGGGCTGGTGAGCACGCTGGGCTGGCGGCACGCGCTGTGGGTGCTGGCGGCGATCCACCTGTTCGTCTGCGTCCCGTTGCATGCATGGGTGCTGCGCCACGCGCCGCCGTCGCGCACGAAGACCGGCACAGCGGCCGGCCCCACGCTGCTCCTGCCGGTCTCGCATTACCTGCGCAGCGCGCCATTCCTGCTGGTCGGCGTGTTCGTGGTGCTACTGATGGCCGTGACCGTGGCGCTGCCGCCGCACATGGTGAGTCTGCTGCGCGAAAGCGGGTTGTCGGAGTCATGGGCGATTGCGATTCCCGCCAGCATCGGCCTGGTGCAGGTGTTGGGGCGCGCGCTGCTCTACTTCTTCGAACACCGCTTCGACCTGCACCTGGCGAATCGGTTGATCCCGTGCCTGATCCCACTCGGCCTCGTCGCCTTGCTGGCCGGCGGCGGCCATGCGGGCGCAGCGCTCTTGTTCGTGGCGCTCTACGGCATGGGCAACGGCATGCTGACGATCGTCAAGGGCACGGCCATCGCGCAATACGTGAACCGCGAGCACGTCGCCACGCTCAATGGCGCACTCGGTTTGCCAAGCGCCATCGCGCGTGCTGTTGCGCCGCTGATGCTGGGCCTGCTGTGGACGCCGACGCTGGGCTACACCGCGGGCATGTGGGTGCTGCTGGCCGCGAGCGTGGTGGCGGTACTGGCACTGGTGGGCGCGCAGCGGCTCAGCGCGCGGATCTGAACATCACGATCAGCATCGCGATACCGGCCAGGAAGGCGAGCAGCCGCACCACCCACGGCACCACCAGCCAGGCCCCGACGGCCGCTGCAATCTTGCCGAGCAGCCCGGCATTGACGAGCGGTTCGCGCCGGCCGGCGACGGGCGCGGTGCTGCCGGGCACCGGTGCGCCGCAAGAAGGGCATGTGCTGGCCTGCGTCGACACCTGTTTGCCGCATTCGGGGCATGCGATGAGCGCCATGGTCGTTCTCCTCCTCAGGATTTCTTGCCCGCCATCGCGGCGGGTGGCTGAATGATGATCTCGACGCGTCGATTGCGTTGCCGGCCTTCCGGGTCGTCACTGCCATCGGGTCGGGTGTTCGATGCGAGCGGCCGCTGCTTGCCGAACCCGTGCACCGCGAACGCCCGGGCGGGCTCGCCCTGCAGCTGTGCGGCCACGGCCTGTGCGCGCCGCTTCGAGAGCGCTTCGTTGTAGGCATCGGTGCCCTTGCTGTCGGAGTGTCCGTTGATGGTGACCGGCGCCTCGGGGTAGCTGCGCAGCAGCTCGGCCGCCTTCTCGAGCGAGGCGCGCGCATCGGGCCGCAGCTCGGCCTTGTCGAAGTCGAACAGCACGTCAGCGGGCAGGTCGATGACAATGGCCTGCTGCTCGGTCTGGCGCGCCTGCAGCGTGTCGAGCAGTTCGCGCGTCACGGCGACGCGGGCCGGCGGCACTTCGGCCACACGGAACACCGTGCTCGGCGCCGCAGCGCTGCCCAGCTGCGACGGCGTGGCGTTGCTGGCGAGCGCACCCGCCACCCCGGCCTTGCGAAACTCCGTGCGGGGCGCGTCGGCCGCGCGCACGAAGGTGCTCGGCACGCCCTTCAGGCTTCGAGCGACGCGCTCGACCGTGAGGGCCGACGCAGGCGCCACCAGCCCCGTGCCGGCGCACCACAACACGGCCAGCACGTACGCGCCTCGCGTCATGTACCGCCTTGCTGCAATGGCAGCGTGATCGACAGGCCGGGGCCCGCGGTGTTGTCGGGCGTGTTGCCCTCGTTGAACACCAGCCGCAACTGCGGCGTGCCGGGCGGCACGGCGCCGAGGAACACCAGCTTGCCTTCCATCGTGTCGCCCGACACGATGCGCAGATAGCGGTTGTCCTCGGGCGGCCGCAGCATCAGGCGGTTGCCCGCCGGGTCGGCCAGGTAGGTGACGGTCTCCGCGAGGTTGGTGAAGTTGGTCTCTCGGCTGCCGAAGGACGCGCTCACGGTGAGCACGGTCGCGTCCTCGCCCAGCTCGATGTTCTTCACGCGCACCGTCAGGCCCGCGCTCGCGACGCCCTGCACGCTCAGTGCAACCTGCCTGGGCGCTGCCGCGGCAGGTGCGGGTGCGACCGGCGCCTGTGACGCCTGTGACGCCGGTGACGCCGGTGACGCCGGTGGCGCAATGGCAGAGGGCGCAGTCGACGCTGTCGGTGCACTCTTGTCCCCGCAGCCGGACAACGCCAAGGCGAGCATGACGCCCAGCAATACGGTGGATGACTCGGCCCTCATCGGATGTTGACGCTGTTGACGTTGGCGTTCGGGGCCGTGCCGCCCTTGCAATCGGCGTCGGTGCGCACGTCGCGGCTGTTGCGACCGGTGACGACCACGGTTTTGCCCTGCAGCGCGCGGCCATCGATGTTGACGCTGTTGACGTTGCCGCCTGCCGCCGTGTTCTTCGTATTGCCGTCGGCGCATTGCACCTGCACGTTCTGCGCCTTGTTGCCGGTGACCTCTATGCGGTTGGTGCCGCTGCCCGGGTTCTCGATGACGGTGGTGCCGGCCATGGCAGCGGGCGCCGCCGCCACGATGCCGACAGTACAGAAGATGCGAAGGAAATGGCTGCGGTGATGCATGCAAGAGCTCCTCAAGGTTGGCGCGTCAGGCTGTCGCGCCCGGGCAGGCTGCCGGGCGGCGCCGAAGGTTGCGGGGCCGCGCCTTCGGGCTGAACAGCGCCCATGCCCGGCAGGCGGGCCAGCGAGCTCGCTGTCTTGGCGACGGATGGTGCAGTCTGCGCGCCGGCGGTCGCCGACGCCGCTTCGGGCGACAAACTGCCCTGTCGGCGGATGGTGTTTTCCAGGTCGCTCGCGAAGCGCTCTGCCAGCGCCATTTCTTCCGTCGCCATTTCGCCGCCGAGCGAGGTGATGGCCTCGGTCGCCTGCCTGGCGCTGGTGCTGCCGGGCGGTGCGAGCCGCTGGGTCAGGCGCGCATAGCCGAGCGCCTTGATGTTGTCCTGTGGCGCGCCGCGCCCGTTCTTGTAGAGCTCGCTCAGCCGCTGCATCGCACGCGGGTCGCCGCGCACCGCGCCGAGCAGGTACCAGCGGTAGGCCTGGCCGATGTCGGACACGCCGCTGCGGTTGCTCTGGTAGGCGTCGCCCAGCAGCGTCAGCAGGTTCGGGTTGTTGGTGCGCAGCGCGTCTTCTTTCAGCCGTGCGATCTCGCTCTGGTACAGCGGCCCCTGGCAACCGGGATTGACCACGCCGCGATCGAGCGCCTGCTGGCACGACTCGACATAGCGCGCACCAGCGCCGGCGACCGGACTGCCAATCGTGCCGGCCGGCGTCGCTGGTGCGGGCGTGTTGCCCGTTCCAACCGTCACCGCTGCGCGCGCTGCGCCGCTTTGTGTCACGGCGCCGGTGCTTGCGGCCGCCTGTGCCCACGCCTGCCCGCCGTGCAGCAACGCAACCAGAGTCAGAACCGGCAAGGCGAGCTGGCGCATCAGGTGCCCGCCTTCGCCGGCGGCGCGCCGGCCTGGGTGACCAGCGGCGGATCCCAGGGCATCGGCACGCCGAAGAACAGCGGCTCGAAGCCCTGCCAGGTCAGCACGTCGACGCTGTCGCCGACCTGCGGATAGCGCGTCGAGTACACGTTGCGCAGCGCCTCGCGGGTCGGCTCGTCGAGCTTCTGGTTGACCGTCACGTTCTGGCCGTACTTGCGCAGCATCACCTGCACCAGTCCGATCTTCAGCTGGGGCGTGAGGCCCTCGAACGAGGCGCGCATGTTGTCGACCACCACCGGATCCGGCACGCCGTTCGGAATGCAACGCCAATAGGGCGTGTTGGTCGCCTTGCCCATGAGCTCGAGCACGCTCAGGTCGACCAGCGTTCGGATGGCCGAGTGCCGCCCCTGCAGGTAGCGGCCTTCGAGCTTGAAGCCGAACGAGTCGCCATAGAAGCCGAGGCTCGCGTTGTCTTCGGCCGTGAAGTTCAGCACCTTGATGACGTTCGAGGCCTGGATGCGCGGCACCATCTGCTGGGTGCTGAAGCTCACCAGGTTGAGGTCGAGCGCGAGCGCCGACAGGATGGCGGTGCGCTTCACGTCGGCGCCCAGCGCGGTCTCGCCCTTGCCCTTGCCGAACTCGACGCTGGCCGAGTTCGAGCGGCCAGCACCCGACAGCGCGCGGTCGAACTCGGTGAGCGCGCCGGTGATTAAAAAGTCAGGCATCGTCACGCCGAACTTCGCGCCCAGCTGTGCCTGCGAGATCAGGTAGTCGGGGTGGTACGGCACGTACACGATGCGCGCGCCGATGCGGTTGACCGCGGTGCGAACCATCTCGGTGATGTCGCCCGGGATCTCGGAGCCCACCAGCGGGTTCGACAGGTTGGTCGCATCGAGGATGTTGCGCGTCTGCATGTAGACCACCGGGTCGCCATCCTTGTAGATGTCGAGCATGCGGCCGAAGCGCCCGAGCGAGGTGGCGTAGTTGCTGAGATTGGCCGAGGGCAGCTGCTTGGCGGCTTCCCGTGCGGCCAGCAGCTTGTCGGCGTCGCCGAGTGCGTTCTCAGTGGTGGCACAGCCGGCCAGCAACGTGGTGGCGGCCAGGGCGAGGATCCCGCGCCGGAAGCGCGAAGTGGTTTGCGAGGTCATGCGTTTCACGGGAAAAGTTGTTCTTGTTCATGCTCGTTCGCCGGACGCTCTTGCGCAGCGCAAGCTCATCGGCCGTTGTTCAGGACCGTGATGTTCTCCACCCCCTTGCCATCGACGAACAGCGTCACGTTGCCGCTCACGTTGCCCTGAATGGTCGGGCTGGCGATGCGCAGTTGCCCATCGGCGCCCTGCTGCACGTTGTTGTAGTTGGTGCGGATCACCAGGTTGGTCTGGTTCGGCGGCAGCTTGAGCGTGCCGTCGGGCTGCACCAGCGCCTGCTGCTCCACTACCTTGTTCTGTTCGAGCGCACGCGCGACGCGCGCCTTGGCCGTGACGCCGGGCGTCACGCCGTCGACCAGCTTGACGCCGGCTTCCTTCGAATCCTTGTAGGCGCCCATGGCTTCGCCATAGTTGACGAGCTGCGCCGAGGCGTGGCCGCCCAGCGCGAGCAGTGCGGCGCCTAGCGCGACGGTGGTGGTGGTGGTGCGGATGAAGTTCATGGTTGGCTCTCCTTGCATGCCCTACATGCTGAGCACAGTGACGGCCGGGCCCACGGTGACGCTGTGATTGACCACGCCGCTCGACGGCTTGGTCACCGTGTAGCCGACGTTCGCAGCCCACGGTGTGTTGCCGGCAACGCCGGCCGAGCCGGCCAGCACGCCAGCCGTAGTGCGTACGCTGCCCGTGGTGATGCCGACGCCGGCCATCGACTGGTTGCCCACGATCGTCACGCTGCCCGTGATCACACCGCGGTTGATGACCGAGTTCGACGTGCCGCCCGCCATGGCCGCGCCGCGGTTGCCGGCGATGACCACGTTGCCGGCCAGCACGCCGCGGTTCACTACGGAGTTAACCGTGCCGCCTCCCTGCGTGCTGCCCTGGTTGCCGAGGATGGCGACGCGGCCGGTCATGAGCCCCTGGTTGTCGACACTGTTCACGGTGCCACCGCCGTTGGCGGTGCCGCGGTTGCCGATGATCGCGATGTTGCTGCTGATCAGGTTGCCGCTGCCGCGGTTGTGCACGCTGTTGACGGTGCCACTGCCTTGCGCCGAGCCGGTGTTGCCGGCGATGACGATGTTGCTCGCGCCGATGCGGCCCTGGTTGATCACCGAGTTGACCGTTCCGCCACCCTGCGTGCTGCCCTGGTTGCCGAGGATGTGGATCTGGCTGCCGGCGATGTTGCCGTTGTTGATCACGCTGTTGGCAATGCCGCCACCCTCGACCGAGCCGCGGTTGCCGATGATCGTGATGTTGCTGCCGCCCAGCGCACCCTGGTTGTCGACGCTGTTGATGCTGCCCTTCTGCGCGGCCCGGCCCTGGTTGCCGGAGATCGTGACGCTGGTGCCCGCCATGCGCGCACCTTCGCGGTTGCGCACGCTGTTCGCGCTGACATCTTCGGAGCCGACCTGCGCGCTGCCGCGGTTGGCTGCGATGGTGAGCGAAGAGCCAGTCATCTGCCCTTCGTTGTAGACGCTGTTGGCGACCGCGGTCTTGCCCTCGCGCGTGCTCACGCCTTCGGCGTTGTTGGCCGTGATGGTGGTCTGCGTCGCATCGGTCGCGCCCGACTTGTCGACCACCGCGCTGTTGGCCAGTGCCACGCCCTTCTCGGCCGAGACGTCGTTGGCGGTGTTGCCGAGCAGTTGCATGCTGCTGGCACGCAGCGCGCCCATCACCTGCACCGCGTTGGCGCTGGCGTAACCCACGCCGCGGTCCATCACCGCATAGCCCGCCACTGTGCCTTCGTCGCCATGGCTGCGCACGTTCTCGGCGCGGTTGTTCGACAGCGTGATGGCGCTGCCCTGCATGTCGCCGCTGCCGTTGAGCGCCAGCGCATTGGCATTGACGCGGCCGCCGTCCGCATTGAGCCCCTTGGCCGCGTTGCCCTGGATGCTCACCGGCGAGCCGTTGAGGCGCACGCCGCCCTCGCCTTCGAGGTAGATGCCGTTGGCCACGAGGATGCCGTTCTTCGCACTGCCGATGCCGGCGGCCTGGTTGTAGCCGCCGCCGGTGCGCACGTCGTCGGCCGTGTTGTTCGCGATCGTGATCGGGCTGCCCGTCACGCTTGCATCGCGGTAGCCCGCCAGTGCGTTCACCAGCGCCGTGCCGCCAATGGCGCCGACGTTGTTGGCGCGGTTGCCGGCCACCGAGATCGGCGAGCCGGCGTCGACGCGCACGTTCTGGTAGAGCACCACCGCGTTGGTGGCGGCGCGGGCTACGCTCTTCTCGCTGAACACGTTGCCGGGGCCGGCCATCGAACTGGCGCCGGTCGACACCTGCGACGCGGTGTTGCCGCTGACGCTGGTGGCGGCCGACAGGCGCGAGGCGCCGCCCTCGCCCTTTTCCACGCTCACGCTGTTGGCCACCAGCTTGCCACCCTGCGCCGAGAGGTCGCGTGCGGTGTTGCCCGAAAGCGCGACCGAGCCCGCGTCGACAGTGGAGCCGAATACGCCGAGGCTGTTGGCGAGCGCCATCGCGTTCTGCTTGCTCGAGAACATCAGGCCGCCGCCGGCACTGCCCTCGAAGCCGCTCGCGCGGACGTTCTCGGCGGTGTTGCCGGCGATGTTGAGCGTGCCGTTCTGCACGCGGGCGTCGCTCAGCAGCGCGCTGTTGGCAGCGGCGAGCCCGCCTGAACCCTGCACGCCGCGCGCGGTGTTGCCGCTGATCGTGACCGGCGTGTTCTGCAAGGTGGCATTGCTGTCGAGCGCCAGGCTGTCGGCCAGCGCGCGGCCGTTGCGTTCGAACGAGCCGACCACGCCGCCACCGATGCTCGCGCTGCCGCCGGCCGTGTTGATGTCGCTCGCGGTGTTGCCGCTCAACGTGACGTTGCTGCGCTGCATGGTCGACTGCTGCAGCCAGATGCTGTTGGCCGCGGCCGCACCGCCAACGGCCTGTACCTTGTCGGCCGTGTTGCCCGTGAGCGTGTGCTGCGTGGCACCCTGCACGTCGCCCTTCTGGATCGCCACGCTGTTGGCGAGCGCCGATGCCGACATGGTCACGTCGGCCAGTGCGCCCATCAGCAGCGAGCCGCTGCCGCCGCTGGCTTCGACCTTGCTCGCGCGGTTGCCGGATTGCAGGGCCTGGTAGTTGCGCAGGTCGCTGCCCGTGTAGTCGGCCAGGTTGACGCTGTTGGCCAGGGCGCTGCCGCCGAGTGCCCACATGCCGTTTGTGTCGTTGCCCTGTTGCGTGATGCGCGCGCCCTTGACCTGGCTGCCGGCCGCCGCAAAAGAGTTGGCGGCCGCCACGCCGCTCAGATCCGCCGAGGCGACCGTGCCGCCGCCGACACTGCCCGAACCACCGCCCGCGCGCACGTCGCGCGCCGTGTTGCCGCTCTGGGTGACGGTCAGGTCTTCGGCCGTGCTGCGCGCCAGCGTGGTGGCGTTGGCGAGTGCCGCCCCGCCGACTGATTGCACGCCATCGGCCTTGTTGCCGGTGACCGACAGCTGCATGCGGCGCATGTCGGATTCATCGGCCAGAACGCCGTTGGCCGTGGCGCGACCCGGCAGCTGGAGCGAGCCGATCGCGCCGAGGGCGATCGCGCCCTTGGCACCGATCGCCTCGATGTTGTTCGCCTGGTTGCCGCTCACCAGCACACGGCTGTCGGCCAATGGCCGGCGACCCGTGCCGCCCGAAAGCAGCACCGTGTTGGCCGTGGCCGCGCCGCCCACCGCAGTGACGAAACCCTGCACCTGGTTCTGCAGCACGCTGATCTGCGAGTTGCCGACCTGCAGCGCCGACAGGCCGATGGTGTTGGCCTGCGCGGTGGAAACGAGTTCGGCCGAGGCCGCGAGCCCGAGGCCCGCGCCGGCCTTGCCGCCGCTCGCACTGACCTGGGCCGGAGCCCGGTTGCCGGTGGCGATGGCGCTGGAGCGGCCGTCCAACTCGCTGCCTGGCCGGGCCGTGAGCCAGCCCAGGCCATGGAGCACGCCCTCCTGCGCCTGCGCCGCCAGCGGAAGCACGAAGCCGGCGCCAAGCAGCGCCACGGCGATCAGCGTCTTGCGGTGTTGCACGAAGGCGAACTCAGTTGATGTTCACGGAGTTGACGTTGGCCGTGCCGCCGATTGCCTTGATGTCTTCGGCGCTGTTGCCGGTGACCATGATTTCGCTGTTCTTGACCTTCGAGCCGGTGATGTTGACGCTGTTGACGTTGGCCATGCCGCTCATCTCGACGCCGGCCAGCTTGAGGCCCACCGAGCCGCCGCCGGAGATGACGTTCTTGGCGCTGTTGTTGCTCACCGTGATCTTGCTGTTGGTGACTTCGGAGCCGGTCGAACCGGAGGCCTTTCCGACGCCCGGAATGCTGATGTTGCCGCTCTGCGCGAAGGCCGAGGCGGAAAGGAATGCGAGCGTGACGACGCCGGCTGCAGCGAATTTCTTCATGTGTTCACTCCTGAAAGGATTGCGATTGAAGGGTTAAAGCGCAGTCCGGTGTGTGGACCACGAGGCGCCAATCTACAGAGGGCATATGACAAGCTGTGTCTTATTTGTAAACCCATGTTGACGGCGCAATTCCCTACAAAAAGAAATACACGGCAGCGATCCACGCAAACTTTTTTCGCATCAATTGGCGGATCAGAAATTGGTGGCGCGCGGCGCGCAGCGGGCCAAAAAAGCGTTGCTCGGCTTTGCACGTGAACGCTTGCTCTTAATTAGAGCGGCAATTGGCAACGCAGGTATTGCGCGACGGGTCGGCGTGCCGGCGGTTGGCCGAGTCCGGACTTCGCTCGCGAGCGATGTCAACCCTTGGGTGCCGGATCAAAACGAATCCAAACGCAAATGCGAAGGATCTTGAAATATGCAGTTACAAGTCCTTGCCCTCAAAGGGAACTCACGTCAGATCGGTCTGACAGGTGGCGCGCACTCACTCGCGCAAACTTGAGCCGTTCTCACTTTCCGGACGCCTATGTCGACCTTTGCTGATCGTTTTTGTTCCTCTTTTTTCGCGCGGCGCGCATTGACCGCGGCCGTCGTGGCACTTTCGGCGGCCGGCCTGTCCGCCTGCAAATCCGGCATCGCTTTCCCGGTCGATGCCGACATCGCGCAGGCGCTGCAGGCCAACTTTGCGCAGGACGCCAACAACGCCAAGGCACGCGAGCTGGTTCAGGTGCTGGGTGGCGAGAAGGGACAACTCGACTACAAGGTGCGCCGGGTGATCTACCGCCAGGGCGCATTCGAAGCGCAGTACGACGTGAGCCTGCGCATGGCCCGCAGCGGCGCCGAGAGCCTGCAAAAGCTCTACGCCACGATGATCCCCAAGGAAGAGGCCGCCAAGCTGCCCGAGCAGACGCTGGCGTCTTACGAGAAGTGGCTTGGCGACAGCGCACAGGCGCTGGAGAAGACCAACCCGCCGCAGGCCACGGCGCTGCGCGACACGCTGCGCAAGCTCGGCGAGTGCTACCGCGACACCAAGGCGAACGACAGCGTGGCGCTGATGGACGGGCTCGGTGCGCTGATCTCGCCCGCACGCGACGGCTGGTACGCCGACAAGCTGCAGTCGCCCCAGGCGCAGTTGCGCTGCCTGCCGGTGTAGGTTGGTTGGCTGGCTTATCGCTGGCGAACCGAATCTGGCGGATGGCTATCGGCTGTTTGAGACCGTGCTGCGCCGGTCAATCTTCCGGCTGAGCACGATGGAGGTGTGGGTCTGGTTGATGCCGTCGATCTGACCGAGCTGATCGAGCAACATGTCCAACTGTTCGGGTGTGTCGCTGCGCAGGAAAACCATGTAGTCGAATTGGCCGCTCACGGCCCAGACCTCCTCCACCTCGGGCAGGCGCTCGAGCGCCGCGATGACCACGGAGGCGCTCTTGGCGCTGACGCTGAGGCCGCAGAACGCGCGAACTGCAGCGCGTTCAAGGCGCTGGCCGAGGCGAACGCCATAACCCGAGACGATGCCCTCGCGTTCCAGTCGGGCAATGCGCGCGACCACGGTGGTTCTGGCGACCTTCAGCTTGCGCGCCAGGTTGGCCGCCGGCTCGCGGGCGTTGGCCTGCAGCAGACTCAGAAGGTGGCGATCGAGGTCATCAAGTCGTAAGTCCATGGGCAGCCCTGCAGCAAAACTCAGCGATTGTGGCGCGGCCCGACCGGCAAGGCGCGTGATCGCAATCAACCAACGCCCTCGTCAGATTGACGAAGCAGCTCACTCTTTCGACGATCTGCTCTCTACCGCCTGCCAGCACTCGCTCCTACAGTTTCTCCAGCTGGCAAACATGCTCACAGGAGAAATGAAATGACGAAGCTGCAGATCAAAAACGTTCTGGTTCTGGGTGCTGGCAAGGTTGGCAGCACGGTGGCGGACATGATCGCGGAGTACCACCGCTTGCCAGTCACGCTCGCCGATGTGAAGCCGGGCCGCGCCGCCGAGAGCGACGCGCTGGTTCGCCGGATCGTGCTCGACGTCGAAAGCGTGGAGGACTTGGGTGCGGCACTCTCGGCCCATTCGGTCGTGATCAACTGCCTGCCCTTCTATCTCGCGCAGCGCGTGGCGACCGAGGCTGCAAGGTGCGGCGTCCACTACTTCGACCTCACCGAAGACGTGGCGGCGACGAAAGCCATCCGCGAGATCTCGAAGGCCGCGACTTCGATCCTCATGCCGCAGAGCGGGCTGGCGCCCGGCGTGATCGGCATGCTCGGCGGCTATCTGGCCAGCCGCTTCGACGAGCTCTACGACCTGCGCCTGCGCGTCGGCGCCCTCACGCGCAACGCAACGAACAGCCTTCGCTACAACTTCACGTGGAGCATCGACGGCGTCATCAACGAGTACTGCAACCCCTGCGATGCCATCGTCAACGGCCAGCTCGTGTCGGTGCAGCCGATGGAAGGGCACGAGACCTTCACGCTCGACGCGGAAGCGTTCGAAGCCTTCAACACGTCGGGCGGCCTGGGTACGCTGTACGAGACCCTGAAGGGGAAGGTCAGAAACCTCGACTACAAGACCATCCGCTATCCGGGCCACCGCGCCGCGATGGATTTCCTTTTGCACGACCTGCGCCTGATCGAGCGCCGCGACCTGCTGCGCCAGGTGCTCGAGCATGCCGTGCCGCACAGCCGTGAAGACGTCGTGATCCTGTTTGCCTCTGCGTCCGGCCTGCGCGATGGCCGATTCGAACAGGAGACGCGCGTCGCGCGCGTGTTCGGTGCTCCGCTGCGCGGAAAGGATCGCACGGCGATCGAACTCACCACCGCTGCCGGCGTCGTCGGCGTGTTCGAGCTGCTGCAGCAGGGCAAGCTTCCGCTGCGCGGCTTCGTCGGCCAGGAGCAGGCTCCGCTCGAGCAGTTTCTCGCGACCCGGGTCGGCCACTACTACAAGGGCCTCGGCGTCTCGCCCGCCGCCAGCGCGGCCCCAGGCGTGGCCCCCGGGGGTCAAGCCCGCCAGTTTTCCGCCAGCAGCCGCCTCACGGCCTCCAGTTGTTCCACCGTCAACTCATGTACCGAGCGCAAGTCCGGCGGGTTGGGAAAGGCGGCATCGGCAAAGGCGATTTGACCGATATGAACCTTGTCGGCGTACCGCGGGATGGCATGGAAGTGCGGGTTCGGATCGACCATCATCAGCGCGAGGTAGTTGAACTTCAACGCGGGGGCAATTCGACGCACGGTTCGCTCGAAGTCGCCGATCACTTGCGGCAGCTCCGCGCCTTCCTCAGGGGTCAAGTCTCCCAGGCTGGTACACCCGGACTTCGCGGCGATGATCGTGCAACCCAGCGTGACCTGCCCCGGCCTGACCATCACCACCCAGTGAACATACTCCTTGATGACGGAGCCTGGATAGCCGAAGCGCTGCAAAGTGGCGTTGATGGTGCTCATGCCCATGGCGACCCGCCTTACAGCAGCCCTCGCCCGGCCAGGTTGCGCATCAGCGCGCCGATGCCGAACTTCCAGCGCGCGGCCTGCTGCGAATGCACCACGCGGTTGACCAGCGCGCCGAGCTCGGGCGCGCTGATGGTGACGCGATCACCCACCACGTGCGTGAAGCCTTGGCCCGGGCCATGGCGATCCTGCGTCGGCGCGAACATGGTGCCAAGGAACAGCATCAGGCCGTCGGGGTAGTCGTGCTGCGGGCCGATTGCCTGGCCCACCAGGTCGAGCGGGTCGCGGCTGATCTTCGCGAGCGAGCTCGAGCCTTCGAGCTCGAAGCCCTCAGGCCCGGTGACCTGCAGGCCGACCGTGATGCGGCGCACGTCGTCGATGCCGAAGTGCTCGTCGAACAAGCGGATGAAGGGGCCAATTGCACACGATGCGTTGTTGTCCTTGGCCTTGCCGAGCAGCAGTGCGCTGCGGCCTTCGAAGTCGCGCAGGTTCACGTCGTTGCCCAGCGCGGCGCCGCGGGTGTGGCCCTGGCTGTTGACGGCCAGCACGACTTCGGGCTCGGGGTTGTTCCAGACCGAGCCTTCGTGGATGCCGACATCGGCGCCGGTGCCGACCGCCGCCAGCACGGGTGCCTTGGTGAAGATCTCGGCATCGGGGCCGATGCCGACCTCAAGGTACTGCGACCACACGCCCTGGGCGATCAGCACTTCCTTGACCTTCGCGGCAGCGGCCGAGCCCGGCACGATGCCGGCCAGGTTGTCGCCGAGCACGTCGGTCAGTCCGGCACGGATCGATTCGGCCCGGGCCGCGTCGCCCCGCGCCTGTTCTTCGATCACGCGTTCGAGCAGGCTGGCGACGAAGGTCACGCCGCTGGCCTTGATGGCCTGCAGGTCGCAGGGCGCGAGCAGCCAGGGTTTGGCAGCATCGCGCAGCGCTTCGTCGCTGTTGGCCAGCACCGCGTCGAGCGCAGCGATGCGCGGGGCCGTGCCGTTTTGCAGCGCCGTGCGGATGTGCGCCACCGGCACGTCGAGTTCGAGCAACTGGCTCGTGGTGGGCGCGATGCGCGACAGATCGTGCAGTTGGCCCTGGTGCATGGCCACCAGCACCGGGCCCAGGTCGGGTTGCCAGAGGCGGCCGATCAGGGTGGCGCGATCGGCATCGCGCGGCAGGGCATCTTGGGGGGTCAGGGTGGCGCTGGGCATGTCTTTGTGTCTCCGGATTTCTTCGCCCAATGGTACGGGATGCGCTCAGCGCGCCGCGCTGTGTGACGCGCTCGCGCGGATGCGCGCCACCTCCTGCGGCAGATCGCGCCAGGGCGGCTGGCCGGGCGCGAAACGCGCACGCATGTAGCCGGCGAGTTCGGCGATCTGCGCGTCGTCGAGCGCTTCGCGGAAGGCGGGCATGAAGCCGATGTCCTTGGTCGCCGGCTCGCGCACGCCGTCGAGGATGGTGCGCAGCAGGTTGTCGGGGCGGCTGCTCGTGAGGTTGCTGTTGAGCGCGAGCGGCGTGTTCACGCCGAGCAGCGTCGGGCCGTTGCCGTCGTGGTGGCAGCTCGCGCACGCGCTGTCGAACATGCGCTGCGCCGGGCCGAGCAGCTGGCCCTGGCGGCTGGCGGCGGCCGCGATCACCTGCTGCGCCTTTTCAGCGGCTTGCGCTTCGGTCGATTGCGGGTTGAAGGTGGCGAGATAGGTCGCCATCGCGCGGATGTCGGCATCGGGCACGGTGCCGAGTTCGCGCACCACCTCTGCCATCGGGCCTGCGGCGATACCGTGTTGCGGCGCATGGCCATCGCGCAGATAGCGGTAGAGCGCGTCGGCGTTCCAGGGCACGGCCGAGGCCGAGCGCGCAGTGAGCGCGGGCGCTTCCCAGCCCTCGACCATCGCGCCCCCCAGATACGCACTGCCGCCCTGTTCGGCGCCGAGCGCGTTGCGCGGCGTGTGGCAGGCGCCGCAATGGCCGAGACCGTTGACCAGGTAGGCGCCGCGGTTCCATTCGGCCGTCTGCGTGGCCACGGGTTGGTACGGCGCCGGGTCGTGGAACATCGCGTTCCAGAAGCCCATGAGCGGGCGCACGCTGTACGGGAATTTCAGCGCGGCCGATGGCGTTTCGGCGCGCACGGCCGGCTGCGCCATGAAATACGCGTAGAGCGCGTTGAGGTCGTCGTCGCTGGTCTTGGCGAACGCGGTGTACGGGAACGCAGGGTAGAGCTTGTGGCCGTCGCGCGAGACGCCTTCGCGCATCGCGCGCTGGAACGCGCTGAACGACCACTGGCCGATGCCCGTTTCGGCATCGGGCGTGAGGTTGGTGGTGTAGAGCGTGCCGAACGGCGTTTCCATCGCACGGCCACCCGCGTTGACGGCGCCGCCGGGCGCGGTGTGGCACACGGCGCAGTCGCCGATGGCGGCGAGTAGGCGGCCGCGCTCGATCGTCGCTTCGGTGTAGACCGGTGCGCTGAGCGCGACCGGCGCGATCGCGGGGCGCCAGCCGAGCAGGCCGGCGATGGCGCCGAGGCTGCCGAGCACGAAGGCCGTGGCCCAGGCGGTTTTGCTCCTTCCCCTTCCGGGGGAAGGCTGGGATGCAGGCACGAGGGCGTCACCGTTCGACCGCTGCCTGCTCTCGCTCCTGCCCTCCCCCGCAGGGGGCGGGAGCAAGTCCGGGTGCAAGGCTGCACGAACCACCTCGGGCGTGAACGGCGGCGACCGAAACCGCACGCCGGTCGCATCGAAGATCGCATTGGCGATCGCCGCCGTGCCCGGCACCGACGACGACTCCCCCGCGCCCAGCGACGGCTCGCCGGGCCGGGGCATGTGCATCACCTCGATCACCGGCACTTCGCGGAAGTTGAGGATCGGGTAGCTGCCCCATTCGCGGTTCACCACCACGCCGGCGGGCGGCACGCCGGGCAACAGCCCGGCTTGGTGTGACGCCTGCGGCGCGAACTGCACCTTCTCCTTCAGCGCGCGGCTGGTGGTCTGGATCACGTTGCCGTGGATCTGGTGCTCGACGCCGGCCGGGTTGATCAGCAGCCCGGCGTCGTGGCCGACGACCACGCGCCGCACATGCACTTCGCCGGTCTTCTGGTTGACCTCGACATCGGCCACCCAGGCGGCCCAGGCCGCGCCGAAGCCGGGCCATTTGCTGTGGATATAACGCGCGTAGGCCACGCCCTGGCCGAACAGGATGTCGCCACCGGCACCGAGCCCGCCGTCGGCGTTTTCCTGCGGGCCGGTGCGCATGCGCCAGCCGGCCTTCTGCGCGGTGGCACGCAGCAGCTCGGCGGCGCGCGGGTCGGGCAGGTGCCGCAAGCGGAACTCGAGCGGGTCGATGCCGGCGGCGGTGGCGAGCTCGTCCACGTACGACTCGTGCGCGAACGAGCTCGGCAGCGCCGACACGCCGCGCAGCCAGGAGGCGCGCACGATCGGCGCCATGTCGTTGACCTTGACGCGCAGGTTCTCGTACG
>JBDUCH010000028.1:0-20564 GCA_040003555.1 Variovorax sp. | reverse complement strand
TCGACATCCTGTCGGCGCGCTTCGTGCTGCAGCCCACGCGCTTCGACGTGGTGGTCGCGAGCAATCTGTTCGGCGACATCCTCTCCGACCTCGGGCCTGCCACCACCGGCACCATCGGCCTGGCGCCGTCGGCCAACCTCAACCCGGATCGCAAGTTCCCGTCGCTGTTCGAGCCGGTGCACGGATCGGCCCCCGACATCTACGGACAGAACATCGCCAACCCGATCGCCATGATCTGGTCGGGCGCGCTGATGCTGGACTTCCTCACGCAAGGCCAGGGTATCGGGCGGGCCGCGCACGACGCGATCGTCGCTGCGATCGAGGCGGTGCTGCGCGAAGGGCCGCGCACGCGCGACCTCGGCGGCACGGCGTCCACCACCGAACTCGGCATCGCCATCGCCGAGCGCGTCACCGCATCCTGATGCCCTTGTTCCGAAATCAACCGAAACCGTTTCAAACATGCCACTGACCCTCCAGCGCCAGGACTTGATGTCCGCCACCCACCTCATCGGCGCCGCATGGTGCGAGGCGAGCGATGGACGCCGCCTCGACGTGACCGACCCCGCCACCGACACCGTCTTCGCGAGCGTGCCCGACGGCACTGCCGCCGATGCGCGCGCCGCCGTGGACGCCGCCCACGCTGCATTCCCGGCCTGGCGAGCCGTGCCGGCCAAGCAGCGCGCACAGATCCTCAAGCGCTGGAACGACCTGATGGTCGCCCACCAGGACGAGCTGGGCCGCCTGATCTCCCGCGAGCAGGGCAAGCCGCTGGCCGAAGGCAAGGGCGAGGTGCTGTATGCCGCTAGCTATGTCGAATGGTTTGCCGAAGAGGCCACGCGCGCGAACGGCGAGGTGATCCCCGCGCCGGTGACGGGCCGGCGCATGATGGCCTTGAAGGAGCCGGTCGGCGTGGTGGCAGCGATCACGCCGTGGAATTTTCCGGCGGCCATGATCGCCCGCAAGATCGCCCCGGCGCTCGCAGCAGGCTGCACCGTGGTGTGCAAGCCGGCCGAAGACACCCCGCTCACCTCGCTCGCACTGGTCAAGCTGGCGCAGCAGGCCGGCGTGCCGGCCGGCGTGCTGAACATCGTGACCGCCTCGCGCGAGCGCACGCCCGGGGTGGTGGACGCGTGGCTCGACGACGCCCGCGTGCGCAAGATCACGTTCACGGGCTCCACGCCAGTGGGCAAGCACCTGGCGCGGCGCTCGGCAGATACGCTCAAGAAGCTGTCGCTCGAACTCGGCGGCAATGCGCCCTTCATCGTGTTCGACGATGCCGATGTCGATGCCGCAGTCGAGGGCCTGATGGTGGCCAAGTTCCGCAACGGCGGCCAGACCTGCGTGTGCCCGAACCGCGTCTTCGTTCAGGCCGGGGTGCACGATGCGTTCGTCGAGAAACTCGGCGCGCGGGTCGGCGCACTCAAGGTCGGGCCCGCGACCGAGGCCGATTCGCAGATCGGCCCGATGATCAATGCACGCGCGGTCGACAAGATCGACCGCCATGTGCGCGACGCCGTCGCCCGCGGCGCGCGCGTGGTCGTCGGTGGGGAGCGGCTGCGCTCGCCGCGCTGCGACGGCCCGAACTACTACGCGCCCACCGTGCTGGCGAACGCCGACGCGACCATGGAATGCAGCTGCGAGGAAACCTTCGGGCCGGTGGTGCCGGTCACCCGCTTCGACAGCGAAGCCGAGGTGATCGCCGCCGCCAACGACACGCCCTTCGGCCTGGCCGCCTACTTCTATTCGACCGACGTGCGCCGCATCTGGCGCGTGACGGACGCGCTGGAGTCCGGCATCGTCGGCGTCAACGAAGGCGCGCTGGCGGCCGAGGCGGCGCCCTTCGGCGGCGTGAAGGAATCCGGCTATGGACGCGAGGGCTCAGTGCACGGCCTGGACGACTACATGCACGTCAAGTACGTCTGCCAGGGCCAGCTGTAGAAAAAGAGAACGCGGCTTGCGCGCTCAGGCCGGTGCCGGCTCGGAGGGCGCCGACAGGCCGCGCACCGCCTTGCGCGCATAGCGGTCGATCGCCAGGCCTTCGGTGCTGATGTCCGGGCGCTGCCCTGTCACCATGTCCGCAATCAGCTTGCCGGAGCCGCAGGCCATGGTCCAGCCGAGCGTGCCGTGGCCGGTGTTGAGAAACAGGTTGGGATAGCGGGTGGCGCCGACGATCGGGGTGCTGTCCGGCGTCATCGGGCGCAGGCCCGTCCAGAAGGTGGCACGCGACACGTCGCCACCCGGAAACAGGTCGTTCGCAACCAGTTCCAGCGTGGCGCGACGGCGCGGATCGAGCCGCAGGTCGTAGCCGCCGAGTTCGGCCATGCCACCGACGCGGATGCGGTCGTCGAAGCGCGTGACGGCGATCTTGTAGGTCTCGTCGAGCACGGTGGACCGCGGCGCGAGCGCCGGATCGACCAGCGGCACGGTCAGCGAATAGCCCTTGACCGGGTACACCGGCAGGTCGATGCCGAGCGGCTCCAGCGCCTGGCGCGAGTAGCTGCCGAAGGCGAGCACATAGCGATCCGCTTTGAGCAATTGGCCACCCGAGCGCACGCCTGCGATGCGGCCGCCTTCCATGACGAGGCCATCGACCGGCCGATCCAGCTGGAAGTTCACGCCGAGGCCACGCGCGACATCGGCCAGGGCGTTGGTGAAGCGATGGCAGTCGCCGGTCTCGTCGTTCGGCAGACGCAGGCCGCCGGCCAGGCGATCGCGCGCCTGCGCCAGGCCGGGCTCGACCTGCGCGAGCTGGTCGCGCGTGAGCAACTGGTAGGGCACGTTGCATTCCTGCAGCACGGCAATGTCGCGCCGCACCGCGTCGAGCTGGGCTTGCGTGCGGAACAGTTGCAAGGTGCCGCCGGTGCGCTGCTCGTACTGGATGCCGGTGTCGACGCGCAATTGCTGCAGGCACGCGCGGCTGTACTCGGCCACGCGCATCATGCGTTCCTTGTTGATCGCGTAGCGCTCCGGCGAGCAGTTGCGCAGCATCTGCGCCATCCAGCGCAACTGGAACAGGCTGCCGTCGAGCCGGATGGCCAGCGGCGCATGCTTCTGGAACATCCACTTCAGCGCCTTGAACGGAATGCCCGGCGCGGCCCACGGCGTGGAGTAGCCGGGCGACACCTGCCCGGCGTTCGCGAAGCTGGTTTCGAGCGCCAGGCCCTCGCGCCGATCGAACAACGTGACCTCGGCGCCCGAGCGCGCAAGGTAGTACGCCGTGCTGGTGCCGATGACACCGCCGCCCAGAACCATGACTTTCATTGGTCAACCCTCAGATTGAGTAGATATAGTCAACTCTATTACCGGCGATCCAGTAGATTTACCTGAAATTCTGGTGATTCGCAGGGCTTTTTCTTTTATTTTTGGTGCATCCGCGTTGGAGAAAGTGACATGACAGACCTTGACCGTACCGACCGCAAGATTCTCGACATCCTGCAGCGCCAGGGACGCATCACCATGACCGATCTGGCCGACCAGATCGGGCTGTCGACCTCCCCCTGCACCGAGCGCGTGAAGCGGATGGAGCGCGACGGCGTGATCTCCGGCTACTACGCCCGGTTGTCGCCCGAGGCGCTGGGCAAGACGCTGCTGGTGTTCGTCGAAATCAAGCTGGCATCGAAGTCAGGCGACGTCTTCGACAAGGTGAAAAAGGAACTGCTGCACGTGCCGGACGTGCAGGAGTGCCATCTTGTTTCCGGCAGCTTCGACTACCTCGTCAAGGCGCGGCTCGGCGGCATGAGCGAATACCGCCGGCTGCTCGGCGACATCCTCAAGAAGTTGCCGGTCGCAGCGGAGTCGCACAGCTATGTCGTGATGGAGGAAGTGAAGGAAACCCTGGCGCTGCGAATCGATCGGTGAATTCACGCGCCGCGGCATTCACTGCGCCGCGCTCCCGCCCGGCGGCAGCTGGTAGCTCCAGGTCTCGCTGAGCGTCTTGTTGCCGCTCGCCAGCGCGGCGCGCAGCTCGACCGCCTGGGCTGGGTCTTTCACCCGCACCCGCAGCGTGACGCGCCAGCCATTGATGGCCGGGTTGCGCTCGACCGTGTTGCCGACCAGATCGGCGTTGGCACTGACGCTGACCTGCGCGTTCACCACCGCGTCGGGCGGCAGGCCAGCCAGCACCGGGCCTTCGAAGTCGACATGGAACGCGGTGGTGCCATCGGGCTGGCGAATCAGATTGGACTGCAGTTGCTCGCCGGTGGTGTGAAAGGTCTGCCGCACCCAGGCCAGGTTCTTGTCCATCAGCGCGGCCTCGTCCGTCGTCCAGTGCATGCGGTAGTCGTACTGCAACGCTTCGCCGGGCTGCGGCTGCACGGCGGGCGTCCAGAACGCCACGATGTTGTCGTTGGTCTCGTCCGCGGTCGGAATCTCCACCAGCTGAACCTTGCCACGGCCCCAGTCGCCCTGCGGTTCGATCCAGGCACTGGGACGCAGGTCGTAGCGATCCTTGATGTCCTCGAAGCGCGAGAACTCGCGGCCGCGCTGCAGCAGGCCGAAGCCCTTGGGGTTGTCCACCATGAAGCTGCTGACCGTGAGATTGCGCGGATCGTTGAGCGGGCGCCACAGCCGCTCACCACCGCCGGTATGAATGGCCAGGCCGTTCGAGTCATGGATGGCCGGACGGTAGTTGCGCTTGTCGGACTGCTGATTGGGGCCGAACAGGAACATGCTGGTCAACGGGGCTACGCCCAGCGTGCTGACCGCGCCGCGCATGAAGAGCCGCGCCTTGACATCGAGCACCGCGTCGGCGCCGGGGCGCAGGGTGAATTGGTAGGCGCCGGTGACGCGGGGGGAATCCATCAGCGCATAGATCACCAGCTGCTGATCCTGCGCCGTTGGCCGCTGGATCCAGAACTCGCGGAAGTTCGGAAACTCCTCCGAGGTGGGCTGGCTCTTGTCGACGCTCGGCAGTGCCGTGTCGATCGCCAGGCCGCGGCCCGAGAGGCCATAGGTCTGGCCTTTGCCGATCACCCTGAAATAGCTGGCGCCGAGGAAGCTCATGATCTCGTCTTCCTTGCCCTCGCGGTTGATCGGGTAGAGCACGCGAAAGCCCGCATAGCCCAGCTTGCTGGTCTGGCTCTTGTCGAATGCGAGGTTACCGAAATCGAAGCGCTGCGGGTCGTAGCCGATCTCGCGCACATTGCCGTCGACGACCTCGTGGATCGCCACCGGTGCATTGAACTGCATGCCCTGGTGGTAGAAGTTCAGCTTGAAGGGCGTGGGCTGGTCACGCCACTCGAAACGCTGCGACAGCGGCTGGATCTTCTGGTAGTCGGCAAACTGCATCTGGCTGAAGACAGGGGGCAGGTTGCTGACCGGCGCCGCATAGGGGGCGGACATCAGCACCCTGGCGCGGCCCACCACATCGTCGAGCGAGAACGCATGGGCCTGAGCGGCGCAGAGCAGCAGGGAGGCGGCAGCGAGGCACTGGAATGCGGGCAGCATTCCGGCGCGCGCAACGCGCTGGACGGCAGTAGGAACCACGAAACTTCTCCTGTAGAACAAACCCCAATGTATCAACCAGGAGCGCGATTCGGGGGCTGTGGCACCAGAGCGCGGCGATGGCTGACAGTAGACTGCGCCTTTCTGAGACACCATCAGCCTCCACTCGCGTGGCCCGAACCAACGCGTGGCCTGAACCAATCATCGAATGAAATCACTGTACCTGCTGGGTCTGGTCGCCGCGCTGGTTTGCCAGCCCGCAGCGGCCCAAACCGCCCCCCCGCCGCTGAGCGACAAGCCGGCCTTCATCTCCGAACTGATCTCGCGCATGACGCTCGACGAGAAGATCGGGCAACTGCGGCTGATCAGCATCGGGCCGGAGATGCCGATTGCGCAACTGGCCGATGAAATCGCGGCCGGCCGCGTGGGCGGCACCTTCAATTCGGTGAACCGGCCGCACAACCGCCTGCTGCAGGACGCCGCTACCAAGCGCAGCCGCATGAAGATCCCGATGTTCTTCGCTTTCGACGTGATCCACGGCCATCGCACCACCTTCCCGATCGGCCTCGGGCTGGCGTCGAGCTGGGACATGGAAACCGTGACGACGATGGCACGCACGGCCGCCAAGGAGGCGAGCGCCGATTCGGCCGACATGACCTTCGCGCCGATGGTCGACATCTCGCGTGACCCGCGCTGGGGCCGCACCTCCGAGGGTTTCGGCGAAGACCCGTATCTCGTCTCCGAGATCGCCCGTACTGCGGTCAAGGGCTTTCAGGGCAGCCTGCCGATCGGGCCCAACAGCATCATGACCGCCGTGAAGCACTTTGCGCTGTATGGCGCCGTCGAGGGCGGCCGCGACTACAACACGGTCGACATGAGCCCGATGCGCATGTACCAGGATTACCTGCCACCCTACCGCGCAGCCATCGACGCAGGGGCAGGTGGCGTGATGGTCGCGCTGAACTCGATCAACGGCGTGCCGGCCACCTCCAACACCTGGCTGATGCAGGACTTGCTGCGCAAGGACTGGGGTTTCAAGGGCGTCACGGTCAGCGACCACGGCGCCATCGTCGAGCTGATCCGCCACGGCGTGGCCAAGGACGAGCGCGAGGCTGCCAAGCTCGCCATCAAGACCGGCATCGACATGAGCATGGCCGACTCGGTCTACCTGAAGGAACTGCCGGGCCTGGTCAAGTCGGGCGAGGTCAGCGAAAAGGAGATCGACAACGCGGTGCGCGAAGTGCTCGGCGCCAAGTACGACATGGGACTGTTCCAGAACCCCTATGTGCGCATCGGCGTGGCCGCGGACGATCCGCCCGACCTCAAGGCCGACAGTCGCCTGAGCCGCCCTGCCGCGCGCGACGTGGCGCGCAAGTCGATGGTGCTGCTGGAGAACCGCAAGAAGACGCTGCCGATTTCGAAGTCCGCCACTGTCGCGCTGGTGGGGCCGCTGGCCGACGCGCCGATCGACATGCTGGGCAGTTGGTCGGCCGCCGGCGATTCGAAGGCCTCGGTCACGTTGCGCGCGGGGCTGAACGCGGTCGTCGGCAAGCAGGGACGCCTGCTCTATGCACGCGGCGCCAATGTCACGGGCGACGAAGAGATCGTCAAGTACCTCAACTTCCTGAACTGGGACACGCCGGAGGTGACGCAGGACAAGCGCAAGCCGGCCGCGATGATCGCGGAGGCCGTCAAGGCAGCGCGCCGGGCCGATGTGGTGGTGGCCGCGGTGGGCGAGACGCGCGGCATGTCGCACGAGTCGTCGAGCCGCACCAGCCTCGACCTGCCGGCCAGCCAGCGCGCATTGATCACGGCGCTCAAGGCCACCGGCAAGCCGCTGGTGCTGGTGTTGATGAACGGCCGGCCCCTCGCGCTGCAGCGCGAGCAGAAGGAAGCCGACGCGATCCTCGAGACCTGGTACACCGGCATCGAAGGCGGCAACGCGATCGCCGACGTGCTGTTCGGCGACTACAACCCGTCGGGCAAGCTGCCCATCAGCTTTCCGCGCTCGGTGGGGCAGATCCCGACTTACTACAACCACTCCAGGCTCGGCCGACCCTTCACGCCCGGCAAGCCCGGCAACTACACCTCGCAGTATTTCGAGGAGCCCAACGGGGCGCTCTACCCCTTCGGCTATGGCCTGAGCTACACCGACTTCAGCCTGTCGGACGTGACGCTGTCGAGCGCAACGCTGCCACGCAACGGCAAGCTCGAGGCGAGCATCACGGTGCGCAACACCGGCGCGCGCGACGGCGAGACGGTGGTGCAGCTTTACATCCGCGACGTCGCCGCATCGGTGGTGCGCCCGGTCAAGGAGCTCAAGGACTTCCGCAAGGTGATGCTCAAGGCCGGCGAGGAAAAGGTCGTGCGCTTCACCATCGACGAAGAGAAGCTGAAGTTCTTCAATGCCCAGCTGCGCCATGTGGCCGAGGCTGGCCAGTTCGAGGTGCAGATCGGGCTGGACTCCGAGAAGGTGAAGCAGAAGAGCTTCGAGCTGCAGTAGCCATGGCACTCGCAGCCGGACTGTTCGAAGGCGGCGACGGCCGCCTGCGCTGCAGCTGGTGTGCCGCAACGCCGGCCTACCAGCACTACCACGACCATGAATGGGGCTTTCCGGTGACGGACGACCGGCGCCTGTTCGAAAAGCTGTGCCTTGAAGGTTTCCAGGCCGGACTGAGCTGGCTCACCATCCTCAACAAGCGCGAGGCATTCCGCAGCGCTTTCGCACAGTTCGATGCAGAGAAGATGGCCGGCTTCGGCGAGGCCGATGTGGCGCGCCTGCTGGCCGACGCCGGCATCGTGCGGCATCGCGGCAAGATCGAATCGGCGCTCAACAACGCGCGGCGCGTGCTCGAACTGCGCGAGGCGCACGGCTCGCTGGCCGCCTATGCCTGGCGCTTCGAGCCCGAACCGGCGTCGCGCCCCAGGCGCCTGACCCTGCCGCAACTCAAGGCCATGACCAGTTCGCCGGAATCGGTGGCGCTGTCAAAGGATCTGAAGAAGCGTGGCTGGGGATTCGTGGGGCCGACCACGATGTATGCGTTCATGCAGGCGATGGGCCTGGTCAACGATCACATCGAGGGCTGTCATTCGCGCGGGCCGGCACTGGCGGCGCGCGCAACGCTGGTGGTGCCGCGCTAGTTCAACCTGAACCGCAGTGTTTACCACACGCGCCACCACGGGCGCGGGCGCCGTGCCAGTGGCAGTTGAAGCGTCGCCAACGGCGCGGCCAGCGTGGTGCTGCCGCCGAAACGGCGCCGCATCTCGGCCTCGTGCTCTCGCGCGTGGTCGCTGGCGTCGCGCGTGCCGTACAAGGAGTGCCTGCGCCATTGCTGGGCACGCCTCACCAATTCGCGGTCGGACAGTTCTGCTGGCTGGGTCATGCGCCGATTCTGGTGCCGTATGCCC
This sequence comes from Variovorax sp., assembly GCA_040003555.1. Lineage (GTDB taxonomy): Bacteria > Pseudomonadota > Gammaproteobacteria > Burkholderiales > Burkholderiaceae_C > Variovorax. The sequence continues at coordinate 11,714 of JBDUCH010000028.1, read as the reverse complement.
GAGCCATCTGTGAACTGGTTCCGACTTTGCCGATTGAATCAACCTGGCACCAATCGCCGTCCCGAGTCGTGAATTAATTGCTAGGCCGCCTGCGCCAGCGGAATCACTTGCATGCCGCGGTAGACCTCGGCCTCGCCATGCTTCGCGAGCAACTGCATCAAGTGCTTGCGGATCAGCATGCCGGGCTTGTCGGACTCCATCGAGTATTCGACGCCACGGCGGCGCGTGTCGACCAATGCGTCGGGATCGGTCGATTCGAGGATGTCCTTGTCCTCGCGCGTGATCACTTCATCGAAGTCGATCAGCATCTGCGCCGCGCATTGTTCTTCGGTGTCGTTGCGGAACAGCCATTGGCACAGCTGCATGCGTGTGTCGTCGATCGGCGTGAAGCAATTGATGATGATGTGGCGAATGCCGCTCGGGTACTCGATGTCGAGCCGACGCGAGAACGGAAGGAAGTAGGCGTTGCGCATGTGGCGCGTGGTGATCGGGTCGGTCACGCCGCTGATGGCGTGAAACTTCTGGGGGTTGACCGCTTCGATCACGGTCTCGGCATAGAAGCCGGAATCGTTCTCGACCAGGTTGTACTTGCTCGGCTTCGGGCTCGCAGCCACGCCGAAGGTCGCGCGGTGCACGAAGCTGAAGTGCGAGTTGTCGAAGGAATTTTCCAGCGCGCGCATCGGGCTGGTCTGCCACTCTTCGTAGAACTGGTGGATGGTGCGCCAGCCGGGTGCGTCGAACTCGGGCACCGCCGGGATATCGGCGACCGGGTCTTCCAGCGCCACCCATGCATAGCCGTAGCGCGCGGTGCAGTGGTAGGCCGTGGTCTTGTAGTCGGGCGGGATCTTGCGGTCGGCCTCGTATTGCGGGATGCGGATCACCTGGCCTCTGCGGTCGTACGTCCAGCCGTGGTAGCCGCACTGGATGACGCCCTGCCCGCAGGCCTTGCCTTCGGCGTCCAGACACCAGCCTTTGGAGAGCTTCGCGGTGCGATGGCAGCAGCGGTCGCGCAGCGCGGCGGGCTGGCCGTCGGCATCGAGGAACAGGACGATGTCTTCGCCGAGCAGCCGGAAAGGCTTCGGGCCGTTGGCCAGCGCGGAGAGCGGCATGACGGCATGCCAGAATTTGCGGAAGACAGGTTGTCGGGTGACGAGCATGCGGGAACTCCTTTGGGTGCGTGGGGTACGAACTTCAAAGAGCAATTTCCGGCCGCGAGGGCTGAACGCTTCTACTCTGCGCAACTGCCATGCAAATTGCGCGCCCGATTGTGGCGCAATCCGCGCCGACGTTCGTTGTAAGCTATGAAAATGATAGCGCTCGATGCTTCACTCCGCCGCCGCCGCATGCGCCTGGCCCATGCGCTGGCGCTGACCGCCGCCTGCCTGCTTGCCACCGCCTGCACGGCACCTCGCGGCCCGGGTCGTGCGCCGTCTTCCGTGTCCTACCCGACGCTGTCGCCCGAGCAGGCGGGCGACATCGCGATCCACGCGCTCGGCCTGGTCGGAACGCCCTATCGCTACGGTGGCAACACGCCCGACAGCGGCTTCGACTGCAGCGGGCTGATCGGCTACGTCTATCGCAGCCGCGCCGGGCTGGCCCCGCCGCGCACCGTGGCGCAGCTCGACGGCTTCGGCCAGCCGGTCAGCACGGGGGAGCTGCGCACCGGCGATCTCGTGCTCTTCGGCAGTGGCCGGCCTACGCACGCCGGCATCTACGTGGGCGACGGGCGCTTCGTCCATGCACCCTCCACTGGCGGCGAGGTGAGGCTGGATCGCCTGGCGGGCGTCTACTGGTCGCGCCAGACCGTCTCGGTTCGCCGCCCCTGAAGGCGGCGCTGGCACGCCTCGTGCGTCACATTCGGTGATCACTACATCAAGACATGAATCCACGGAACACCACCGATCTCCCCGAAGAAACCGCGCTCGACGAGCGCGACGGCCGCTACCTGCGCAAGGCGATCGGCTGGTCGCATGCGGCCGCACGCCGCGGCAATCGCCCGTTCGGCGCCGTGATCGTCTCGGCCGCCAACGAAATCATCTGCGAGGCTTACAACAGCACCGCCGAAACCGGCGACTGCACCGCCCATGCCGAAATCAACGCGGTGCGCGCGCTGGCCGGCAAGGGCCTCTCGCGCGACGAACTGGCCGGCGCCACGCTTTACGCATCGGGCGAGCCGTGCGTGATGTGCGCTGGCGCGATCTTCTGGTCGAACATCGGCCGCGTGGTGTTCGGCATCGACGCCGAGCGGCTGCGCGTGTTCCGCGGCGAGCGGCAGGATCAGCGCGACGCCGAACTGTCGTGCCGCGATGTGTTCCGCGCGTCGCCCCACGCCATCGAATGCATCGGGCCGGCCTTGATCGACGAGGCCAGCGCGGCGCACGTGGGCGCCTGGAAAGCCTGAGGCCGCTGCACGCCGGCCGCTAGACTTCCCCGATGCCCTGGCACGCCCGTCTCCAACTCGACTACCAACACGAATCCAGCCGCAGCGTCGCGCGCTTTCGCCATGACGGGCCGCTGCGCATCCTGCAAAGCCTCTACCCCGAGGGCGATGCGGTCTGCCACAACGTGCTGGTGCATCCGCCGGGCGGCCTGGTCGGCGGCGACACGCTCGAGATCGACATCACGGGCGCACCCGGCAGCCACGGCCTGGTCACGACGCCGGGCGCCACGCGCTTCTACCGCTCCGACGGCGAACTCGCGTTGCAGCAGACTCGCATCCGGCTCGATGCCGGGGCGCGGCTCGAATGGTTGCCGCTCGAGGCCATTTGCTACAGCGGCTGCTGGGCCGAGAACCGCCTGCGCATCGAGGCGGCGCCGGGCGCCGAGTTGATCGGCTGGGACGTCACGGCCCTGGGACTGCCTGGCGCCAAGCTGCCGTTCGACCGCGGCACGCTGCTGCAGCACATCGAGGTGCCAGGCGTCTGGCTGGAGCGCGGCCGCATCGACGCGAGCGACCACCGGCTGCTGGCAAGCCCGATCGGGCTGGCGGGCCATCGCTGCATGGCCTCACTGTTCTTCGTGGCGGGTACGCCGCTGGCCAAGGCGCGACGCGATGCCCTGCTCGACCTCGCGCGCACGCTGATCGACGCGAGCGCACTGACGGAAAGCGCCGGCGCCACCAGCCCGCAGGGCGGGATCATCGTGCTGCGCGTGCTGGCGCCGGTGGTGGAGCCTGCGATGCATTTGCTGCGCCGCGTCTGGCAGGCCTGGCGCACCGAAATGTGGCAACTGCCGACCTCCACGCCACGCATCTGGGCGACGTAGTTACAGCGGGAGAGTGCGACGGCTGCGCGCCGGTGGCGCGGGCACATCGGGCCGCATCGCCGTCTGACGCTCAGCTCACCGGCAATTGCTCCGGCATCGGCTCGGGCGGCGGCTGCGGTGGCGGGCTCAGCGGTTCGACGGGTTCAGGCGGCGGGCCGGGTTGGGTGGCCATGTCAATCTTCCGAAGGGATGGCCCTGCCCTGGCGGCTGCGCTCGCGCCCCAGGTCCTCCATCATCTTCTCGCCGACCTCGTCCTTGCCATCGGAAGGCACGGATTCTTCCTGCGTGATTTCGGGTTCGTCGTCGGGCGACGGCTTGGGCTTGCTTTGGGTGTTCATGGCATCGATGCTCCTTGATCGAGGCTCCAGCCTGAACCCGGGCGGGATGCGCCCCGCCCGGCCGAGCGCCCGACGCGTTGTCAGCCGATGCCGATGCGCAACCTGCTATGCCAGGCCCTTGTTCGGGTTGATCAGGTACTTGGTGCCTGTCGCGCGCTGGTTGTAGACCGCAATCGTGCCGAGGTCGAGCACCTCGGCCAGCGAGATCTCTTTCGAGTAGTGGCTTGCAAAGGTGGTCTTCAACTCGGCGGCCACGCGCTGCTTGAGCGCCTGCGCGGGCGCCGGGCCGATCTTCTGCAGGAACGGAAACAGCAGCCAGCCGCCCATGCCCCAGGCCATGCCGAAGTTGCGCACGAACTCGGTCGGGCCGGTGTCGAGCCCGCCGTACAGGTACACCTGCTTGTGCGTGGTCGAGCCGTAGCGGCTGAATTCATTCGCGGTCTTGTTCAGCGCCGCTTCCATGCAGCCGAGGATCTGGCCGCCGAGCCTGCCGCCGCCGGTGGCGTCGAAAGCGATGGTCGCGCCGGTCGCGACCAGTGCATCGGTCAAGTCCTGCAGGAAGGTGGGCGCGCTCGCATCGCACACATACTTCGCGCCCATGGCCTTGAGCAGGTCGGTTTGCTCCTGCTTGCGCACGATGTTCACGAGCGCGACGCCGTCCTGCATGCAGATGCGGTTGAGCATCTGGCCGAGGTTCGAGGCCGCGGCCGTGTGAACCAGCGCGGTGTGTCCCTCGCGCCGCATGGTCTCGACCATGCCGAGCGCGGTGAGTGGGTTGACGAACGACGACGCGCCATCGGCCGGCGTGGCGCCATCGGGCAGCACCAGGCACTGCGCCAGTGGTATCGCACGGTATTGCGCATACATCGCGCCGCCGAGCACGGCCACCGTCTTGCCGAGCAGGGCCTGTGCCGCTGCCGATGATCCGGCCTCGACGACGACACCCGCGCCCTCGTTGCCGACGGGCATCGATTCATCGAGCCGGCCGGCCATGGCTTTCATCGCGCCTTCAGGCACACGCGCGGTGACCACCGGCCGGTCGGACGTGCCCGACGCCGCGGCCGTGCCCATGTCGGCCGCACCGAACAGCAGGCCGAGATCGGAGGGGTTGAGCGGTGAAGCCTCGACGCGAACGAGCACGTCGTCGGCGCCGAGTTCGGGCAGCGGGACGCTCGCCAGCGACAGCTCCAGCTCGCCGCTCTTCCTGATCAGCGAGCGCAGTTGCAGGCTGGTGCGTGGGTTCGGTGTGCTCATCGCGGTGCATCTCCTTTGCGGTATTCGGCGGTCAGCTCGTCGAGGCGTTGCTTGAGGTCGACCGGCAACTGGTAGTCGGCGGCGGCGAGCGTGGCATCGAGCTGTTCGGGCCGGCTCGCACCGAGCAGCGGTGCGGTGATGAGCGGATTGGCCATCACCCATGCGACGGCCAGTGTCGCGAGCGGCACGCCCGCCTCGCCGGCCAGCTTGTGCAACTGCGCCACGGTGGCAAAGCTGCGCTCGTTCCAGTAGCGCTCCTGGTACATGCCGCCGGCCGTGCCGAGCGTGAAGCGCGTGTTGTCTTCGGGCTTGGCGCCGGGCGCGTACTTGCCGGTGAGCAGGCCGCCGGCCAGCGGGTTGTAGGGAATCACGCCGAGGCCCTCTTCACCGGCCAACGGCAGCAGCTCGCGTTCGATCTCGCGGAACAGCAGGCTGTAGCGCGGCTGCACCGACACGAACTGCGTGAGCTTGTGCAGCGCTGCGATGCCGATGGCCCGCGCGAGCCGGTACGACAGGAAATTGGACACGCCGATGTAGCGCGCACGGCCCGAGCGCACGATCACGTCGAGCGCCTCGAGGCTTTCGTCGAGCGGCGTGTGCGGGTCGTCGTGGTGCAGCTGGTACAGGTCGACATGGTCGGTCTGCAGCCGCTTGAGCGAGGCATCGATCGCGTCGAGCAGGTGCTTGCGCGAGTTGCCCTGATCCCAGGGGTTCGGGCCGACCTTGTTGGCCGCCTTGGTGGCGAGGATGAACTGGCTGCGCCGGCTCGGGCCCTGCGCGTGCAGCCAGTTGCCGATGATCTCTTCGGTGCGCCCGGTGGTTTCGACCGTGCCGCCGAGCGGATACACGTCGGCCGTGTCGAGGAAATTGATGCCACCATCGGTCGCGCGATCGAGGATGCGGAACGACGTAGCCTCGTCGGTCTGCAGCCCGAAGGTCATGGTGCCGAGCGCGAGCCGCGACACTTTGAGGCCGGTGCGGCCGAGGCGGGTAACGGGGATGCTCATGGGATGTCTCGCTCCGTGCGCGATGGTGAGCGGGCCATCATAGTCAGCGCAGCCGGATCGTGCTGGCCGGCGCCTCGGCCGGCATTCGGGACTTTGGCCGACAGCGCAGCCGGGTGCTTCGTCCCTACAGTGCAAGGCCCGGCCCATGACCCTGCTCCACACCGACATCCCCGCCCGCCTCGACCGCCTGCCCTGGTCACGCTGGCACTGGCGCGTGGTGATCGCGCTCGGCGTCGCCTGGGTGCTCGACGGACTGGAAGTCACGCTGGTCGGCTCCATCGGCAGCGTGCTCGAGCGGCCCGACACGCTGGGGCTCACGGCCACGCAGATCGGCGGCGCAGGCTCGCTCTACATCGGCGGCGCGGTGATCGGCGCCGTGCTGTTCGGCCGCTTGGCAGACCGGCTCGGGCGCAAGAGGCTTTTTCTCATCACGCTCGCGGTGTACACCGCCGCCACGCTGGCCACGGCGCTCTCGCCCAACTTCGCGTTCTTCGCGGTCTGCCGCTTCGTCACGGGGCTGGGCATCGGCGGCGAGTACGCGGCCATCAATTCCGCCATCGACGAGCTGATTCCGGCGCGGGTGCGCGGCCGCGTGAACCTGGCGATCAATGGCAGCTTCTGGATCGGTGCCGCGCTCGGCGCGGGCCTGAGCCTGGTGCTGCTCGATGCGCGCGTGCTCGGCCCGGTATGGGGCTGGCGCGCGGGCTTCGCGCTGGGCGCGGTGCTGGCCATCGCGATCTTGCTGGTGCGGCGTGACGTGCCCGAGAGCCCGCGCTGGCTCATGGCGCACGGCCGCGTCGACGAGGCCAACGCGATCATCGAACGGATCGAAGCCGAGGTGGCTGCGCAGCACGGCCCGCTGGCACCGGTCACGTCACGGTTGAGCTTTGTGCGCCAGGCCGCGCCGACCATGCGCCAGGTGACGCACGTGCTGCTGCACCGGTACCGCCGCCGTAGCGTCGTGGCCATGGCGCTGATGATCTCGCAGGCCTTCTTCTACAACGCGATCTTCTTTACCTATGCGCTGGTGCTGACGCGTTTTCACGGCGTGCCCGAAGGCCGCGTGGCGCTCTACATCTTTCCGTTCGCGCTGGGCAATGTGCTCGGGCCGTTGCTGCTCGGGCCCCTGTTCGACCGGGTCGGCCGGCGCCGCATGATCGGCATCACGTACGTGCTCTCGGGTGTCGGGCTCGCGCTGACCGGCGCCGCATTCATGGCCGGCTGGCTCGATGCGCTGAGCCAGGCGCTGTGCTGGTCGGCGGTGTTCTTCCTGGCCTCGGCCGCGGCGAGTTCGGCCTACCTGACGGTGAGCGAGGTGTTTCCGCTGGAGATGCGGGCCCTCGCGATCTCGGTGTTCTATGCGGTCGGCACCGGTGCCGGAGGTTTTGCCGCGCCGCTGCTGTTCGGCATGTTGATCGAAACCGGCAGCCGCGGCGCGGTCACGATCGGCTACGCGATCGGCGCCGTGCTGGTGATCGTCGCCGGGCTCATTGCATGGCGCTATGCCATCGATGCCGAGCGGCGCTCGCTGGAAGACATCGCGCCGCCGATGGGCGCGCATCCGGCAGAGCCCGTCAGTCGATCAACGCGCGCTTGACGTCTTCCTGCAGGCTGCGCAAGTGCTCGCGCATGGCCTGCCGCGCGCGTTCCGGATCCCTCGCGCGCAGTGCGCCGATGATGTCGCCGTGCTCGTCGTGGTTCTCGCGCTGCCGATGCAGCGGGCTGTGCAGGCGGAACAGCCGCGCATTCACGCGCAGTTCTTCCACCAGGCGCGGAAACACCACGTTGCCGCTGGCCGTGGCGATGAACACATGGAACTTGTCGTCGAAATGCCAGTGCTCGGTTTCGTCGTGCTCGCCGGCATTGAGCGCCTCGATCTCGGCCTGCAGCCGGTCGAGATCCGCGGCATCGATGCGTGTTGCGGCCAGCGCGATGGCCTCGCCTTCGATCACTTCGCGCGCGCGCATGCAGTCGAAGTATTCCTTGGTGCCCAGTGCGCGCACGGCGTAGGAGCGCGCGTCGCGCCGCACCAGCAGGCCTTCGCCGGCCAGCCGCACCAGCGCTTCGCGCATCGGCGTGCGCGAGATGCCCAGGTCGTCGGCCAGCCGCCCTTCCTGCAACGGACTGCCGGGAAATATCTTCCGGTCGAGGATGAGCGTGCGCAGCCGCTCGTAGGCCTGCTCGGCCAGGCTGGCCGAGCGCACCTCGAGCGGGGTGATGGTGATAGTGGCGGGTTGCGCCGGGCTGGGAAGGCTTGGCATGCGATGGAGCAAGTGCACGGAAGCGGAAAAGCTTAGCAGCCCGGGAACCGGCAACGGCGCCGCGTCACAACCATTGGTCGATCGGATTCGAATCGCGTGGCGCACGGGGCCGCTGGCAGGGCTGGAACTGGCCGGAGCCGGCCTCGGCCTGAAAGCGCCCCTCGTGCCACACCAGGCGCCCGCGCGAGACCGTGGTGGCGGGCCAGGCGCGCAGCTTCATGCCCTCATAGGGCGTGTAGTCGACCGCGTGGTGCAGCATCTCATTGGTCAATGTGCGCTCCTCGCCTTCGGCGAACCGATCCCAGACCACGAAGTCGGCGTCGCTGCCCACCGCGATCGTCCCCTTCTTCGGGTACAGCCCGTAGAGGCGGGCCGGATTGGTGGACGTGAGTTCAACGAAACGGTGGATGTCGATGCGCCCGCCCAGCACGCCTTCGCTCATGAGCAGTGGCAGCCGCGTCTCGACGCCCGGGATGCCGTTGGGAATGCGGTCGAACGAAGCCTCTTCGCCGGCCACGCGCTTGCCGTGGGGGCCTCCCATGTTGAAGGGCGCGTGGTCGGACGAAACGATGGTGAACAGCCCGCTCGACAGGCCGTTCCAGATGAACTGCTGGTTGGCCTTGTCGCGCGGCGGCGGGCTGCAGACGCAGCGGGCGCCGTGCATCGGATCGTTGGGGTCGATGCCGAGGTCTTCGGCACTGAGGAACAGGTACTGCGGACAGGTTTCCGCATAGACCGGCAGGCCGCGCCCGCGCGCCCAGTGGATCTGCTCCACCGCCTCGCGGCCCGACACATGGACGATCAGGATCGGCGTGTCGATCAGTTCGGCCAGCGCGATGGCGCGGTGCGTGGCCTCGCGCTCGACCGCCATCGGCCGCGAGCTGCTGTGGTAGCGCGGCGCGGTGAGCCCGGCCTCGAGCAGTTGCTCGGTCAGCCAGGCGATGCAGTCGCTGTTCTCGGCGTGGATCATGGTCATCGCGCCGTGGCGGCGCGCGACCGCCAGCACCTCGATGATCTGCCTGTCGCCGAGCTTCAGGTCGTCGTAGGTCATGTAGATCTTGAAGGACGTGTAGCCCTTGTCGATCAGCATCGGCAGCTCGCGCTGCGTCACGTCCTTGGTGGCGTCGGCCACGATCAGGTGGAAGGCGTAGTCGATCACCGCCTTGCCGTCGGCGCGGCGGTGGTAGTCGTCGACCGCCGCCTGGATCGAGGCGCCACGCTGCTGCACCGCGAACGGCAGCACTGTGGTGGTGCCGCCGCAGGCCGCCGAGCGGGTGCCGGTGAAGAAGTCGTCCGCGTACTTCGAGCCGTCGTTGGTGGGCTGGTCGAAGTGGCAGTGGCCGTCGACGCCGCCCGGCGTCACGAGGCGGCCGGCAGCGTCGAGCGTCTGCGCGGCCTCGCCTTCGAGGCCCTGCGCGATGGCGACGATGCGGCCGTCGCGCACGCCGATGTCGGCGCTGTAGCGGTCGCCGACAGTCGCGATGTCGGCGTTGCGCAGAATCAGGTCGTAGCGGGGCATGGAAATCGTCCTTCTAGCGCTGCTCGAGCGCGAGGTCTTTGGCTGGCGTCACCGTGCTGCTGTAGGCGCGGCCGTAGTGGCGTTCGATGCGCCGCTGCACGAAGTCCCAGGCGGTGGTCATCAGCAGGTAGTAGATCGCCGCGACGATGAACAGCTCGAGCACCATGAACTTCTCCTGGATCAGCACCTGGGTGCGGCGCAGCAGTTCCTCCATCGAGATCACCGACGTGATCGAGGTCGTCTTGAGCAGGCCGTTGATGCTGTTGCCGAGCGTTGGAATGATGAGCCGCATGGCCTGCGGCATCACGATGTAGCGCATGGCCTGCGCGCCGCTGAAGCCCACGGCGCGCGCCGCATTGGTCTGGCCGACCGAGACGCCCTGGATGCCGCCGCGCACGATTTCCGCGAGGTACGCCGCTTCGTTGAGGATCAGCCCGAGCAATGCCGACTCGACCACCGACAGCTTCAGACCGAGCTGCGGCAGCCCGGTGTAGATGATGATGAGTTGCACCAGCAGCGGCGTACCGCGGAACACCCAGATGTAGAAGTGCGCGGGCGTCGAGAGCCAGGAGTGCTTCGACAGCCGCGCCAGCGCCAGCGCGCAGCCCAGCACCAGCCCACCGGCGATCGACGCGAGCGTGAGCCAGAGCGTGGTGACCGCCCCCGCCAGGATGTAGGGGTTGAACAGATAGTCGGTAAAGCCCGACCAGCTCCAGCCTTGTCCCATGGCGGGCCGATCAGCTCGCCGGGCCCTTGACCACCACGGCGCCGTCGATGGCCTTCACGCCGTACTGGTCGAACAGCTTCTGGAAGCTGCCGTCGGCCTTCATGTCGTTCAGTACCTTGGCCATCGCGGTCGCGAGCTCCTTGTTCTTGGTGGCGAGCGCGACCGGGGTCGGGAACAGGCCGTTGAGCACGCGGTCGAAGTCGCCGCGCTTCTGGTATTCGGTCGCGGTGGAGTCGATCGACAGCGCCACCTCGACCTGGCCGGCGCGCAGCGACTGGAACGACATGGCGAAGTTCTCGAAGGTGCGGATGTTCATGCCCTTCATGCCCTTCTCGGTGAGCTGCTTGTCGAGTTCGCGCGTCTTGCGCTCCTCGAAGCCGCCGATTTCCACGCCGATGGTCTTGCCCGAGAGGTCTTCGGGCTTGGCGATCTTGAGCGGGTTGCCCTTGGCGGTGCTGATGCTGATGGCCTGGTCTTCGTACTGCAGCATCTGCATGAGCTTGGCGCGCTCTTCGGTGTAGAAGATGCCGGTGTTGATGACGTCCCAGCGGCCGGCCTGCAGGCCCGGGATCATGGCCGAGAATTCGATGCGCACGTACTCGGGCGTGAGGCACAGGCGCTTGGCGATCATTTCGCCGAGTTCCACGCGCATGCCCTTGAGCGCGCCGGTCTGGTCGACGAACTGCAACGGCGGCAGGGTCGGGTTGACCGACATGGTGAGCGTGCCCTTCTTGACCAGTGCCGAATCGGGCACCGGCGACTTGCAGGCCTGGGCGTGGGCGCCGCCGATGCAGAGAACGAAGAACGCTGCGGCCGAGGCGATGGCGGGAAGCAATTTCATGGGGAATCCTTCGGAAGGTTGAACGGACGAGGCAAGGGAGAGAACAAAAACGGGGCTGGCGCTTCAGGCCGCGATCGAGTCGAGGAGGCCGAGCTTGTCGAGCGCGGCGCGCAGGTCGCGCGCATCGGCTTCGGGCAGCGGCAGCCGCGGTGCACGGGGCTGACCGACCGGCAGGCCCATCATCCCGAGGCCGTCTTTCGAGGCCGCCACGTAGCGGTGGCCGCCGACCCAGCGCACGATCGGCAGTATCTGCTTGTAGAGCGCCAGCGCGGCGGGCATGTCCTGCTCGTCGGCCACCAGCTCGAACAGGCGCGCCGACATCTTCGGAATCAGGTTGGAGCACACCGCGACCCAGCCCTGCGCGCCGAGCCAGAACGACTCGTAGCCCAGGATACCGGCGAACACCGTCATGCGATCGCCGCACAGCTCGATGATGTCGCGCACGCGCGTGACCTCGAGCGTCGATTCCTTGATGTAGCGGCAGTTGTCGATGCGGGAAAGGC
>JBDUCH010000266.1:0-6105 GCA_040003555.1 Variovorax sp. | reverse complement strand
AAACTGGCCAGGATGTGGAGCCGCCCGAGGCGCACGTCTGAATGGCGCGGCTGGTCTGGTCACCGCATGCGCTGCGGGATGTGCAGCGTGCGTATCGGTTCCTTGCGTCCAAGAACATCCAGGCGGCAACGCGTGCCGTCAAGCCCATTCGCGCCGGCGTGAAGGTGCTGGCATTGCAGCCGTGCATGGGGCGCTCCAGCCAGGAGATGGAGCCGGAGTACCGAGAGTGGGTGATCGACTTCGGCGCCAGTGGCTACGTGGCGCTATATCGCCATGACGGTGAGAGCGATCAGGTCACCGTGCTGGCTGGGCGCCATCTGCGTGAGGCCGGCTACGAACCTGGCTCGGGCGCCTCGGGTAGCTGAACACAAGCAAGGCCTCCCCATCGCTCTGGAGATCAGATCTCCTCAAGGCCTTGCCAGGTGCGTAACCACCAACCTAGACTTCGCCGAAGGGAGCAGTGTGTTCGTGGATACGAAGATGACTACCGCGTTGCTGGACCGGCTCACGCACCACTGCCACGTCGTGGAGACGGGAAACGACAGCTACGGATCACGCACGCCACGACGAACTCGAAGAAGCGCATCAAGGCTCGTGAGCAGGAGCAAAAGGCGTCGGCTGGAAACGCCGGTTGAGCAACACAGCAGGTCGGGACAAGTGCGGGTTTCGCGTTCCGCGCCCTCTTCGTGCAGGCGATCTGACATCAGAAAGGAAAGCGAGAAAGGACGAAGGCGGTAGTGTTACACACAGCCAGCATCCACGATGCTGGCTTCCATCCCCGGAGCAATGTTCAAACGGCAGGGTGGGTCAAAGTTCAACCGGCACCGACACGCTAGCATGATCGTCTCCTGTTCGGGTGCGGGTTTGCGGCTGCCGCTCAACGCGACATGGCCGCCATCGGCGTCGAGGCCGATGCAGTCGCAGTCGCCGTCGACTGATGGGCTCGCATGGCTGTCAGCACGAAAGAGCCGCTGTCCTCTCCATCGAACTCGTCCAGCGTGCCGTTCTTCTCTGCCGTGGCGAGTTGGGACTTCACTTCAGAGCGCGGCTCCGTGAGCTTCAGGTGGCGTGTCAGATAGTCCGAGCCGCTGTCTTGTCCGTCGAGCGCATCGAGCGTGCCGCTGGCTTCGGCCTGCTTGACATCGTCTTTCACTTCGGAACGCGGCTTGTTCGAATGAAAGTGCGCGGACAGGTAAGCGGAGCCGCTGTCCTGGCCGTCGAACGCGTCGAGCTGGCCGCTGGCCTGCGCCGAGGCGAGCTGGGCTTTGACTTCAGCGCGGGTCAGACCTTGCGCCGATGCGGTGGTGGCCGAGAGGATGAGTGCCGCAGCAGCAATGGCCAGGGCCGAGTTGATTTTCTTCATGATGATTTTCCTTGTATGTCAGATGGGTAGAGGCTGACGTCGACTGACACGGGGTCGGCGTTCCTTGCAATCACTGAGCAACTTCGATGTCTTGAATAACCTCGATGTCTTTGTCAGTGCCTCTACTTTCATCTGCCGCCGTTGCGTCCCTGTTGCAGAGCGCCGACGTCGCGATACGATTGGAACGGTCCGGGTTTCGGGTGAAACAGCGCGCCGTTCAGGGTGCTGTGCACGCGCCCAGCAGCTGCGCCAGGTTGTCCGCGAGCTCTCGCAGCGTTAGCGGTTTGTGCAGCAGGGCCGTGACGCCAACGTTGCGCGCGCGCTGCTCCAGTGCCGCATCGACCCGACCGCTCATCAGCAACATCGGCAACCCGGGTCGCATTGCGCGCAACCTGGCGGCCAGTTCGCTGCCTGGCATGCCCGGCAACATCTCGTCGCTGAGCACCGCATCGAAGCGCTGCGGATCGGCCTCGAAAGCCTGCAACGCGCTCTCGCTCGAATTGAAACCCACCGGCTCGTAACCCAGCCCGGCCAGCAGTTCTTCAGCCAGCTCGACCAATGCCTGCTCGTCGTCCACGACCATCACCACTTCGCCGTTGCCATGAGGCCAGTCCGACGTTTTTGCAGGTGGCGGCTGTCGCTGTTCGCCCGCCGCCAGTGGCAGCCAGAGGGCGATGCGGGTGCCGGTGCTTTGGCCTGTGCCTCGACCTGCCTCCTCACCGTGACGACGGTCGTAGCTCGATACGACGTCGATCGCGCCACCGAGGTCTGCCACGATTCCATGCACCACGGACAACCCGAGCCCCGTGCCCTCGCCCACCTCCTTGGTGGTGAAGAACGGGTCGAACATCCGCTGCAGCACTTCGGGCGCGATGCCGATGCCGGTATCGGACACTTCGAGGCGCAGGTAGGCCCCGGGCGCGACATCGCCTTGCAACATCGACTGCCCGTGCGCCACGTCGACCCGCTCCAGCTGCAGCCCGAGCAACCCGGATTCGCCCATTGCCTGCACGGCGTTCGTGCACAGGTTCATCACCACCTGGTAGAGCTGCGTCGCGTCGCCCATCACGACGGCGTGGTTGGCGTTCAGTCGCGCTTCGGCATGGATGCCCGTCGGCAACGCCGGCGTCAACATGGCAACCACTTCTTCCACCAGTGTCTGCAAGTCGACCTGCGTGCGCTCGGCCACGCCGCTGCGGCTGAAGTCGAGGATGCGTTTGACCAGCAGCCGCGCCCGCGCGCCGGCCTGCAGCACGCGGTCGATATGTCGCCGCTGCGGGCTGCCGTCGGGCGCGTTCTGCTGCGCCATCTCGCCAAAGCCGAGGATGGCGGCCAGGATGTTGTTGAAGTCGTGTGCAATGCCACCGGCCAGCGTGCCGAGTGCCTCCAGCCGCTGCGTCTGCTGCATGCGTGCACCCGAGGCGGTCTTGTCGTCCTCTGCCTGCTTTCGCGCGCTGACATCGGTGGCCGCGCAGAACAGACGGCGCGGCGCGCCCTCGGCGTCGCGAAGGCAACGGCCGCGCACATGAACCCAGCGCCAATTGCCGTCGGCAGCGGCATCGACTCGTGCATCGGCAGGCCGCACGCGGTATTCGAGTTCGATCGCCTGAGTGCGTCCCATCAGATGATATTCGACCGCTTCTTTCACCGGCAGCCTGTCGTCCGGATGCACGGCGATGCAGGCCACCAGATCCTCCGGCGTCACGATCAGCGCATCGTGGTCGATGCCATGCAACGTGCGCCACTGGTCAGACACGAACACCCTATCTTGCAGGATGTTCCACTCGGCATGGCCTTCGTTGGCCGCCTCCATCGCCATGGCGTAGCGCTCTTCACTCTGTCGCAGCGCCTGCTCGCCGCGCTCCAGCCGGCGCAATTGTCGCAGCAGCGCTGCAATGGTGAGTACCACCAGCAGAGAAACCAGCACGGTGCGAATCGCGCCGCTCCAGGCCTCGTCATACCACGGCAGCAGCGCCTCTTCTTCATCGCGCGTGATGGCCAGGATCAGCGGCCTCGTGCCCACTCCTACTGCGGCCACTAGCTTGGCGTCGCCGTCCATCGAGCTGGTGGCGCGGTCGAGCGGGCCGTTCTTCAGCGCCAACAGTTCGGGGTACTTTGTCTTCAAGCCAGGCACTTCAGGCTGGCGAATGACCAGCGTGCCGTCGTCCAGCGTCAACAGCATCGCGCTGCGCTCGCCCGGGTGAATGGCCAAGTACATCGACTGCAGGCGTTCCAGATTGACAACTGCCGTCACCACCCCGGCAAAGGCGCCATCACGGTCGTTCAGCCGGCGCGAGATGACCAGCGCGGGCATCCCCTCGGTGCGGGTGATCAACGGCGGATTAATGAACATGCCTACGCCATCGCCGGCATGCTGCGCCTGAAAGTAGGGCCGGTCGGCCACACTCGCGAACGGCTCGCCAGTCGCACGCGAGCGGATGCGCTGCATCCCTTGTGCATCGACGATCGTCATCACGCTGACCTCGGGAACACCGACGGCGCGCTGCGCCAGTGCGCGCTGCACCGCATCGGGTTCCATGTCGAGAGCAGACGCCTGGTACCAGCTGGCCGTGTCGGTCAATAGCACATCGACCGACTGCAACGTATTGGCAGCCTGTGCCGCCAATGCATTGGCCAGGTTACCCAGCTCACGCGCGTTGGCCATCGTCACCTGCTGGTTCAAACGCCAGCTGTCGTACACCGCGGAGCCGAAAAACGCCGAGATCAGCAGGCCGCCGGCGGCGATGATCCCGCGACGCAATCGCTCGCTCGACTTCAGGCGGTGTGCCATCATCGTTACATCTTCATGTCAGTGCGGCCCGCCGATGGCATCGACCACGGCATCGAGCAACTCTTCACGGCTGCAGGGCTTGGCCAGCAGGCGTCGCACGCCGAGCGAGCGCGCAGCGGGGGAATGCGGCAACAGGCTCTGACCCAGTTGCGTCGACATGCCGATCACCTGGGCCAGCGGATACTCCGCTTGCGCCTTGCGGATCGTTTCGGCACCGTCGGT
Source organism: Variovorax sp. (assembly GCA_040003555.1). Classification (GTDB taxonomy): domain Bacteria; phylum Pseudomonadota; class Gammaproteobacteria; order Burkholderiales; family Burkholderiaceae_C; genus Variovorax. Next base: position 1,729 of record JBDUCH010000266.1, on the reverse strand, counting down.
GCGCAGATTGGGAACATCGACGATCACCAGGTCGACCCCGCCTTCGCGCAAACCTTCGCCCGCCGGCCAGCCGACCACACGGTAGCCTTCGGCCACCAGCCATTCGCCAAGCAGTTCGCGCATGCCGCTATCTTCATCGATGATCACAATTATCAACATGCATTCATTGGGATCGCTGACCATGCCGGGTCGATTTCCGCTGGCCGGGTCCACGTTTCATCTGTAACGCGGCTGTAAGCGCGCTGAAGGCAACCATGCCTTACGCTTGCGGCATGAGCCCACCGAGCGTCATCAGCCTCCCTCATATCCTCGTCGTCGACGACGATCCGGCAATCCGCGAACTGCTGGCGGAATACCTGGGTGAGAACGACATGCGCGTGACGGCTGCCGCGTCAGGCGTCGAGATGACCAATGCGCTTCGCGAAGAGGTGATCGATCTGGTCATGCTCGATCTGCGCCTGGCCGGTGAAGACGGCATGCAGCTGGCACGCCAGCTGCGCGAAACCAGTGCGGTGCCCGTGATCATCCTGACCGGCAAACGCGACGAGGCCGACCGCGTGATGGGCCTGGAGATCGCCGCCGACGATTACGTGACCAAGCCCTTCAGCAACCGCGAACTGCTGGCGCGCATTCGTGCAGTGCTGCGACGCTACCAATCACACGCAGAGAGCCCCTCGCCAGCCCGCGAAAACACCCGCCGTGCCTACCGCTTCGCCGGCTGGGAACTGAACCTGCTGGTGCGCCGCCTGACCTCCCCTGATGGCCGCCGCGTGGACTTGAGCAACGGCGAGTTCAACCTGTTGCTGGCGCTTTGCGAGGCGCCGCAGCGTGTGCTCTCACGCGACCAATTGCTGGAGTTGTCGCGCCTGCATGGTGCCGAAGTGTACGACCGATCGATCGACGTGCAGATCCTGCGGTTGCGCCGCAAGATCGAAGTCGATGCATCGGCTCCGCAGTTCATCCTCACCGAACGCGGCGCCGGGTATTTGTTTGACACGCTGGTCGAGACGCTGAACTGATCAGGGAAGCAATTGCCCAATCAGCACCGCATTGAGCAAGACGATCAGAACCGTCGCCAGTCCGGCAACCAACGCGAGGCCTTTACTGGCCTGCACGTAGGCGCCTTGCGTCACCAGCGAAATGCCGGCACGGCCTGCGATCGGCGAGACGATGTCGGTGTAGCGCAAGTTGATCTGCGCTGCTTCGACCGCCGCCTTGCCCGATGCGACCATCGCCACCGCCTGCCCTTGCGCAGCCACGGCGTTGTCGAGTTCCTGCTTGCTGACCGCCTTGGCACCGATAAGCAGCTTGTCACGATCGGCCAGTGCGTTGGCAGCCACGACGTTGGCCTGTGCGTTTTGCAGCACGGCCGCGGCGCTGTCCAACGCTGCACGATAGGGCGCAGGGTCGATCTGGTACAGCCGCTGGTTGACCTTCAGGTCTGAGCCTTCCTTGAAGTCGCGCTTCAACACGATGCCGTCGACCCGCGCGCGCACCTGGGCAACAAGGTACGCGGAGGTGCGCCCGGGCAATTCGGTTTGATACGGAACGGCTTGCCGATGCACGGTGACGACCTCGACCTCCGGCAGTTGGGCCACGGGTGCGTCCGCAGCGGATGCATGGCATCCACCGATCAGGACAGTTGCCAGTTCGACCCAAAGAAGGTGGTGACCGAACGGGAGTTTGATTGCGTGCATCGGGTGATGCCTCTAGTAACTTTCAGGATTGC
>JBDUCH010000265.1:0-6111 GCA_040003555.1 Variovorax sp. | reverse complement strand
TTCGTGCGCGGCATCAACTCGGGCATCAGCCACAACCCGCTCGAATCGAGCACCAACGACGACATCCAGTTGGCAGTCGAGGCGTTCCAGCTTCTGCTCGACAACCTGGCGACCGAAGAACAAGTTTCCTGACCCTTCCAATGACCGACTACGCAAAGCTCGACGCCTGGATCGACGCCCACTTCGACGACGAAGTGAAGTTCCTGCAGCAACTGGTGCAGGTGCCCACCGACACACCGCCCGGCAACAACGCGCCGCACGCCGAGCGCACGGCCGAACTGCTGAATGGCTTCGGCTTCGAGGCCGAAAAGCATGCCGTGCCAACGCAGGAGGTCAAAGACTACGGCCTCGAATCGATCACGAATCTGATCGTGCGCCGCAACTACGGCGCCACCGGTTTGACCGTCGCACTCAACGCCCACGGCGACGTGGTGCCGCCCGGCGAAGGCTGGTCACACGACCCGTATGGCGGCGAGATCGACAACGGCGCCATCTACGGCCGCGCCACCGCGGTCAGCAAGAGCGACTTCGCGAGCTTCACCTTTGCGCTGCGCGCGCTCGAGGCCGTCGCCAGGCCCGCCAAGGGCAGCGTCGAGTTGCACTTCACCTACGACGAAGAGTTCGGGGGCCTGCTCGGTCCGGGTTGGCTGCTCAAGAACGGCCTGACCAGGCCCGACCTGATGATCGCAGCCGGCTTCAGCTACGAGGTTGTCACCGCGCACAACGGCTGTCTGCAGATGGAAGTGACGGTGCACGGCAAGATGGCGCACGCCGCCATCCCCACCACCGGCGTCGATGCGCTGCAGGGCGCGGTGACGATCCTGAACGCGCTCTACGCGCAGAACACGCTCTACCAGCAGGTCACGTCGAAGGTCGATGGCATCACCCACCCGTACCTCAACGTCGGCCGCATCGAGGGCGGCACCAACACCAACGTGGTGCCGGGCAAAGTCGTGTTCAAGCTGGATCGCCGCATGATCCCGGAAGAGAACCCGGTCGAGGTCGAAGCCAACATCCGCAAGGTGATAGCCGACGCGGCCGCGCAGAGCGCCGGCATCACGGTCGACATCAAGCGCCTGCTGCTCGCCAACGCGATGCAGCCGCTGGCCGGCAACAAGCCGCTGGTCGACGCGATCCAGAAGCACGGCCAGCAACTGTTCGGTGAGCCGATCAAGGCCATGGGCACCCCGCTCTACACCGACGTGCGGCTGTACAGCGAGGCCGGCATTCCCGGCGTGATCTACGGCGCCGGCCCGCGCACCGTGCTGGAGTCGCATGCCAAGCGCAACGACGAGCGCCTGCAACTGGAAGACCTGCGCCGCGCCACCAAGGTGATCGCGCGCACGCTGGCCGACCTGCTGGACTGATCAGAGCGGGGCCAGCTCGCCCGTCGCGGATCCGGAATGCACAGGCTCAGGTTGCGGTGCACGTGAAGCCTCGGTGCAGCCCGGGAATACCCTCTTCACCCGGGCGACGGTCTTGCCTACATTTCTTGTATGCAAGTTATCTGCTTTCTTGCATTCAACATCTGAAAGGCCGGTCATGCCCCGTTTCGCCAAATCGCTCTTCGGTCAGGTGGTCATCGCGCTGGTGCTCGGCGTGCTGGCGGGCCTGTTCTTCCCCGACTTCGCCGTCAAGCTCAAACCGCTCGGCGACGGCTTCATCAAGCTGATCAAGATGATCATCCCGGTGCTGGTGTTCTGCGTCGTGGTGCACGGCATCGCAGGCGCCGGCGACCTCAAGCGCGTCGGGCGGGTCGGCGTCAAGTCGCTGATCTACTTCGAGGTGCTGACCACCATCGCCCTGGCGTTGGGCCTGGTGCTGGCCTTCGTCTTCAAGCCCGGCGTGGGCATGAACGTCGACCCGAACACGCTCGACGCCGCCGCCATGAGCGCCTACGCCTCCAATGCCGACAAGCTCACCAGCGGCGGCACGGTCGATTTCCTGATGAAGCTGATTCCCACCACGGTGGTCAACGCCTTCGCCACCGGCGACGTGCTGCAGGTGCTGCTGTTCGCGGTGCTGTTCGGCTGCGCGCTGGCGCTGCTGGGCGACCTGGGCAAGCCGGTCGCGGTGGTGGTCGACTCGCTCTCGCTGGTGCTGTTCAAGATCATGGGCATCATCATCAAGCTGGCGCCGCTCGGCGTGCTCGGTGCCATCGCCTTCACGGTCGGCAGGTACGGCATCGGCTCGCTCAAGCAGCTCGGCATGCTGGTCGCCCTCTTCTACGGCGCGGTGCTGATCTTCGTGTTCGTCGTGCTCGGGATCGTGATGCGCCTGTCGGGCTTCAGCCTGTTCAAGCTGCTGCGCTACCTGCGCGAAGAACTCGCCATCGTGTTCGCGACCACCTCGTCCGACAGCGTGCTGCCGCAGATCATGGCCAAGCTGCGCCGCATGGGCATCCGCGATTCGACCGTGGGCCTGGTGATTCCCACCGGCTATTCGTTCAACCTCGACGCATTCTCGATCTACATCACCCTGGCGGCCGTGTTCATCGCGCAGGCGACCAACACGCCGATCTCGATGGCGGACCTGCTGACCATCCTGGCGATCGCGCTGGTCACCTCCAAGGGCGCGCATGGCGTGCCGGGCTCTGCCATCGTGGTGCTGGCCGCCACGCTGCACGCCATTCCCGCGATCCCCGCCATCGGGCTGGTGCTGGTGCTCTCGGTCGACTGGTTCATGGGCATTGCCCGTGCGCTCGGCAACCTGATCGGCAACTGCGTCGCCACCGTGGCAATCGCGGCCTGGGAAGGCGACATCGACCGCGAACGCGCCCACGCCGTGCTGGACGGCACCTATTCGCCGGACGACGAACCGCTGGCAGAACCCGGCTCGCCGGTGGCTGCGGCAGCCGCTGCGGCACACTGAGAGCGCATGGCCGACGCCGTTACCCCCACCACCATCGCCGAGCGCGTGGTCGAAGCCATCCTCGCGCAGAAGCTCGCCCCCGGCGAGCGGCTCGGCGAGCAGGCGCTGGCCGGCAACTTCGGGGTGAGCCGCACCATGGTGCGCGAGGCCCTGATGCAGTTGCAGGCGCGCGGCTTCGTCGAGGTGCAGTCCAAGCGCGGCTGGTACGTGGTGCAGCCTTCTGCGGCAGAGGCCCGCGATGCCTTCGCCGCGCGGCGCATCGTCGAAGCCGGCATCCTGGCCGAAGCCGGCAGGCCGCTGCAGAAGGTCATCAAGACCCTGCGTGCCCACATCGTGGAAGAGCAGCGCGCGATCGAAGGTGCCGACGCCGCCACGCGTGCCTTTCTGCTGGCGGATTTTCATGTGTGCCTGGCCCAGCAGATGGGGCACCGGCTGCTGGTCGACGTGCTGCGCGACCTGACCGCACGCACCACCCTGGCCGCCACGCTGTACCAGTCGAAGCACGAAGCCGGACAGTCGTGCGCCGAACATGGCGCGATCGTCGCCGCGCTGGAGGCCGGCAACACGGCCCGCGCGCGCGAGCTGATGATCGCCCACATCGGCAATGTCGAGGAAGCACTCCAGGTCGAAAGCGTGGCCGCGCCCGATGCCCCGGCCCGCCTGCGCGCGACCCTCATGCCGGTGGCACGGACGGGTGCATCGCGCTGAGCCTCGGCTACAGTGCGATCACCTATGAATTCCCCCCAACTCCAGCGCGGCGTCTTCCTTGCCCTTCTGGCCGCTGTCACGGCCGCTTTCATCTGGGTGCTGCTGCCGTTCTTCGGCGCGGTGCTCTGGGGCGTGGCGCTGGCGATCCTGTTCACACCGCTTTACAAGCGGCTCCTCAAGAAGATGCCGGGCAGGCGCAACGGCGCGGCGCTCGCCACGCTGACGATCTGCCTGGTGATCGTGATTCTTCCGCTCGCGATGATCGGGGTCTCGCTGGTACAGGAGGTGACACTGGTCACGCAGAACATCCGCTCGGGCCAGATCAATTTCGCGGGGTACTTCCAGCAGATCCTGGATGCCACGCCGCGCTGGCTGCTGAACCTGCTCGAGCGCTTCAACCTCGGTGACATGGCGGCCTGGCAAAAACGCATCTCCGAAGGTGCGGCACAGGGCAGCCAGGTGGTGGCCAGCCAGGCGCTGACCATTGGGCAAAACACCTTCGACTTCGTCGTCAGCTTCTTCGTGATGCTGTACCTGCTGTATTTCCTGCTGCGCGACGGCGCCGCGCTCTCGAAGACGATGCGCGATGCGCTGCCGCTGGCCAAGCCGCACACGCACTACCTGCTGAACAAGTTCACCACCGTGATCCGGGCCACCATCAAGGGCAACGTGGCCGTCGCCATCGCGCAGGGCACCATCGGTGGGGTGGCCTTCTGGTTCCTCGGTGTGCAGGGCGCGTTGCTGTGGGCGGTGCTGATGGCTTTCCTCTCGCTGCTGCCGGCGGTGGGTGCGGCGCTGATCTGGGGGCCGGTGGCCATCTACTTCCTAGCCACCAGCCACTTCTGGCAAGGCGGCGTGCTGATCTTCGTCGGCGTGTTCGTGATCGGCCTGGTCGACAACATCCTGCGCCCGGTGCTGGTCGGCAAGGACACGCAGATGCCCGACTACATCGTGCTGATGTCGACCATCGGCGGCATGGCGATCTTCGGCATCAACGGCTTCGTGGTCGGGCCAGTGATTGCCGCGCTGTTCATGGCGGCGTGGGATCTGTTTGCGATTTCGAACGAGAAGGACGACAACGACGCGCCCGGAGTCTGAGTGCCAAACAGTCAGCCGCTTCGATGCCGAACGCTGGGTGATGCGAGGTTTGCGATCGCCGCTCCTCGCGCTATGTCGTTGGGGGCATAGCTGGTGTGCGGCGCTGGTGCTCGCCGCCCGGGCCGCCGACTCCTAGACTCGCCCCCAGGTGCCGGCCAAACGGCATCAGGAGACACCATGGACAACTTCTCTCAACTCAAAGTGGTCATCGCCAATCACGTGGCCACGCTGACGCTGAATGCGCCGCCCGTCAACGCGCTGACGCGTGTGCTGAACGACGAACTGACGTCCGCCCTGGATCGGATCTCCGAGATGGACGAAGTCCGTGTCGTCGTGCTCACAGGCGAAGGTAAGGTTTTCTGCGCCGGCGCGGATCTGAAGGGACGAGCCGAAATGATCAAGGGGCCGGGCGACCTGGTGGCCCATTCTCGCCGCACGCGCGAATGCTTCCACGCAATTCGTGAGTGCGCCAAGCCCGTGATCTGCGCCATCAATGGCGCCGCGCTCGGCTCCGGCCTCGCGATGGCCGCTTCGAGCGACATCCTGATCGCTTCAGAAAAAGCCTCGCTCGGACTGCCCGAGGTCGACGTCGGCCTGCTCGGCGGCTGCCGCCACGCCATGCGCCTTTTCAGCCATTCGCGCCTGCGCCGCATGATGCTGACGGGCATGCGCGTGCCGGGCGCCGAACTGTATCGACTCGGCATCGTGGAAGCCTGCACGGCCCCCGAGGATCTGATGGCCACGGCGCTCGAGCTCGCCGCCACCATTGCATCCAAGAGCCCGGTGTCCACCCGGATGGGCAAGCACACGCTCAACGTGATCGAAGACATGAGCCTGCGTGACGGCTATCGCTACGAGCAGGACATGACAGCGCAGATCGCGAAGACCGACGACGCAAAGGAAGCCCAGCGCGCGTTCGCCGAGAAGCGTTCGCCGGTTTTCACGGGGCGCTGACCGCGCCGGTGCTCCGTAACCCACGAGACAGTCATTGCGCTGCGCGGGCGTTCTAATCCGTCCAGCGCGCGCGGAGGATCTCCGCGCGGTTCTCCCACAGCAAAGGACACGCAATGTTCGCCGACCCTTCTCCCAAGACATTCGAGCTGCTGCAGCGGCTGCAGCAGTTTTTCGACCAGCACATCTACCCCAGCGAAGCGCGCTACTACGAAGAGATGGACGGGTTTCGCCGCCAGGGCAACGCCTGGCAGGTTTCGCCGTTGATCGAGGAGCTCAAGCCGCTGGCGCGCGCAGCGGGCCTCTGGAACATGTTTCTGCCGCACGCGCATCGCGACGTGCCGGCCATCTCCAATCTTGACTACGCACCGCTGTGTGAAGTGATGGGCCGCGTCTCGTGGTCGGGCGAGGTATTCAACTGCTCGGCACCCGACACCGGCAACATGGAAACCATCGAGCGCTACGGCACCGAAGCGCAGAAGG
>JBDUCH010000264.1:0-6122 GCA_040003555.1 Variovorax sp. | reverse complement strand
CGGCGTTGAACGGGATGTCGAAGTTGAAGACCGCCGGCACGTCCTTGATGTCGAGGCCGCGGGCCGCGACGTCGGTGCACACCAGCAGGTCGACCTCGCCCTTCTTGAACGACTCGAGCGCTTTCAGCCGCTCGTCCTGGCTCTTGTCGCCATGCAGCGCGGTGGTCTTGAGGCCCTCGCGTTCGAGCGAACGCGCGAGCCGGGCGCAGCCGAGCTTGCTGTTGACGAAGACAAAAGCCTGCGTGATGCCACGCTGCTTGACGATCTGCTTCAGGGCGCGCCGCTTGTCGTCATCGGCAACGCTGTAGAAGTGCTGTTCGACCGTGGAAGCGGTTTCATTCGGGCGCGCCACCTCGATCGTGATCGGGTTCTGCAGGTAGCTGCCGGCCAGCCGCTTGATTTCAGGCGAGAACGTGGCCGAGAACAGCAGGGTGATGCGCTGCTTGGGCAGGTAGCTCAGGATGCGTTGCAGGTCGGGCAGAAAACCGATGTCGAGCATGCGGTCGGCTTCGTCGAGCACCACGTATTCGACCTGGTTCAGCACCGCGTTCTTGGCTTCGATGTGGTCGAGCAGGCGGCCCGGCGTGGCGACCAGAACCTCGACACCCCTCTTGAGCTCGAGCGTCTGCGGCTTCATGTCCATGCCGCCGAACACCACGGCGCTGCGCAGGTTGGTGTACTTGGCATAGAGCTCGACCTGCTGGGCAACCTGCACGGCCAGCTCGCGCGTGGGCAACAGCACCAGTGCGCGCACCGGATGGCGCGCCGGCGAGGTCGAACTGTTCTCGTGCTTGAGCATTCGCTGCAGCAGCGGCAGCGCAAATGCAGCCGTCTTGCCCGTGCCGGTCTGCGCCGCGCCCATCACGTCCTGCCCCGCAAGCACGACCGGAATGGCCTGCTCCTGGATCGGTGTCATGGTCTCGTAGCCCATTTCGGCCACGGCGCGTGCCAGCGGTTCGGCCAGCGAAAGATTGGAAAAAGAACTTGTCATTAACCTTCAATTGTCGCACTGCCGCAAAAACCGGCAGTGACAACAAGAAACCGGCGCCAATCGCGCCCTCCGGCCGCGCTACAAACTCCGGGCGGCGAAGGTGTCGCAGGCCTGGATCTGGCCGCTCTGGTAGCCGGCGCCGAACCAGCGTTGCCGCTGGGCGCTGGTGCCGTGAGTGAAGCTGTCGGGCACCACCGCCCGGCCGGCCGACCGCTGCAATGCGTCGTCGCCGATCTTCTGGGCCGCATTCATGGCCGCTTCGATGTCGCCTGGGTCGAGCCACTTCTTCGACTCCTGCGAATGGTGCGCCCAGACCCCGGCGAAGCAGTCGGCCTGCAGCTCCACGCGCACGCTCAGCGCGTTGTTCTGGGTCTGGCTCAGCCGCCCGCGCATGCCGTCGACCTTGGCGGTCACGCCGAGTTCGTCCTGCACGTGGTGGCCGACCTCGTGCGCGATCACGTAGGCCTGCGCGAACTCGCCGGGCGCGCCCAGCTGGTTCTTCAGGGTGTCGTAGAAGCCGAGGTCGATGTAGACCCTCTGGTCACCGGGGCAGTAGAACGGGCCCATCGCCGCCTGGCCGGTGCCGCAGGCCGTCTGGGTCGCGCCGCGGAACAGCACCAGCTTGGGCGCGTTGTAGGTGCCGTTGTTCTGGCGAAAGATCGCCGTCCAGACCACTTCGGTGTTCTTGAGCACGGTGGAGACGAAAGCCGCTTCGCGGTCATTGGCCGGGGGCTTGGGCGCGGGGCCCTGCTGCACCTGTGGCGCCGGATCGCCGCCGCCGGTGAGAAGCCCGAGCACGGTCAGCGGGTTGATGCCGAACACCCAGCCCGCGATCAGCGCCACGGCGACGGTGCCGATGCCGACACTGCGGCCACCGATCGGAAATCCGCCACCCCCGCCACCGTCGCTGCGGCGGTCTTCGACGTTGTCGGACTGTTCGTTGCCTTCCCATTTCATGACGCGCTCCTTGCCGGCGCCAACCGGCTAGCCAGATGGTAGCGGCTCAACGGGAGGCGACGTAACCAACCGTCATGGCCCTGCCCGCTCAGGCCTTGGGCAGGGTCACGCCGCGCTGGCCCTGGTACTTGCCGCCGCGATCCTTGTAGCTGGTCTCGCAGACCTCGTCGCTCTCGAAGAACAGCACCTGCGCACATCCCTCACCCGCATAGATCTTGGCGGGCAGCGGCGTCGTGTTGCTGAACTCGAGGGTCACGTAGCCTTCCCACTCGGGCTCGAACGGCGTCACGTTGACGATGATGCCGCAGCGCGCGTAGGTGCTCTTGCCGAGGCAGATGGTCAGCACGTTGCGCGGAATGCGGAAGTACTCCACCGTGCGCGCCAGCGCAAAGCTGTTGGGCGGAATGATGCAGAAGTCGCCGTTCATGTCGACGAAGCTCTTCTCGTCGAAGTTCTTGGGATCCACCACGGTGCTGTGGATGTTGGTGAACACCTTGAACTCGGGTGCACAGCGGATGTCGTAGCCGTAGCTCGAGGTGCCGTAGCTGATGATCTTGTGGCCGTCCTGCTGGCGCACCTGGCCCGGCTCGAAGGGCTCGATCATGCCGTGCTGTTCGGCCATGCGCCGGATCCATTTGTCGCTCTTGATACTCATGTGAAATCGGGGCTGCAGAAGGTGGCGCGAATTGTGGCACGGCGGGCAGTGGCGCCCCGCGCCGGGGCCGATCAGGCCGTGGTGGTGCGCGCCGCTTCGGCGGAAACGGCGGCCGCACGGGCCGGCACGGCCAGCGCTTGCGACACCACGGCCCGCTCAATCACCCGGTCGTCGCCCAGCACGATCATCGCGAACAGCAGCTCTTCGAGGTTGTCGGCACGCGCTGTCTTGCGCGCCAGCAATGGCGTTGCTTCGGGGTTCAGCACCAGAAAGTCCGCTTCGCAGCCGGGCTGCAGGTTGCCGACCACGCCGTCGAGGCCAAGCGCGAGGGCCGCGCCAGCGGTGTGGCGCCACCAGAGCTGCGACGGCGCGATGCTGATCCCCGGCTTGGTTTGCCCGTGCCGGCCCACGTAGTAGGCCGCCATCATCGTGTGGAACGGGCTGAAGCTGGTGCCGCCGCCGACATCGCTGGCAAGGCCGTAGTGATAGCCAATGCGGTTGGCGCCCTCGAAATCGAAGAAGCCGCTGCCCAAGAACAGGTTGCTGGTGGGACTCACGGCCGCCGCGGCACCGGTTTCACGCATCAGCCGGCGGTCATCGTCGTCGAAATGGATGCAGTGCGCGTACACCGAACGGTGGCGCATCAGGCCGAAGCCGACGTACACGTCAAGGTACGAGCGGGCCTGCGGGAACAGCTCGGCCGCCCACTTCACCTCGTCTTCGTTCTCGGCCACATGGGTGTGGATCCAGGTGTCGGGATAGCGTGCCGCCAAAGCGCCGGCGCCGCGCAACTGGGCCTCGGAGCAGGTCGGCGCAAAACGCGGCGTGATGGCGTAGCCGAGCCGGTCGACGTTGTGCCAGCGCTGGATCAGGGTTTCGGTGTCGATCAGGCTCTGCTCGGTTTCGTCGCGCACGCCGTCGGGCGAGTGGCGATCCTGCAGCACCTTGCCGCCGATCATGCGCAGCTTGCGGCGCTGGGCCGCGGCAAAAAACGCCTGTGCCGAAGCCGGATGCGAGGTTGCGAAGGTAACCGCCGTGGTGACGCCGTTGCGCAGCAACTCGTCGAAAAACACCTCTGCCACTTCGGCCGAGTGCGCCGGATCGGAAAAAAGACTTTCGGCCGGAAACGTATAGTTCTGCAGCCACGGCAACAACCCGTCTGCGGGCGCACCGATGATGTCGGTCTGCGGAAAGTGGATGTGCATGTCGATGAAGCCGGGCGCCAGGATCCGTCCCGGCAGGCGCATTACATTCAGGTGGCTGTAACGCGCGGCCAGCGCATCCCAGGAGCCCGCGTCCTGCACGATCTGGCGCCCGCGTGCATCGGGGCCGACCACCAGCAGACCGTCCTGATCGAACAAGGCGTTGCCGGCGTTGTCGAAACGCAAAAGAGAGGCACGATAGGCTTGCATGATGGGGAGCTTACGCAAAATCGGAAGGGGCGCGATACGTGTGTCACGATAATTGCTATTCAGCCCCATAGCGCGCGCCCGCGCGTCCATCGGAATCTTCCCTTGACGCTGCATCTCATTTCCACGGACTCTACGCATCGATGAAAGTGCTTTTAATAGGCAACCTGCCCATGGACGGGCAGACCAGCATGCTGCTGTTCCAGGCCGTGATCGAGCGCGAACTTGCCCGCCTCGGCTGCAATGTCCGGCTGGTGACGGCCGAACCGCTGGCGCTGCGCCTGCCCTATCCGAAGCGCCTGCGCAAATGGGTGGGCTACATCGACAAGTTCGTCTTTTTCCCATGGACGCTTTGGCGGCACGTGCGGTGGGCTGATGTGGTGCACGTGACCGATCATTCCAATGCGATGTATGTGCCGCGCGTTGTCGGCAAGCCGAACATCGTGACCTGCCACGACGTGATCGCAATCCAGGCCGCGCTCGGCATGGTCGACGGCTGGACCGTGGGCCGAACCGGTCGGCTTTTCCAGCGGCTGATCTCGCAAGGCTTACAGCGCGCCGACCTGGTGACCTGCGTTTCGAACCTGACGCGGCGCCACCTGCTCGAACTGAAACTGGTCGACGACAAGAAGACCAGTGTGGTGCTGAATGGCCTCAACGCGGACTTCGTCCAGGTGTCCGCCGAACGGGCCGCACCGCTGATCGAGCGCTTCGGCCTGACCGTGCAGGATCGCTACTTCATGCACATCGGCTGGGATCTGGCACGCAAGAACCGCATCGCCGCGCTGAAGGCTTTCATCGAACTGCAGCAGCGTGCGGCAGCCGGCGGCCGATCGCCCGTCGCGGAGAAGCTCCTGTTCGTCGGGCCGGAGCTGTCGCCGGAGATGGCCGAGCTGGCGCGCGCAAGCGGTGTGTTCGAGCAGATCGTGGTGGTTCGCGATGTGTCGCACGACGAGCTGTGCGCGCTCTATTCGAGCGCAGTTGCCCTCCTGTTTCCATCGCTGCAGGAGGGCTTCGGCTGGCCGGTCATCGAGGCGCAGGCTTGTGGCTGCCCCGTGTTCACGTCCGATCTCGCGCCGATGAACGAGATCGGCGGCGAAGGCGCGGTGTATGTCGACCCGCTCGACGCTTCGGCGTTTGCGACCTCCATCGAGCAGGCTGCGCCGCGGCTGGGCGAGATGCGTACGCTCGGCCTCGCGAATGCAGCGCTCTATTCCTCGGAGCGCATGGCCACGGGCTATATCGAAACCTATCGCCGGGTCATCGAAGCCCGTCAACGCGCGTGAGAAAGCTGCTGTCGCTGGCGGTGGTGCTGCTGCCCTGGCCGCTCAAGCGCTGGCTGCTGCGCCGCGTATGGGGCTACCGGATTGCCGACGATGCGCGCATCGGGCTCTCGTACATCTTTCCGGGCGAGCTGGAAATGGGCCCGGGCGCCCGCATCGGGCATTTCAACGTCGCGATCCACCTCGGTCGGCTCGAATGCGGCGAACACTCGATCATCGAACGCGGCAACTGGATCACCGGCCACGCGCCGGACGGCGCGCACTTCACACACCGCACTGCGCGCGACCCGGCACTGCTGCTCGGCGCTCACGCGGCAATCACCAAATCGCACATCATCGACTGCACCGATCGGGTCGAGATCGGCGCGTTCAGCACGGTGGCGGGCTACCACTCGCAGATCATCACGCACGGCATCGACATCGTGGCCGGCCGGCAGGACTGCAAGCCGATCTCGATTGGCGCGTATTGCCTCGTGGGCACCAGGGTCACCGTGCTCGGCGGGGCCGTGTTGCCCGACTGCTGTGTGCTCGGCGCCGGGGCGGTGCTGAACAAGGGCTACCTTGAAGAACACGCGCTCTATGCAGGCCAGCCGGCCGTGCGCGTGAAGGCCTTGCCGGCCGATGCGGCTTACTTCCACCGCGCCGAGGGGTTCGTCGACTGATATGGTCTTTGCATTCGAAGACCTTGATCTGGTGGTGATCTGAGCGCTGAGGTTCTGGTTCTGGGGCGAGCTCAGGGCGGCGGGACCGGTTCGCGCTGGACACCACGAGCTGGCGGTGGGTGGCCCCTGCAGCGAAATAAAGGAGGAGCCGAAGGCGGGGGACAT
>JBDUCH010000263.1:0-6166 GCA_040003555.1 Variovorax sp. | reverse complement strand
GGCAGCGCGGTCATGTCCTGGATGCCGCCGATGTCCTTTTCGAGCTTTTCGATTTCGCGCGAGAAGGTCAGTTGCTCCTTCTTGCTGAGCGCGTCGAGGCCGCCTTCTTGTTGGGCCTTCATGTCCTTCAGACGCTTGATCGAGGTCTTGACGGTCTTGAAGTTGGTCAGCATGCCGCCGAGCCAGCGGGTGTCGACGAACGGCACGCCGGCGCGACGCGCTTCGGCGGCAACGATTTCACGGGCCTGGCGCTTGGTGCCGACCATCAGGATCGTGCCGCGGTTGGCCGTGAGTTGCTTGGCGTACTTCATCGCATCCTGGAACATCGGAAGCGATTTTTCCAGGTTGATGATGTGGATCTTGTTGCGATGGCCGAAGATGAACGGGGCCATCTTGGGGTTCCAGAAGCGGGTTTGGTGACCGAAATGGACACCGGCTTCCAGCATTTCGCGCATGGTGGTCGACATAGGAATAACTCCAAAGGTTAGGTCTAAAAGCCAGCCCGTTTTTGCGGCCACCCAGCGGAATCCGGGCGACGCGCAACACCTTGAATGGACTGGTTTGCGGATGCGTTTCACTGGGAAAGGCGCCGGATGGCGACCTGTCAGCGAAACCCAAGGAGTATAGCATGCAGGCCATGCAAGACCTCCATGCCACCCTACTCGCACTGCGTGCGGGCCAGACCTCCGCGCGCACCGAAATGGCGCATTCCGTCGCCGCGGCCCGATCGCCCGCCTGCGCCCATGTTTTCACCCGCCCGCTGTTCGAGGCAGCCGGCGCCGAGGCCGAGCGCGCCGGATCCGACCTGCCGCTGGCCGGGCTCGCCTTTTCCGCCAAGGATCTGTTCGACATCGAAGGCCAGCCGACCCCGGCCGGCTCGCAGGTTCTGAGCCATGCGCCGGCCGCGCGCGCCGACGCTGTGGCCGTGGCCCGCTTGCGCGCATCCGGCAGCGCACTGATCGGCCGAACCAATATGACCGAGTTTGCCTTTTCGGGTGTCGGCGTGAACCCGCACCATGGCACGCCGGCCAACGCGGCCGATGCGACCACGCCGCGCATCCCCGGCGGCTCGTCGTCGGGTGCCGCCATTTCGGTCGCCACGGGTGCGGCCTTCATCGGCCTGGGCTCCGATACCGGGGGCTCGATCCGCATTCCGGCCGCGCTCAATGGCATCGTCGGCTTCAAGAGCACCGCCCGGCTGGTGCCGGCCGATGGCGCACTGCCGCTATCGACCTCGCTCGACACCGTCTGCGCCATGACACGCTCGGTGCGCGACGCGGTGACCGCGCATGAAATTCTCGCGGCACGACGGGTCGGTCTCACCGATGCGCCGCTGGCAAGCTACCGGCTTGCGGTGGTCACCAATACTTTCTTCGACGGCATCGAGGCACCGGTCGACACGGCTTTCCACAACGCCTTGCGCCAGTTGCGCGCGGCTGGCGCCCGGATCGAGGAAATCACCCTGCCCCCGCTGGCCGATCTGGCCTCGATCAACGCGACCGGCGGCTTCTCGGCCGCCGAGGCCTATGCCTGGCATCGGCTGCTGCTGGAGCGCAGCGGCGCCGGCTACGACCCGCGCGTGGCGCAGCGCATCCTCAAGGGTGCCGCCATGAAGGCGCATGAATACATCGACCTGGTGCAGGCGCGGCGCAGCTGGATCGCGCGCATGGAAGCGGCGCTCGCGCCGTTCGATGCGGCGCTGTCGCCTACGGTACCGATCACCGCGCCGCCAATCGCCGACGTGGCGCCGGGCGCCGAGCGCGACGACGAGTTCTTCCGCGTCAATGGCATGCTGCTGCGCAACCCATCGGTCGTCAACATGCTCGACGGCTGCGCGATCTCGCTGCCCTGCCCGATCGACGGCGGCGGCCTGCCCGTCGGCTTGATGCTCTGGCATGCCGCACTGCACGACGACGTGGTGCTTTCGCTGGCGCTGCAGATCGAACAAGCGCTCCAAAACGCATAGTGCCCTGCGCCCGCGTGCCGGGCGCCGCAGCCGTGGTCTATCCTCGACCCATGGCGCGCGAAACCGCACGCCTTTTTCTGACTTTCCGAATCCAATGAAAATCGCGATCGTGGGCGCCGGCATCGTCGGCGTCACCACTGCCTGGGAGCTGGCCTGCGACGGCCATGAAGTCGTGGTGTTCGAGCGCCGCGGCGCCGCAGCCGAAGAATCGAGTTTTGCCAATGCCGGCGTCGTTGCACCGGGCTACGTCACCCCGTGGGCCGCGCCGGGCATGCGCGCAAAGGTGCTGCGTTCGTTGCTGTCGACGCACGGCGCCATCAAGGTGCGCTGGCCACTCAGTGGCCGCGACATCGGCTTCATGGCCCGCTGGCAGCGTGCCTGCAAGCTCGAAACCTATCTCGCCAACCGCGCCCGCATGCAGCGCCTTGCGTTCTACAGCCGCACCCGCCTGCACGAAATCACCGAGACGCGCGAACTCAGCTACGAGCGCAGCGACGGCTACATGGTGCTGCTGCGCTCCAAACGCGAACTCAAGCTGGTGCAGCCCGGCCTCGACGTGCTGCGCGCGGCCGGCACCCCGTTTCACGAGCTCGACCCCGACGAGGCGCGCAAGATCGAGCCCGCGCTGAACACCGACACCGAGCTCGGCGGAGCGATCCATCTGCCCGACGACGAGGTCGGCAACTGCCGCCAGTTCGCGCTACTGCTCAAACGCGAGGCCGAGGCGCTCGGCGCGCAGTTTCATTTCAATTGCGACATTGCGCCGCTGAGCCGCTCGGCACCGCGCTCGATCTCGCTGGCAGCTGGCTCGGAGCCCCATACCTTCGATGCGGTGGTAGTGTGCGCCGGTGTCGACTCGGCCCGCATCCTGAAGCCGCTGGGCCTGCGAGTTCCGCTGGCCCCGGTGTACGGCCACTCGATCAGCGCCAACATCCGCGAGCCGCTCAACGCGCCGCGCAGCGCGGTGATGGACGAACGCTACAAGGTCGCGATCTCGCGCCTCGGCCTGCGCGTGCGCGTGGCCGGCGGCGCGGAGCTCGGCGGCTCGCCCGAGGCGATCAACCCGGCCGCCTTGCAGACGCTCTACAAGGTGCTGCACGACTGGTTCCCCGGTGCAGCGACGCTGCAGGCCGGCGTGCAGCAGTGGAAAGGCGCACGGCCGATGCTGCCCGACGGCCCGCCGGTCATCGGTCGCAGCGGCGTTCCCGGTGTCTGGCTCAACCTGGGCCACGGCTCGAGCGGATGGGCGCTGTCGTGCGGCAGCGCACGCGTGCTGGCCGACCTGATCGGCGGACGCGACCCGGGCGTCGATCTCGAGGGCCTGGGCGTGGAGCGCCTGCTCGGCCACGGCTGAAGTCCGGTCAGAATGGGCCGATGCATCGCATCACCCCGGCGACCAGGGCATCGCTCTTCGGCATCGAAGGCACGCGCCACCTCGAGCACGCTGCGGCAGCGACGCTGCCTCCCCATACCCTGATGCAACGCGCCGGGCTCGCCGTCGCGCGCCTGGCGATGGCGATCGCGCCGCATGCCCGAACCGTGTGGATCGCCTGCGGCCCGGGCAACAACGGCGGCGACGGCCTGGAGGCTGCGGCGCAACTGCAGCAGCGCGGGTTTGCGCCGGTAGTGACCTGGCTGGGTCACGAAGGCAACGCGCCGCCCGACGCACGGGCGTCGCTTCAGCGCGCACGCGACGCTGGCGTCGCGTTCGCTGAGGCGCCACCCGAGCGCTGGGACCTGGCGATCGACGCGCTGCTCGGCATCGGGGCCAGCCGCGCGCCCGACGGCACGATGGCCGACTGGCTGCAACGCATGCATGCCGTCCCGGCACCTGTGCTGAGCGTTGACGTGCCCTCCAGCCTGAACGCCGAAACCGGGGCAATTGCGATGGAAGTCGCAGCACCCGGTGCCCGCGGGACGGGCGCCGCGGCCCGTTTTTGCCTGAGCCTTCTGACGCTGAAACCCGGTCTCTTCACGGCGCAGGGCCGCGATACCGCCGGCGAGGTGTGGCTGGACGATCTCGGCTGCGGCGCCTTCGATGCGGCACCCGTCGCCTGCCTGGCGGGCGCACCCACTGCGCGTCTGCGGCTACAGGCATCGCACAAGGGCAGCTACGGCGACGTGGCCGTGATCGGCGGCGCGCCCGGCATGGCCGGCGCTGCGCTGCTGGCGGCCTCCGCGGCGCTGCACGCGGGCGCAGGCCGGGTATTTGCCGGCCTGCTCGACAGCAAGGCGGCTCTCGACGCTTCGCAACCTGAACTCATGATGCGCGACCCGGCCACGCTGGACGTCGGCGCAATGACGGTGGTGTGCGGTTGCGGCGGCGGCGCGGCCGTGCGCGGCGTGCTGCCGCGCCTGATCTCGACCGCGCAACGGCTGGTGATCGATGCCGACGCGCTGAACGCAATCGCACTCGATCCCGGCTTGCAAACGCTGCTGGCGGCACGCGGACGGCGCCGGCAGCCTACCGTGCTCACGCCGCATCCGCTTGAAGCCGCGCGGCTGCTCGACATCGGCACTGCGGCCGTTCAGGCCGACCGGCTCGGCGCGGCGCAAGAGCTTGCCGACCGTTTCGGCGCTGTGGTGGTGCTCAAGGGTTCAGGCACGGTGGTGGCCGCGCCGGGCGCCCTGCCCTCAATCAACCTCAGCGGCAATGCGCGCCTGGCTTCGGCGGGCACCGGCGATGTGCTGGCCGGCATGGTCGGTGCCGCGCTCGCAAGCGGGTTGCTGCCCGCGCTCGACGCAACGCGTGACGCCGTCTGGCACCACGGCGATCTGGCCGACCGCTGGCCGGCCGATGCGCCGCTCACCGCCGGCGCACTGGCGCGCGGCGGCCGCTGAGCAGCAGCCTCAGCCGCGGCCGACGAACGGCATCTTGGTTGCCATCACCGTGTGGAACAACACGTTGGCTTCGAGCGGCAGGCTCGCCATGTAGAGCACCGAACGGCCGACGATGTCCACGTCCATCACCGGCTCGACCGCGATCTCGCCACTGGCCTGCGGCACGCCTTGCGCCATGCGCCCGCCCATCGCGGTCATCGCGTTGCCGATGTCGATCTGGCCGACCGCGATGTCGTACTTGCGGCCGTCGAGCGAGGCGGTCTTGGTCAGGCCTTCGACCGCGTGCTTGGTGGCGGTGTAGGCAGCCGAATTCGGACGCGGCGCGGTGGCCGAAATCGAGCCGTTGTTGATGATGCGGCCGCCGCGCGGGCTCTGCGCCTTCATCGTGCGGAAGGCCTGCTGCAGGCAATAGAACATGCCGTTGAGGTTGATGTCGACCACGCCCTTCCACTGCTCGGGCGTCCAGTCCTCCATCAAGCCGGGCGGGTTGCCCGTGCCGGCGTTGTTGAAGAGCAGGTCGACGCGGCCGAAGCGATCGACCACCGCCGAGAACAGGGCCTGCACCGAGGCCGGGTTCGTCACGTCCGTCGGCACCGCGAATGCGCGCGCGCCGGCGCCCGATTCGTCGGCCACGGTTTCGAGCGGCTCGGGGCGGCGCCCGGCCAGTGCCACGCTCCAGCCATCGGCCAGCAGTGCCAGCGCGGCGGAACGCCCGATGCCGGTGCCGGCACCGGTGACGATCGCAATGCGCGGGTTCGGGTTTGCTGCTGCAGTCATTATTGTGTCTCCGTCAAAGGGTTCAGGGGCGGCGCGGCTTGCGCCCTTTCATTTTGTTCGCGGCCTTCTTCACGGCCGACTTGAACGCCTGCATGGCGCTTTGCTGCGCAGGGCGCTCACCGGCGGCCACCGCGGCGGTGGCTTCGGCCTTGTCTTTCTCCTTGTGCGCATGCGGCGGCCGCGACTGGCGCTTGCCCGAGGCCCTGGGCGAGGCGCCTGCGTTGCCGGGCGCAGCGCCCTTGTCCTTCGCCGGACGCGCCACCAGGTCTTCGCCCTCGCGGATCAGGCGGAAATCGATCTTGCGGCCGTCCAGGTCGACGCGGCTCACCTGCACGCGAACGCGCGTGCCGATGGCGTAGCGGATGCCGGTGCGCTCACCGCGCAGTTCCTGGCGCATCTCGTCGAACTTGAAGTATTCGCCGCCCAGCTCGGTGATATGCACCAGGCCTTCAACGTACATCGCGTCGAGCGTGACGAAGATACCGAAGGTCGTGGCCGAACTGACCACGCCGCCGTATTCCTCGCCCAGGTGCTCGCGCATGTACTTGCACTTGAGCCAGGCCTCGACGTCGCGGCTGGCTT
>JBDUCH010000262.1:0-6167 GCA_040003555.1 Variovorax sp. | reverse complement strand
TGGGGAATGATCGAGGTGTTCCTGCTCGGCGTGCTGGTCGCGATCGTCAAGCTGTCGAGCATGGCCACGGTGGTGGCCGGGCCGGCGCTTTATGCCTTCATGGCGCTCACGGTGTTGCTGACATCGGTGCTGTCGTTCGACCCGCGCGGCTTCTGGGAACTGGTGTTCCGGCGGCAGGAGGGCGCGTGAATCGCCACGCCCATCACGCCCACCACGAGCACCGCGAAGACGCCCCTGTGCCGACCGCGGCCGGCCTCGGTCTGCTGGCCTGCCACCATTGCGGCACGGTGTGGGCGCAGGCGGAGGAGGGCGAGGCCTGCGGCCGCTGCGGCACGCACCTGCGGCGGCGCAAGCCCGACAGCCTGAACCGCACCTGGGCGCTGCTGGTCGCCGCATGCCTGATGTACATACCGGCCAACCTGCTGCCGGTGATGATCACCAAGACGCTGTTCAGCACGCAGAACGACACCATCCTGAGCGGCGTCATCTACTTCTGGGTGTCGGGCGCCTACGGGCTCGCAGCGATCGTGTTCGTCGCGAGTTTCCTGGTGCCGCTGTTCAAGCTCTCGGCGCTCATGCTGCTGTTGATCACGGCGCAGCGCCGCACCGACTGGCGCCGCCCCGAGCGGGCCAGGCTCTATCACATCATCGAAATCATCGGCCGCTGGTCGATGCTCGATGTGTTCGTCGTGTCGCTGCTCACCGGGCTGGTGCAGATCCAGGGCTTTGCAGTGATCACGGCCGGCGTCGGCATCGCGGCCTTTGGCGCGGTGGTGGTGCTGACCATGCTGGCGTCGATCAGTTTCGACCCGCGCCTCACCTGGGACGACAAGCCGGTAGCACCGGCCGGTGACAATGAACTCGAAAAGAAGAAAACCGCAACCGCATGAGTGAACAAACGCCGCCGCCTCCGCCCCCTGAATCGGGCGCACCGCCCGCACCGAAGGTGGTGCGCCGGCGCGACTGGCTGCCCTCGCTGATCTGGCTGATCCCGATCGTGGCCGCGCTGGTCGGCGTGACGCTGGTCGCGCGCATCCTGATGCAGCGCGGCCCCGAGATCGTGCTCACCTTCAAGACCGCCGAGGGCCTCGAGGCCGGCAAGACCGCCGTCAAGTACAAGGACGTGCAGATCGGCGTGGTGCAGTCGCTGCGACTAGCGCGCGACCGTTCGCACGTGCGTGTGACGGTGCAGCTCACCAAGGAGGCCGACGGCTTCACAGCCAGCGACACGCGCTACTGGGTGGTGCGCCCGCGGCTCGACACCTCGGGCATTTCGGGCCTCGGCACGCTGCTGTCGGGCGCCTACATCGGCGCCGATGCCGGCACCTCTGAAGAAAGCGCGAGCGAGTTCACCGGCCTCGAGGTGCCGCCAATCGTCACGCGCGACGCCTCCGGCCAGCAGTACCTGCTGCGCGCCGCCGACATCGGCTCGCTCGACGTCGGCTCGCCGGTGTACTTTCGCCGCATCAAGGTCGGACAGGTCGCGGCCTACGAGCTCGATGGCGACGGGCGCGGCGTGACGCTGCGGGTGTTCGTCAATGCGCCATACGACAAGTTCGTCGGCGTCAACACGCGCTTCTGGCATGCCAGCGGGCTCGATGTGTCGCTCAGTGCCAGCGGCGTGAAGCTGCGCACCCAGTCGCTCGCCACCATCCTGCTCGGCGGCATCGCATTCCAGGCGCCCGAAGACGAGATGGGCCCGGTCGCCAAGGAAAACACCGCATACGCGCTGGCAGAAGACGAGTCGCTGGCCATGAAGGCGCCAGACGGGCCTTCGCAGTCCATGCTGATGTACTTCAACGAATCGCTGCGCGGCCTCACGCCGGGCGCGGCGGTCGACTTCCGCGGCGTGGTGATCGGCGAGGTCAAGTCGATCGGCGTCGAGTTCGACCGATCCGAGCGCGAATTCCGCATGCCGGTGCTGGTGCAGATCTACCCCGACCGGCTGCGCCGCCGCGCGGGTGAGACGGCGCCCGAATCGCGCTACACGCAGGAGCAGCGCCTGCAGTTCCTGATCGGCAAGGGTCTGCGCGCCCAGCTGCGCAACGGCAACCTGCTGACCGGGCAGATGTATGTGGCGCTCGACTTCTTTCCGAAGGCGCGACCGGTCAAGGTCGACGTGTCGAAGAACCCGGTCGAGCTGCCGACCATCCCGGGCAGCCTGGAAGACCTGCAGACGCAGGTGCAGGAGATCGCGACCAAGGTCAACAAGATTCCGTTCGAGGAACTGGGCAAGGACATGCGCGTGTCGCTCGCCACGCTCAACAAGACGCTCACCGGCGCCGAGCAGCTGGCGAAGACGCTGAACAACGATGTATCGCCCGAGATCACGGCCGCCTTGAAGGACGTGCGCAAGACCGTCGACAGCGCCAACCGCACGCTGTCAGAAGAATCGCCGCTGCAGCAGGACATGCGCCAGACCTTGCAGGAACTCACCCGGGCTGCCGGTTCGGTGCGCGTGCTGACCGACTACCTCGAGCGCCATCCCGAGTCGCTGCTGCGCGGCAAACCGGACGACAAGAAGAAATGAAGTTCACCACCACCGTCTTTTGCGCGGCCATGGCGACGCTGATGTTGGCCGGCTGTGCGAGCCCGCCAACGCGCTACTACACGCTGGCCGCTCCGGTGCCGGCGGTGGCGCCTGCTGCGCCGCCTGCGGCAGCCGCGCCGCTGTGGATCGAGCTCGCGCCGGTGGGCATGCCCGAACGGCTGGCCCGGCCGCAACTCGTGGTGCGCCCAGCCGGCGACGGCAGCCGGGCGGAGGTCGAGATTCTGGAGCAGCACCGCTGGGCCTCGTCGTTCGAGAACGAATTGCGCGATGCGCTGGCCAGCGGTATCGCTGCACGCCTGGGTGCGCACGACGGCACCCGCGGGGGGCGGCCGGCCGCGGCGCCGGTCACGCGCATCGCAGTGCAGCTGCGGCAGTTCGACGCAGTCGAAGGGGGCAAGGTCGAGGCCGACCTGGGCTGGACGCTGCGGCGCACCGAGCAGCCGCGCTCGATGGTGTGCCAGATCAGCCTCAGCGAGCCGGTCGGCGGCACGGGCATCGATGCCGTCGCGCAGGGCGCGCAGCGGCTCACGGCCAACGCCTCGGCGGCCATCGCGCGCAGCGTGGCAGCGCTGCAGCAGAATCCGGACGCAGCATGTCCGATTTAAGCAATCTGAGCCTACAGCGCCCGTGCGACGGGCGTTGGCAGCTATTCATTCGATAGCGAGTCAGCATGATCGGGATTGGCAAGGCGCCCTGCGACAACACGCTGATCCAGCACGCGGCCGCGTCGACGCCTTGCCCGGAGGGCTCCAAGCGCTGGGTGCTGGCCGCCGCGATCATCGGCTCCAGCATGGCTTTCATCGACGGCACCGTGGTCAACGTGGCGCTGCCGGCGATCCAGCGTGATCTGCATGCGACGGCCTTCCAGGCGCAGTGGGTGGTCGAGTCGTATGCGCTGTTTCTCGCGGCGCTGCTGCTGGTCGGCGGTTCGCTCGGCGACCGTTTCGGGCGGCGGCGCGTTTTTGCGGCCGGCGTTGCCTTGTTCGCGCTGGCCTCGGCCGGCTGCGCATTCGCGACCGAGGTGCAGCACCTGATCGCGGCGCGGGCAGTGCAGGGCGTGGGTGCGGCATTGCTGGTGCCGGGCAGCCTGGCGTTGATCAGCGCGGCCTTTCCCGAGAAGGAGCGTGGCAAGGCGATCGGCACCTGGTCGGGCTTCAGCGGCATCACCGCCGCGATCGGGCCAGTGATGGGCGGCTGGCTGGTCGACCACTATTCGTGGATCTGGGCCTTTCTTGTCAATGTGCCGATGGCGCTGCTGGTGTTGGGCATCGTCTGGCGTCATGTGCCGGAAAGCCATGGCCCCAACACCTCGAGCCCGCTCGACTGGCGCGGCGCCGTGCTGGCGACGCTGGCGCTCGGCGGCATCGTCTATGCCTTCATCGAGGCGCCGACGCAGGGCTGGGGCGCTCCGCTCGTGGCCGGCGCAGGGGTGCTCGGCCTGGTGGCCGGCGCGGCGTTCGTGGCCGTGGAGCGTCGCAGCCGGGCGCCGATGCTGCCGCTCGGCTTGTTTCGCCTCGCGAACTTCGGCGCGGCCAACCTGCTGACCTTGCTGCTCTATGCGGCGTTGGGCGGCGGACTCTACTTTCTGCCGCTCAACCTGATCCAGGTGCAGGGCTACTCGGCCACCGTGGCGGGTGCGGCGCTGCTGCCGTTCATTCTGCTGATGTTCCTGCTCTCGGGCTGGGCCGGCCAGCTGGTCGACCGGTTCGGGCCGCGGCTGCCGCTGGTGATCGGGCCGGCGGTCGCGGGCGTCGGGTTTGCGCTGCTGGCGCTGCCGGGTTTGCAGGCCGACTACTGGACGGGGTTTCTGCCGGGCGTGGTGGTGCTCGGTTTCGGCATGACCGTGACGGTGGCGCCGCTCACCACCACGGTGATGAACGCGGTCGGCCCGGAGCTGGCCGGCACGGCCTCGGGCGTCAACAACGCGGTGTCGCGCGCGGCGGCGGTGCTGGCGATCGCGGTGTTCGGCGTTGTCATGGCCTGGGCCTTCGATGCGCGGCTGGCCGAAGGCCTGCAGGCGGTTGGTGCAACACCCGAGACCGTCGGCTACCTGCAGGCCCGGCGCAGCCAGCTGGCAGGGATCGACCTGCCGCCGGGCACCGACGCGGCGACGGCAGCGCAACTGCGGCAGGTGGTGCAAGGCGCCTTCGTGGCCGGCTTCCGCTGGATCATGGGCATCAGCGCGGTATTGGCGCTGCTCAGCGCACTCAGCGCCTGGTGGTGGATACGCCGCGCAGACCCGCCCGCGCTCTTAAAACGATAGCAGCCCGGTTACAATCGCAGGCTCGCCGCTTGGAATCTCGCCAATCGGCCCCAACTCCCCCGCATGAACGCATCCCACACCACCGCCGCGCACATGACGAATCTGGTCACGCTCGCCGAACTGCTCGAGCGACTGGAGCACAGCGCCGTGCCGGTCGCCGCAGAGCAGTACCGCTCGGTGGTGACGCACCTGGTGCACGAGTTCAACGACGTCACGCCCGATCCGGCATTGGGCGTGCTGCTCGACACCCACCCGGCTGCGGCCGAGTTGTACGAAAACCTGAATTACCAGCACGCGGGCCTCTGCCGCAGCGGGCTGGACATGGCGCTTGGCGCTGAATTGAAAGCCAGGGAAGCCATTGCCCGCGCAATGCGTCCCTTGAACCCGGGAGCCATCAATGGCCAAAGCTGATACGAAGACGGCCGTGGTCGAAGGCGGCCTGCGCTACAAATCCAAGCCTTCGGGCTCGCCCTATGCCGAGGTTTCATCCTTCGGCGGCAGCACCATGTCGTGCTACATGTGCGGCAAGCACCGTGCACGCGCCTCGCTGCAGATGAAGCGCCTGCTCGGCAAGTCGCAGGCGGTGTGCTCGCCCTCGTGCAAGGCGCTGGACGAAGCGATCAAGGGCTGATTCGTCTGCCGACCCGCGAGAAAAGCCGCTGTCAGCGGCTTTTTTCATGGGCCTCGATGCGGCTTTGCCGCCTCTACACCAATTTCCGGATCGCCTTCTTGCGCCACACCAGCCGGTAGTAGGCGGTCTGCAGTGCCAGCATCGCCACGAACGCGGCCGGGTAGGCCACCCAGATGCCGTTCAGGCCGATGCGGTGGCTGACGAACCAGGCCACCGGCACCTCGACGAAGGCGATGCAGAAGATCGCGATGGCCGTTGGCACCAGCACCGAGCCGCTGGCCCGCATGATCCCCGAGAGCACCGAGGCCATGCCAAACACCACCGTACCCCACAGCATGATGTGCAGCAGTGTCTGCGCGAGTTCGATCACCGGCTCGCTGGTGATGAAGAAGGCCATCAGGTGGCGCGAGAACAGGTAGCCGACCAGCACCAGCGCGCCGGTCAGCACCAGGTTCATCATGAGGCCGGTGCGCGCGATGGCACCGAGCTTGTCGGCACGGCCCGCACCGATCGCCTGCGCGCCGAGAATCGACGCCGTGATCGCGATCGAAATCGCCGGGAACTGCACATAGGCCACTACCTGGTTGACCGCGCCGTAGGCCGCTGTGGCGTTCGAGCCGTAGCTGTTCACCAGCGAGAGCAGGGCCACTTCGGCCAGCGAGATCACGATCATCTGCACGCCGGTCGGCACGCCGACCTTCAGCACCGTCTTCAGGATCTTC
>JBDUCH010000261.1:0-6169 GCA_040003555.1 Variovorax sp. | reverse complement strand
CGTGGCCAAGACCGTGAACTCAGGGGGCCGACATCACCGGCAGCAACCGTTCAAATAGGTCGCTCAACACATCGCTTGAACTACCCGATGCGCGAGAGCATTGAGCGGGAGATGCCGGAGGACAGGGCGAGTTCGCCGCCGGAGGCACCCGCGGCCATGCGCAGGGCGCGCACCTGGGTGCCAATGCGTGAAGCGGGCCCGCTGCGAACGGGTGGCGCAGGACGCAGGGGCCGGGCACGCGTGACCGATGCTGGCAGCTTCAGGGGCTGGGCAGTGGGGAAGGGCGAAGCCTGACGCCTAAACAAGCCGACCCCCCACTTGCCTCGAGAGCGGAGATCCCCGGGAGGCAAATGACTCTAGGTTTCCGAAGCCCGAACACGCACAACAACAAGCAACACGCGGCGTGCTCCGGCCTAGGACTGCACCGGCAATGTGTTCGGCCCCAGAGAAATCACGATTCACGCACATTCAGTCTATGAAGTGTATATGCCGTCGATTCTAGCGCTGCATGGAGGGAAGGTTGAGGCTCATGCCAGCCCTCCCTGCCAAAAAGCTCAGTCCCCGGCCTTCGACGCGTTCAGAGCCGATTTCGATGGCGCTCGGCAAGAGGGTCAAAAAGCTCAGGATTGACGCTGATAGGTCGCAGGCGGAGCTTGCCTTCGACTGCGAGCTTGATCGAACGTACATTTCGCTGATCGAGCGGGGACTCGCAAACCCGTCGCTTTGGACGCTAGGCACTCTGGCTTTTGCACTCAAGACTACGGTTCCAGGGCTACTGGAAGGAAACGCACACGTAGTCAATCCGTCGCTAGGAGAGTTGGATCGCAAGCGTCGTGTGAATCAGGCGTCTCACGAGGCCGGTCGCCCTTTCGGCAGCCGGCGCTCACAACTGCGCTAATTCCAAAGACGGCGTCGGCGCTAGTCCGTCGGCGTTTCATGCCCCGTTCGCCTTCTCTTGAATAGCGCGGCATTGATGGAGGAGGGCGTCGAAGGTTTCGACCTCATCAAGGAACAGGCCATCGTCGACCATGTGCTGGTAGTCGGCGGCCAGTTTGACCAGGGCGCCGTCATCGGGAACGAGGCGTAGACCGCCCGAGACGGCGGCGTGGTAGTCGATGGGTTTGCCATCTGGGCTCTTCTCCGCGAAGAAGATGCTCTTGTGATCGGCCACCGCCTTTGCAAGCGCCGTGTCCACCATTGCCAAGTCTGCGAAGCCGGCGGCATCCAGCCGGGTCACGTCGTGCCAGTGACGAGCGAACCGGTCGCCGCCGCGAAAGGCCCCTTGTGCGCAGAAGACATGAATCGCCGTCGCTTTTTCCCAGAAGGTTCGTTCGGCACGCATCACTTGCGGCGTCGCCTCGGGGAACTCTACCCCCGGCACGTGCGTGGCGGCATCGCAGCGGACGGGGCGCTGTTCGGACGGCTCGCCGGTGGATCGCGCGCCGAATTCGAGCATGACTGCCGACGGGATATAGCCCGTTCCCGAGGCCAGGGGCGTGTATTCGACGAACACCTTGTCGCCCTCGGCTCGGGTCGTGGCGGGCAGGCCCTGCCGCTCAAGGTCATGCTGAAGTCGCTGGACGACTTCGGTGGCAACCCAGTCCGCCAGGCGGGCGCGGATCTCCTTGCTCCACTTCTTTTCCTGGCTCTTGCTGGCTGGGAGTGGCGTACCCGATTCACCGATCGATCGCCAGCGATGGCGCGGATGTCGTAGGTGAGGTCCACGTCCTCGGAGAAACGCTGAATGACGCCGTAGGCCTTCGAGAGGGAAGTGCCACCCTTGAAGACAAGATGCGGCGCATAGGGCGCGGTGAAGAGGTGCCGCAGGCACCACACCACCCAAACGTCTTTTTCCAACAGGTGAGGAGGGCGCCCGGACGCGTTTGCGGCCTGGACAAGGGCCTCCAGACGCTCATCGGCAGAGAGTTCGAAGAACTCAGCCATGCGGTACGAGCGCGCTAACCTCCTGTGCCATCCAAGTCGGCAGGCGCGCACGCGCCGACGCCACCTCCTTTATCTCGGCCGGCGGCAGTTTGGCGCGCAGCGCCCGCAGCGCGGCGCCGGCCTTCTCCGGCCCCAGCCATGCCAGCGCCCGCACGACATCGCCGGCGGCGCGGCCGGGAAAGATCAACTGCCACACGGGCGCATGCCGCAACTCCACGGTCTGAGCCCCGAGCTTCAAGCGACGGCTTGGGCCGGACGTCAGGTAGACCGCCCGCATCGGCACTTGCGTGGTGAGGCCGAGCGCGTTGGCGGCTGACGCACCATGCGACACGATGGTTTCCCCGCGCTGGCTGGCCAGCCCCTCGATCATCTTGGCGGTCGAGGGTGCTCGGGAGCCGAAGCGGCTCTCGACCGGCAGGACATAGATGCCGCGGCCCGCGCGCAGCAGGGTGCCGCGCTGCACGAGGCGAGACAGAACCTGATCCACGGCGGCTCGGCTCCCGAGGTGCAGCAGCTCCTTCGCGACCAAAGGCGAGCCCTCCGGCAACCCAGCGGCGCGCTCCAGAACTTGTTTGGCGAGGGTCTGCATGACAGTGACTCCTAAGTGGTAGAAGTATGGTGTAATTTCTGACACTTTTCAAGTCATCTGCTATCAAAACGATCGCATGCGGCGCCAACATTGAGGCTGCCCGGATGCGCTGTTCGCCGCGACCGGAGGCAAGGACGAGAAGGGTGCGGCCACGATCGGCGAGACGCTGGAGGCGATCAACATCCCCGACGGTTTTCTGGCCGGATACCTCCCGCTGGCTTCTCACGACATAGTGGGCATGCTCTTCGCGGCTGACCCCCGCATCGCCGAGCGCATTTCGGCTAGTCAGTACAGCGATATTTCGGCGGAGGCGCACACCGACATGGCCAAACGGCTGGAGATCCGGGCCTACCTGCGCGAAGTCGGAGGTTTCGAGCACTTGGTGGTGGCCGGCCTACACAGCACGATCTATGGCATGGCCTGGGTGGTGGCCTACCGAAAGCCGTCCGGCAAGGCTTTCTCGGACGAAGAACTGGAGATCGCGCGCTACAGGGTGCCGAGCGCGTTGTTCACGTTCCTGCGCGATCGAGACAGGGGACGAAGGCTTCCGGCGTAGGGGCGGCCGAGGCAGCAAAGACAGCGGCGACGGCCGCGACGGGCCACCTGGTGCCGTTGAACCCGAAGTGGCTACGGATCGCGATCCTCGAAGCGCAGGGCTACGGTCCGCTTGAAATTGGCAAGAAGGTCTTCCTGGATCCGCGCACCGTGTCGAACTACCTGACCCCGATCCGGGAGCGGCTCGGCGTTGGGGACCGAAATATCACTCTGCGCGATCTTGAGCACTATGCAGCGCACACTTGTAGCAAGGCGGTAGGGGCCACTGCCGCAAGACCGCCCATTCCCAAACTCGGCCCGCTGCTTCTTAGTTCATTGCCCCCGCCTCTTTCAGCGTTCGCTGAATATTGCTGTTTGGATGAAATAGCCGCATAATTCACTCGAAATCCACGTTTCAGCGCTTCGCTGAAAGAGAGAAAAGAGTGAATCAGCGCACCAAGCAGGACGTCGGGGAAGAGTGGCCAGAGCTTCTGCAAAAGCTGCTGGAGGGCTCGCCCATCATCAAGGAAATCGCCATCGACCCTATCCCGCGGCATTCAGGGCCCGACGGCGAGGCCGAGTTTTTCATCGACGGCCAAGTGCACCGGCTCGTCGTCGAATGCAAGTCCTCCGGCCAGCCGCGCTACGTCCACAGTGCGATCCTGCTGTTCGGGCAGGAGATCTTCAAGGCCACCGACCTGACCCGCGGGCTTTTCGTGGCGCCGTTCGTCTCGCCGGCGTCGCGTGAGCTCCTCAAGAGGTCGAACATCGGCTGGCTCGACCTCGCCGGCAACGCCCGGATCGTATTCCCGAAGTTCCACCTGGAGATCGACCGCGCGGAGCGGGACCCGTTCGCGTCCAAGCGAGAGCAGCGCTCCCTGTTCTACCCGAAGTCGGCCCGCGTCCTGAAGCTGTTGCTCAGGCCGCCGCTGCGGCTGTGGCGGGTGGCCGAGCTCGCCAGCGCGGCCGATGTGAGCGCCGGGCAGGTGAGCAACGTGCGGCGGGCGCTCGTCGAACGCGAATGGGCGCACGCCGAGGCCAGGGAAGGGCTGCGCCTGACGAACCCGCGCGCGCTGCTCGACGCTTGGCGCGACGAAGGACTGCCCGACGCGAGGGCGCCCTATCGCGGCTACACCCTCACGCACGGCCGCACCTCGGACAAGGCAGTAGAGGCGGCGTTCGAAGAAGCCCAGCGCGACGGCGCGCGCCTGCTGCTGGCATCGCACTCGGTCGCCCGCCGCCTGGCGCCTTTTGCCAGAGTTTCGGGCGACTACTTCTATGCGGACAAGAAGGGACTGGAGATCCTCAAACGGCACCTAGGCCTCAAGGAAGTCGACAAGGGTGAGAACGTCACTGTCTATCCGTTCGACGATAACGGGCTCATGGCCGACGCCATCGAGATCAACTCGGCCATCTACGGAACCGAGCCCATCCAGACCTATCTGGACCTGCTGGAGACCGGTGAGCGGGGCCGTGAAGCCGCCGAACACTGGCGCCAAGAGCGCATCGAGCACAGCCTGCAGTCCGCATGACCGATCCCAAGTCAGCGAACGAATACGACGAGCGCGCGGCCAGGGCCGTGTATTCCGTCCTGCTCGAGATCGGTCAAGTCCTGGGGGCGTACCGCGACCACTTCGTCCTCATCGGCGGCTCGGTGCCGTGGCTGCTCTACCCGGACGCCGAGCCCGCACACGTGGGCACCATGGACTTCGACCTGAGCCTCGATGCCGAAGCGCTGGGCGACGGCGAATACAAGTCGCTCGTGGATCTGCTGGAGGCAGCCGGCTACGAGCGATCCGAACAAGGCATGCGCTTCTTCCAGCTCCGGCGCTCGGTGGACCTCGACGGCACCGGCGCGGTGGTGGTGATCGTCGACCTGCTCATGCCCAGGGAGGCCAAGTTCGAGAAGAACAAGCCGCCGCTGATCGCGAACTTCGCAGTCCAGCGCGCCGATGGCGCCGCGGTGGCCATGCACTCGTTCCAGAACCACAGGCTCGAAGGCGTCATGCCCGACGGGCGGCCGAACGCCCTGGAGATTCGAGTGGCCAGCATCCCGGCGCTCCTCGTGATGAAAGGCTACGCGCTCACGGGGCGCGACAAGCACAAGGACGCCTACGACATCTACTTGTCCGTGCGGGAGTTCGAAGGTGGCGCTCAAGCGCTCGCCGCGGCTTGCCGCCCGCTGCTGGACGACGCCATCGCGCTGAAAGGCTTCCAGAACATCGCGGAGAAGTTTGCTGAAGAGAATGCCTACGGGCCGGTCACGGTCCGCCACCTTCTAGCGTCTTCACACGCGCTCGGCGAGATGACCGAGGACCAGGTGCAGGTCGATGCGTTCCAACAGGTCAAGGCCTGGATCTCGGAACTCGGCCTGTAGCCGCCGCTGCCGCCAGCATGCAGCCAATCCCTGTCAGCGACGCCGTGACCCAACGCGCAGTCAGCGCGGTGCAGGAGGCGTTCGCCGAGAACACGGTGGCCCGCGCTGCGCAGTACGCGCGGCGCTCGACTACCTGGAGCGGGCCCTCGCTCAATGTTGCGGGGACACCGTTGTGGTACCTCAGCGCCGGCCGTTGCATGACGATTTGGCTCGCCAACGGGAGCGGCTGCGGAGTTGCGCCGTTTATCGGGGCACCCAGCGCGGCCCGCGCGCCAACGGCGCGGCACACTCCGGCCGTGCTCCACATGCTGAACAACTTAGGCTTGTGCCCTATTGCGTATTCGGTCGCGCGTGACCGTCGGCCCGATCGCTCCTGATGAGCCGTTTCGACCACGTGATCGTTGAGAGACATGACCGTGGCGCTACAGCACTCAGCCAAACGGATGCCTCAACCCACGCGCTGAATGTCAGGTTTTGGGCAAGCTAGTCGAAGCCGCGAACGGCTGCTGTGGAGCGCTAAGCTGGCTCTGATCCACGGTACCAGCCGTGCGGATGCAGCTTGTCGATGCGGCTGTTCCGTAGCCTGGTCAGGCGAGTGAGCAGATCCTTGGATAGGGGTTGTGTCACGGTAGCAGAAGGAGAAGGCGACCGAGCAGAGCCCAGAGGCGGTTGTCGATCAAAACGCCAGGGAGTAGAACTGCGCTGCCGCAGAGGAAGCTCGATCT
>JBDUCH010000260.1:0-6178 GCA_040003555.1 Variovorax sp. | reverse complement strand
GGATGCGCGAGCCGGCCGTGCAACGCTCGCCGTTGTTGCTGAAGATCATGAACACGGCCGCGTCCAGCGCGCGATCGAGATCCGCGTCGTCGAAGACCACGAACGGGCTCTTGCCGCCGAGCTCCATGCTGAACTTCTTGAGGCCCGCGCTCTTCACGATGCGGTTGCCCGTGGCGGTGGAGCCGGTGAACGAGATCGCGCGCACGTCGGGGTGTGCCACCAGCGGCTCGCCAGCTTCCTTGCCATAGCCGTGCACCAGGTTCAGCACGCCGGGCGGAATGCCGGCCTCGAGTGCAAGCTCGCCAAGCCGCGCGGCCGAGAGCGGCGACAGCTCGCTCATCTTGAGCACCGCCGTGTTGCCGAACGCGAGGCAGGGCGCAACCTTCCAGGTCGCCGTCATGAACGGCACATTCCATGGCGAGATCAGCGCGCAGACGCCGACCGGATGGAACAGCGTGTAGTTGAGATGCGTCTCGGTCGGGTAGGTGTGGCCGTCGACACGGGTGCACATCTCGGCGAAATAGGTGAAGTTGTCGGCCGCGCGCGGCACCAGTTGCTTGCCGGTTTGCGAGATGGTCTGGCCGCAATCGTTGGTCTCGGTTTGGGCGATGGCCGGCACGTTGGCCGCGATCAGCTCCCCGAGCTTGCGGATGAGTTTGGCGCGCTGCGGCGCCGGCAGGCCGGCCCACTTCGGAAAGGCTTGCTTGGCGGCGGCCACGGCGGCGTTCACTTCGGCTTCGCCGCCCGAGGCGACTTCGGCCAGCACCTCTTGCGTCGCGGGGTTCACGGTCTCGAAGTAGTCGGTGCCGGCAACGGCCTTGCCGTCGATCAGGTGGTCGATTCTCATGGGTTTCCTCGAATGGTGTTCATGAGCGCGCCGATGCCTTCGATCTCGGTGACGACCACGTCGCCCGGCTGGCAATCGACCACGCCGTCGGGCGTTCCGGTGAGGATCAGGTCGCCCGGCGACAGCGTCATGAAGCGGCTGAAGTACTCGATCAGGAACGGCGCGTCAAAGATCATGTCGCGCGTATTGCCCGATTGCGTGACCTTGCCGTTCACGCTGGTCCGCAGTGCGAGCGCCATCGGATCGGGCACGTCGGCTGCGTCGACGAACCACGGCCCGATCGGGGTACAGGTGTCGCGGTTCTTCACGCGCAGGTTGGGGCGGTACCAGTTCTCGAGGTAGTCGCGGATCGCGTAGTCGTTGGCGACCGTGTAGCCGCCGATGAAGTCGTACGCGTCGTCGCGCCGCACTTTCTTCGCGGTCTTGCCGACCACGATGACCAGCTCGCATTCGTAGTGCATGAACTGCACGCCGGCCGGGCGCTGCGTGAACTGGCGATGGCCGGTCAGCGTGCCTTCGCCCTTCACGAACACCAGCGGTTCCTCGGGCGCCTTGAATTCGAGTTCCTTCGCGTGGTCGGCATAGTTGAGGCCGAGCGCGAGGATGGTGCGCGGACGCGGCGTCGGCGCGAGCGGCGGCAACCAGGTGAGCAAGTCCTGGAACACGATGCGGCCGTCGTCGAGGCGCACGGCCGCGTCGGGCTGGCCACCGAATTCGTGGGCGATGCCGGTATGTTCGCGGCCTTCGTACATGACGCGTGCGTGCTTCATGCGGCCTCCTGCACCAGCGTGTTGTTCAATGTCTCGAACCCCGGCGCGGAGATCTCGACGCGGTCGCCCGCGCGAGCCATCGGGCGGCCCGCGTTGCAGCCCAGCATCAGCACATCGCCCGGCGCCAGCGTCATGAATGCATTCACGTCGGCCAGCAACCGCGGTGCGCTGCGAACCAGTTGCGAGAAGTCGGCCGTGTGGCGCAGCTCGCCGTCGATCCGCACTTCGAGCGAGAAGCCGGCCGGATCGCCGCCGACACGCAGCGCCGGGCCGATGCCCAGAAAGCCGTCGACGCACTTGTACTTGACCGGCGGCCGGAAGAAGCTCGCATGCGGCAGCGAGAAATCGTTCATCAGCACATGGCCGGCGACGCTGCCCTGGGCGCCGATCACCATTGCGATGGTGGCGCCGACTTCGACCTGCGCCGCATCGCGCGGCAGCGTGACTGTGCTGCCATGCGGACTCCAGGTGTTGGCCGTCTTCACGTACAGCACAGGCGCATTTGGCGGCGCCTTGTAGGGCGGCTGGCTCATCTGCGGTGCCAGCGCTTCGGCTTCTGCCTTGAAGTTGAGCAGCACGCCATACACCGTGCCTTTTGGGACGAAACTCATGGTTGCTCCTGCGCGATCAGCTGGTCGAGCAGCACATACAGCTGCCCGAGCTTGGCCTTGCCCATCGACGCCTCGAGCCATGCGTAGTGCGCCTCGATGGTGGTGGAAAGCCGCTTCACGAGCTTCTTGCCCTGGGGCGTGGCCTCGATCACCGTGCGGCGCTGGTCGTCCGGATCGCGGGCGCGCCGGACCAGGCCGTCGCGCTCCATGCGCGCCAGCACGCCCGTCAGGCTGGGGCCGAGGATGAAGGCTTCGCGCGCAACGCGACCGGTTTCGACCGCGCCGTGTTCGCCGAGCACGCGCAGCACGCGCCATTGCTGATCCGACAACGCATGTTCGCGCAGGCTGGGCCGGGTGTGGGCCATGACGGCCTCGCGCGCCTGCAGCAAAAGGCGCGGCAGGTTGCGGTGAACGAAGGGGGTGGTGCTCATGGGAGGTGGCTATTATTTAACATGTTAAGTGTTTTGCAAAGACCCGCCGAAGCCTTTGGCGCCGGGGTTTTCCCGGAGGCGCCACGCGGGCCCGGCAGCGGTGCTGCCTACACTCGCCCGATGGCCAAGGAAAAAACAAACTACGTCTGCAGCGAATGCGGCGGCATCAGCCCCAAGTGGCTCGGCAAATGCCCGAGCTGCGGCGCCTGGAACACGCTGGTCGAACAAGTCGCCGGGCCTACCGGCGGCACCGTCAACAACCGCTTCGGCACGCCGTACGCGGCGCTGGCCGGTGCGTCCGAACTCGCCACGCTGTCGGAGATCGAGGCCAACGACGTGGCGCGCACCCCCACCGGGCTCGATGAACTCGACCGCGTGCTCGGTGGCGGCATCGTGGCCGGCGGCGTCACGCTGATCGGCGGCGACCCCGGCATCGGCAAATCGACCCTGCTGCTGCAGGCCGTCGATGCGTTGCAACGCGCCGGGCAGAACGCGCTGTATGTCACCGGCGAGGAAAGCGGCGCGCAGGTGGCGCTGCGCTCCAGGCGGCTCGGGCTCGACCATTCGCAGGTGCAGGTGATGGCCGAGATCCAGCTCGAGAAGATCATCGCCACGCTCGACGCGAACCGGCCGGCGATCGCGGTGATCGACTCGATCCAGACGGTCTACTCCGACCAGCTCACGTCGGCGCCCGGCTCGGTGGCGCAGGTGCGCGAATGCGCCGCGCACCTCACGCGCTTCGCCAAGACCAGCGGCACGGCCGTGGTGCTGGTCGGCCATGTCACGAAAGAAGGCGCACTAGCCGGCCCGCGCGTGCTCGAACACATGGTCGACACGGTGCTGTACTTCGAGGGCGACACGCACTCGAGCTTTCGCCTCGTGCGTGCCATCAAGAACCGCTTCGGCGCGGTCAACGAAATCGGCGTGTTCGCCATGACCGAGCGCGGCCTGAAGGGCGTGACAAATCCGAGCGCCATCTTCCTGAGCCAGCATCCGGAGCCGGTGCCTGGCAGCGTGGTGCTGGTCACGCTCGAAGGCACGCGGCCGATGCTGGTGGAGATCCAGGCGCTGGTCGACAACGGCGGCCCGAGCCCGCGGCGCCTCAGTGTGGGCCTGGACCGCGACCGCCTCGCGATGCTGCTCGCCGTGCTGCACCGGCATGCCGGCGTGGCCTGCATGGACCAGGACGTGTTCGTAAACGCGGTCGGTGGCGTGCGCATCAGCGAGCCCGCGGCCGACCTGGCCGTGATGCTGGCCATCACGTCGAGCCTGCGCGGCAAGCCGCTGCCCAAGGGCTTCATCGCTTTCGGCGAAGTGGGGCTGGCCGGCGAAGTCCGCCCCGCGCCGCGCGGCCAGGAGCGCCTGCGCGAGGCGGCCAAGCTCGGCTTCAGCATCGCGGTGGTGCCCAAGGCCAACGCACCGAAGAAGGGGGCAAAAGAGATCGAAGGCCTCACCATCCACGCGGTCGAGCGCGTCGAGGAAGCGATGGACGTGGTGCGGCAGCTTCAGTGAGCCCGCGATAATTGCGCGATGAATCTGCGAAAAATCCTGGTGCCGCTCGGCGGACTCGTGCTCCTGGGCTTCGCCTGGAAGAGCTATGGCTGGGCCGGGGTGGCCCTGGTGTCGGGCGCGATCGTGATGTTCCTGCTGATGCATTTCAACCGCACCATGCAGGTGATGCGGCGCGCGGCGAACCGGCCGATCGGCTACGTCGACAGCGCGGTGATGCTCAACGCCAAGCTCAAGCCCGGCGTGACCCTGTTGCATGTGCTGGCGCTCACGCGCGCCATCGGTGAACTGCGCTCGCCCAAAGACCAGCAGCCCGAGCTGTACCGCTGGACGGATGGCGGCAGTTCGTGGGTCGATGCCGAATTTCAGGACGGCAAGCTGCACCAGTGGTCATTGACGCGGCCGGAGCCGGAAGACTCGGCGTACCAGCCGCCGGTCGCCTAGAACGGCGCGTCTTCGGTTTCCTCTGCGGAGGGCACGGGGTCGGCTG
The DNA here is from genome assembly GCA_040003555.1 of Variovorax sp. Lineage (GTDB taxonomy): Bacteria > Pseudomonadota > Gammaproteobacteria > Burkholderiales > Burkholderiaceae_C > Variovorax. The sequence goes on along the minus strand of JBDUCH010000260.1, from coordinate 1,520 downwards.
CCACCGGTGCCGCCGTGCCAAGCGCCATTTCACCGCCAAGCGCTTCGAGCAAATCGGGCACCAGTTGCCCGAGTTCTCCGGTCGCGATGGCGGCATCGGCGTCGAAGTTGTCGTCCTTCGCGTCCCGTGACGAGGTGGCGCTGTCGGTGCCTTCGAGGAACACGATCTTGCGCAGCTGCATGGCTTCGGTGAGCTCGAACGACACGCGGTCGTCCCAGGTCATCGCGAGCCGTGTCGGGCGCTTGCCGGCGGCGATGTGCTGGCGCACCTCGTCGATGTCGAGCGCATGCTTGGCATAGCGCACCACAGACTTCGACTCGTCGCTGGCCTTGAGCTCGCATTCGCGGTCGATGCTGAAGCCGGCCGGCGGCTCCTGCGTCGAGAGCCAGTTCGACATTGCGGCGGCCGGCTCGATCTGGGTCGACAGTTGCGCGACCGCAAAGCCGTCGAGCGCCTTGACCAGCGCCGTGACCACCTCGTCGGCGCGCGTTGCATTCGAGCTGTTCACCACCAGCCGGCGCTCGACCGGGTCGATCCACACCGCGACCTTGGCCTGGCGGGTGAAGGCCATCGGCAGCAACTCGTGCGCGATGTCTTCCTTGAGCTCTTTCTTTTCTTTCTTGCCGGGCTTGCGGCCGGTGGCGGCTTCGATCTGCGCGCAGCGCTCGTCGACCTTGCGGCGCACCACCGAGGCCGGCACGGCCTTGGCCTCGATCATGAATTCGAGCAGCCACTGGCCGCCGATGGATTCGACCAGCGGGCCATGCGCCGCGCCACGCGGCTCGATCCAGCCGGCCGATTTTTCCTGCGAGGGGCCGCAGGGCACGAAGCGCTGCCCATCCAAGGCCTGTTCGGCCTGCTCGAGCGTGGCAGACCATGAAGATTCGATGCGGTAGACGATGACGTTCTTGAAGAAGGACAAAGGGACACTCTTTCCTGAAGCGGTGGGCCGAAACGTTGGACGAAACCGCCATTGTGGCCGGGCCGTAAAATCGCCGGCTCTGCGAACCCCTTTCCCTCAAAGGACACAAAAAAATGAGCGCCCTCGTCCCTCCCGCGCCTTCGATGGCCGACCGTGACGGCAAGATCTGGATGGACGGCCAGCTGGTCGACTGGCGCGACGCCAAGATCCACGTGCTGACCCACACGCTGCACTACGGCTGCGGCGCCTTCGAGGGCGTGCGCGCCTACAACACGGTCGACGGCACGGCGATCTTCCGGCTCGAGGAGCACACCGAGCGCCTGTTCAACAGCGCCAAGATCCTGCGCATGAAGATTCCTTTCACCCGGCAGGAGGTGATGGAAGCGCAAAAGCAGGTGGTGCGCGAGAACAAGCTCGAGAGCTGCTACCTGCGCCCGCTCACCTGGATCGGCTCGCAGAAGCTGGGCGTCAGCCCCAAGGGCAACACCATCCACCTGATGGTCGCAGCCTGGGCCTGGGGCGCCTACCTCGGCGAAGAGGGCATGAAGCGCGGCATCCGCGTCAAGACCTCGAGCTACACGCGGCATCACGTCAACAT